>JAHFTH010000081.1 GCA_023269445.1 Lacunisphaera sp.
CGGAGAACCCCCGCGAAGTGAGCGAGGCAAAGCGGCTGGCGATCAGGGCCTCGAAGCCCGTTCCCGCGACGCAGAAAAACGGGTCGGTGTTGACCATGCCCGTGTCGTTCATGATGGGCCTGCCTTCCAATAAAGTGCGGAAAGCGCCGCGACCGGGCTCACGAATGCCGAGGTGCCGACCTAGGCCGTTGCCCGAGCCGCAGGGGATGAGCCCGAAGCAGGCCGGCGTGTCCACCAGCGCGCAGGCGACCTCGTTCATGGTGCCGTCGCCGCCAATCGCGACAACCAGCGTGCAACCCTCGGCCACGGCCTGCCGGGCGAGCTCGGTCGCGTGGCGCGGCCGCTCGGTCGCGACGACCGACGCATCCCAACCGTGTTGCCGGATAAACTCCGCCGCACGGTCGCGCAGGTAGGGATTGCGGCGATTGCTGCCGGAGTGGGGGTTGAAGATGAAGCGGGCTTTCAAGCGGGAGAGATAAGCGACGCAGCCTGACTATTCGGACCGGGATGGCAAAAGGAGTTTTGCAACGATCCGGCGAAGCACTTGGACTGGCGGCGTGGTTCGCACGATTCATGTTCTCACCGGTTGCACCGCCGTCGGCAAGACCGAGCTCGCCCTGCGCTGGGCGGAGGCGCGCGGGGCCGAGATCGTGTCGTGCGACTCGCTGCTGTTCTACCGCGGGGCCGACATCGGCACGGCGAAACCGTCTCCGGCCGAGCTTGCTCGCGTGCCACACCACCTGATCGATATCTGCGACCTCACGGAGCGGATGGATGTGACGCATTACGTGACCAAGGCCCGGGTGGCGATCGATGACATCCTGCGGCGCGAACGGCCGGTGCTGGTGACCGGTGGGAGTGGGTTCTACCTGAAGGCGTTTTTTGCCCCGGTGGCGGACGAGGTGGCGGTGCCGGCGGAAATCCGGGCGGACGTGCGGGCGCGGCTCGAACGCGACGGCGTCGAGTCACTGGTGACCGAGCTGGTGAAATTGAATCCAGCAGGACTGGGCGCGCTGGATGTGCACAATCCCCGGCGCGTGACGCGAGCCTTGGAACGCTGTCTCGCCTCGGGCCGGACGTTGGCGGACTTGCAGGCGGAGTTTGCGGCGCTGCCGGCACCGTTTGCCGATTGCGTGGTGCAGCTGTGCGAGCTGGTGCGAGAGTTGCCGGACTTGGAGACGCGGATCAATCAGCGGGTGGCGGGGATGCTCAAGGCTGGTTTGGTCGCCGAGGTGCGCGAGCTGCTGGCGCAGGGCCTGAAACAGAATCCGAGTGCTGCGGGTGCGATCGGCTATCGCGAGACGATTGATTTCATCGAAGGTCGTCTGCCAGAGGCGGAGTTGGCGGCGGCGATTGCGCAGAACACCCGGGTGCTCGTGAAGAAACAGCGGACGTGGTTCAAGACTCAGCTGCCCGCGCATCCGCAGATCGTGGCCGGATCAGCCAGGGTGGACGGGCTCTTTGCGCCGCCAGTTTAGCCACAGCGTGAGTAGCGGGGAGGCGACCAAGCCGATAAACAGGTATAGTTTGAGCACATAAAAAAGCAGACCTACGGGAGTCAGGCCCCACCGAAATTCGCGAGCAATAGCGCGGATCGATCCCTCTGGTTTTCCTTCTATCCGCATGTGGGCTACCAACCGCTCCAAAGTGAGATCCGCGTAATCCGGGTTAATATATCTCAGGTAGAGCGAGAGGAAAACATAGAAGCTAATCGCGACTACGAGACTGGCGAGCATGCCATGCAACAGACCCTGCCAGATAGGCAGCCAAGTGCGGTTGGTCTGATAAAGCTGGTGGTGCAGCAGCCGCCACAGAGCGGCGATGAAAATCAGCACGACCCCGTAGCCAGTCAAGTTACTGATATCAATGCGGGTCGTGTGCAGACCGAAGGCGTATTCGCCGAGCATCCAGGCGCTCATGCCGGCGGCGGCGATGAGGCCGTATTTCAATCCAGCGGCCACAAACTCAAGGCAACTGCACGGCGTAGCGTTGCAGCGAGCTGCCCTCGATCCGGTGGAGGGCGGCGATGGCCGTGTGGAGCGTAACCTTGGCATGCAGCTCATTCACGCGGGCGGTCTCGAGATCATCCTGGGCCTCGAGCACGCGGCGGCTGGTGGAAAGGCCGGCGTCGAACTTGGCTTTTTCCAGCTCGTATTGCCGCTGGCTGAGGTTGGAAGCGAAAGTGGCGATCTTCACGCTTTCGAGATTAGTTTCCACCGAGCGCACGGCACTGCGGACATCCAACTCGATATTCTGTTCGATGAGACGAAGGCGGGTCTGCTCACGGCTGAGGGTAGCGAGGCTCTGGCGCTCGCGGGCTTTGTCTGAGGCGCGGCCCAAGGGATAGTTGAAGGCGAAGTCGACCTGCCAGGAGTGGTTCTGCCGGTCGAAGGCGTCGCTGAGAGCGTCGCTGCCGCTGCCGTTGCGTCCACTCATCCCCAGGGCGGCACCGACGGTGAGGTCAGGCTTGGCAGAATCATGGGCGAGCTTGAGGTCGAGTTTGAACTGGTCGATGGCGGCCAGGGACGAGAGGTAGTCGGGCTGGTTTTGCTTGGCCATCTGGTAGGAGGAGGCGAAGACGGGAGTGGCATCGCTCACCTCGCTGAAGCGCACGGTGCCCAGCGAAGCGTCGAGCTCGAACTGGCCGATGAGGGCGAGGAGAGAA
This sequence comes from Lacunisphaera sp., assembly GCA_023269445.1. GTDB lineage: Bacteria > Verrucomicrobiota > Verrucomicrobiia > Opitutales > Opitutaceae > Lacunisphaera. The sequence continues at coordinate 2,666 of JAHFTH010000081.1, forward strand.
TCCTGCCGGTCCTGGACGGTCTGTTGGGCGAGAATGACATTGCGGCGGGCGTTGGCGACGCCGACCTCCGCTTGCAGCACATCCAGATCAGTGACGACGCCGACCTCCTTGCGGGTCTTGGCCTCGTCAAACAGCTTGTTGGCGAGGGCGAGGGAGAAATTGCGGACGACGAGCTGTTCGCGGGCGAAGGCGAGGTTGTAGTAGGCGTTTTCCGTGGACTGGATGACGTTCAGGGCTTGGGCCTTGAAGTCGAGATTGGCGCGGAGGAAGCCAATCTCGGCGCGCTGGATGCCGGCGCGGTTGACGGCGAGGCCAAGGCCGCTGAGCAGCGACTGGCGCACGGAGAGGGTCAGGTCGGCGTCGTAGGCGGGGTTCAGGGTGCTGAAGGCGGGATTGGACGAACTGCGATCAATCCGGCTGCTGGCGCTGAGGGTCGTGCCAGTGTAGAGTTTCTGAGTCACGCCGACGCGTAGATCAGACGTGTGCGAAGAAGAGCTGGTCGTGGTGGAGGTGGCTCCGGTGGAGCTGTAGCCCTTGCTGCCGGTGACGGAGAGCTGCGTCTCATAGCCGCCCGCCGCGACGGCGATGCTGTCCTGGGCGATCTGCGGGCCGTAGCGGCCGATCGCGAGGTCGAAGTTCTTGTTCAGGGCGCGGGTGATGCACTCTTGAAGAGTGAGCTCAGGGGCCGCATTATTTTGGGCGGGGAGAGTGGCGGCGGCAAACAGCGCGAGGGTGAGGCTGGCAGCAAGTCGGCGAAGGGGATGGGTCATGAGAAGTTGGGCTAGGGACAAGACACGCGAGGTGGTCGAAAAGTTTAAGCTAATTGTGACGGCGGTGAAGCGGGAAGGTTTCGACATAAAAATGCCACCGTAGGGGACGGTGGCAGTATGCTGTTAGCCGGGCGGCGGTTTGACGGGATGGACGGCGGACCGGAGCCCCGCCGGGCGGTCAGGGCGTCGCTGCCGGACTGGTTTTCTTGAGCTCCTGTTCGACGAGTTCGCCGAGGTAAGAGTTCTCATTGCCGGTGGCGATATAAGTCATGAGCTGGCCCTGAAGCTCGGCATAGCGCGGGTTGGCCGTGCTCAGGTCGGGGAACTTCTTTTCCTGAGCATAGACGAGGATGCCCTTGTCGCCGAGGCCGAGGAGATCGGATACCTGGCCGGATTCGAGCTGGGCGAGGGCGGCAACGGCGGGCTGGGGCAGATCCTGCGGGGGTTGGCGGAGGGTGAAGTTGGCGTAGCTCTTGACCTCGAGTTTCTCGCTGGCGGCTTTCTCGGCGAAACCAGCGGGCGTCTTGGCGGCGGCCTGCAACTGGGTCTTGAGGGCGTTGCCACGTTCGATGAAGAGGCGGCGTTTCTCGTTTTCGCGGTAATCAGCGGCGACGCGGTCGCGCACCTCGGCAAAGAGAGGCTTGTAGGCCGGGAGGCTCTCCTGCCAGAGAAGCACGATGACGCTGTCCGGGGTGGGGAGCGGATCGGAGAAGAAGCGGTCGCGGCTGAGGCGGGCGATGGCTTCGGCGTAATAGGCGAGCCAGGATTTGTCGGCGGGCGGGTTGTCCGGCGCAAAGGGGGCGAGGGCCACCGGGAGGCGGCGCTGGCTGGCGAGGAAGGAGGCGAGCTCGGGCGAATTGGCCGTGAGTTTGCGTTCGAAGAGAGCAACGGTCAGATCGTTGGCGGCCTTGGTGGCGAGGCGTTGGCTGGCGCTCGCGATGATGGCCTGCTCCACCTGCTCGCGGACCTTGGGAAAGTTATCGGTCGCCGTGGCGGGGAGAACGGCGTCCTTCTTGCCGGCGTCGGCGGGGGCGGGGAAGCTGGCGAGGTTGGCGTTGTAGAAAGCCCGGAGCTCGGCCTCGGTGGGGGCGACAGGCGGGGCAAAATCGGCGGACTTGAACTCGACGTAGCCCAAGCGCGGGCGGGCCGGCACATCGTAGCGAAACGAATTCTCGCCGTGAAATTTCTTGAGCGTCTCGTCGGTGGGGTTGAGGGCCGGGTTGAAAGTCGCGTAGTCGAGCGAGGCGATCTGCACGGTCCAGGTCGAGTCGCTGCGGCTGAGCTGGATCTTCACGTCGGCGGGCAGGACGTAGCCGGGACCGCCCACGACCTTGGCCAGCACGGCAAGACGGGCATCGTCGCGCAGCACGCGGTTGACGTCGGCGATGGTGACCGGGCCGCCGGCCTTAAGTGAATCGGCGAAACGGGTGTAGACCGACTGGTCGAACTGGCCCTGTTGATTCTGAAAAGCGCGGAGGGTGGGGACATATTTGGCCACCTCGGCGGCTGAAGGGGCCGGCAGGTGCAGCTCGTCCGCGACGGCGAGACCGGCGACGCGCTGGAGAGAATACTGCTGCAATTGGCCGCCTTGCAGGGCGGCATAGCCGGCGCGGAGGTAGCCGCTCAATTCGCCGTCGGAAAACACGCGACGGGCCTGTTCCTGGTTGGCCAGATTGACGCCAAAGAAGGGACGCTCCAGGAGCTTGGCACCGCTACCAGAGCCGCCGCTGCCGGACGAGCTATAGATGACCACCATGGGTAGTCCCACTGCGAGTAGCACGGCTAAGAAAACGAAGCGGAAGTGCCGTTGAAAGTATTTTTGAATCCAGGAAATCATAGGGGAAAGCGGGCCACGCTTGGAAAGGACCGGGCCTCTGTCAACAGGCGAAGCTAGTGGGCTGGAAGGGCCAGTAAGTATCCTCGGGGCAAGCCCGAGGCATTTGATCAAGCCAGCGCTTGCCCGGTATTGTGGGAGCGACCTTGGTCGCGACAGTCGCGTGCAAGCACGCTCCCACAGGGTTTATCCAAGCCAGAGCAAGCTCCGGGGTATTGGACCCAAGGGGAATAAAAAAAAGCGCATCCGAGTGGGATGCGCCGTGAGGTCAGACCAAGGCGGCCGGCTCAGTTGTTGCGGAGCTTACTTGCGTCGTTGCCGGCGTCAGACTTCTTCTCTTCCTTGGGTTCGTCCTTGGCGGCGTTCTTGAACTCCTTGATGGACTGGCCGAGGCCCTTGGCGAGGGCGGGAAGCTTGGCGCCGCCGAACAGGAGCAGCAAAATCACAAGGATGATGAGCAGTTCGGGACCACCGAGGCCGAGGATACCGGCGAGGGGAATGAAGGAGAGAGACATGGCGGCAGGTTAGTTTGAGGGCAGGTTGAGTAAAGGCCGAAAGCGGCCCTCAGTTTTGCGGGAAGAGGGCCTTGATGAGCGGGCCGCCCTGCTTGATGAACTGCGGCGGGATCGCCGGTGGCTTCTTGAGCAGGTTCTGCGGATTGTCGATCTGCTCGGCGTCGAAGAAGCCGTGCAGCTGGCGGATGCGCGTCGGATGGCGCATCTTGCGGAGCGCCTTGGCCTCGATCTGGCGGATGCGCTCGCGGGTGACCTTGAACTGCTTGCCGACCTCCTCGAGCGTGCGGCTGTAGCCGTCCACGAGGCCGAAGCGGAGGGTGAGGACGCGGCGTTCGCGTTCGGTGAGGGAGTCGAGCACGTCCATGATCTTTTCGCGCAGGAGCGAGAAGGCGGTCATGTCGTAGGGATTGTCCGCGGACTTGTCCTCGATGAAGTCGCCGAAGCTGGTGTCGTCGCCGTCGCCGACGGGGGACTGCAGGGAGATGGGCTGCTGCGCCATCTTCATGATCTGCTGCACGCGCTCGACGGGCAGGTTCATCTCGTCGGCGACTTCCTCCGGTGTCGGCTCGTGGCCGAATTCCTGCAGGAGCTGTTTCTGGACCTGCATGACTTTGTTCAGCGTCTCGATCATGTGGACCGGGATGCGGATGGTGCGGGCCTGGTCGGCGATGGAGCGGGTGATGGCCTGGCGGATCCACCATGTGGCGTAGGTGGAGAACTTGTAGCCGCGGCGGTATTCGAATTTCTCGACGGCCTTCATCAAGCCCATGTTGCCCTCCTGGATGAGGTCGAGGAAGGAGAGGCCGCGGTTCGTGTATTTCTTGGCGATGGAGATGACGAGGCGCAGGTTGGCCTCGACCATCTCGGTCTTGGCCTGATGCGCCTCGCGGATGTGGCCGCGGGCGACCTTGAGCGTGTCCATCAACGCCTGCGGGGCGATGCGGAGGTCGGCCTCGAGGTGCTTGAGCTTGTTGTTGACCGTGCGGACATCAATGGCGGCGTCCTTCTTGGACTTCGGGTGCTTGGCGCGGTGGAGGTCGTGGAAGCACTTCTCGAGCTCGTGGATCTTCGGGCGGAGTTCGAGGAGGAAGTCCTCGAAGACCTTCAGTTTGAAGAAATATTTCACGTAGCAGGCGCGGAGGACGTTGTCGCGTTTCTTGAAACGGATGAGCGCGTTCTTCTTGGCCTTCTCGTCCTTGGCCTTCTGGGCATCGGCCCAAGCCTCGGTGGCGATGGCGTCGTTGCTGCGGGTGGTGGCGACGAGTTTCTCGAGGTTCTTGAAGTAGGCTTCGCGACTCTCGATCTTCTTGTCGATGACGAGGCGGTCGAAGCGCTCGGTGCGGAGGAGGAGCTTCTCGCCGAGGTCGGAGAGGTGCTTGCCGACGGGCCCGAGGGCGAAGAGGGCGGCGAGGGCGTTGATCTCGGCGGTCTCGATGCGCTTGGAAATCTCGACTTCCTGTTCGCGGGTCAGCAGCGGGACCTGGCCCATCTGCTTGAGATACATGCGGACCGGGTCGTCGAGGATGTCGTTGTTCGACGTGCGGGATTCCTCTTCCTCGGCCTCTTCCTGGCGCTGCTTGTAATTGTCGACCTCGTTCGGGTCGAGGATGTCGATCTCGAGGTTCTGGAGGACGGAGATGACGTTCTCAATGTCCTCGGGATTGTCGACGGACTCGGGGAGAGCCTCGTTGATGTCAGCATAGGTGAGGTAGCCCTGCTCCTTGGAGAGGCGGATCAGGTAGCGGATCTTGTCGTTGAGATCGCCGGAGAGATTCTCGAGGGCCTTCTCCTTGAATTCCTTGGTGGCATCAGCCGTGGCCGAAGCGGCGGCGGCAAGGGGCGCGCTGTGCTTCGTGGGCTCGGGATGCTTGTGATCGGTCGCCACCTTCGGTGCTTCGGCAGCATGCGGTTTGGCCGGAGCGTGTTTGTCGTGGCTCTTGTCCTTGGCCTCGTGGGCGTGCGATTTCGCAGGAGCCTTTTCGTGGGCGATTTTGGCGGCGGGCTTGGATTTGCTCGGCATAACGTATTTTAGAGTATCCCGGTTGGGCTACAGCGCAAAGTCGGTGTGTCCAGCCGCCTCAGGAGGCCAACGAAAGCTTCGGTGGATTGAGGAGCTGACGGGTGATTTCGGCGCGCTGTTTCAAGAGGGACGGTAAGGTCGCGTCACCTATCGCTCCTTTCGAGGCTATTTCAAGTTCTATTTGTTGCTTCTTGGGCTCCAAGAACCGCTTCTGCAAATGCCGGAGGCCCTCGTTGGCGATTTTGGTCCAATCGTCGTCGCTCGGGGCCTGGAAAAGCATGGTGGCGGCAAGCGACTTTTCCTCCTCTGTCTCAAGGAGTTGGTCGAGGGATTCGCGGCCGTTCCAGCCGTTGTGCTGCACCTCGGCCAGCAGGCGGTCGAGGAGGCGTCCGGCCGGGCTCGTCGTGTCAATCCATTCATGCGCCAGCTGCGTGCTGATGGCCTGCAACATATTTTCGTGGTGCAGGCAGATGTAGAGCAGGTGCTCTTCAAAGCCCTTGGTGTGTGCGTCACCGCCGATCCGCTTGGCGGGGGCGACTGCGTCCTTGCCGGGGCTGAATTTCCTTTTTTCGACAATCGCGACCTCGCTGCGGATGGCGTCGGGCTGCACGCCGAGCAACAGGGAGACCTGCTGGAGGTAATCATCGCGGGCCACTTGGGTGTCGGCCTGCAGCGCGATCTCGACCATGCTGCGCACGGCGTTCATGCGCTCGTTGAATGAGGCGGTCGCGGGGTCGGGGAGGAACGCCTGCTTGGCAAACGGCATCGCGGCCAGCGCGCCTCGTTTCACTTCGTCGTAGGCGGCGAGACCCTTCTCCAAAAAAAGCAGATCGGGATCCAGTTTGCCCGCGCCGGCGAGCATCAGGAATTTCACCTCGAGCCCGGCCTTGAGCGCCATCGGCAGGAAACGCAGCGAAGCTTTCTGGCCCGCGCTGTCGCTGTCGAAGAAGCACTCCACCTGCGCGTGGTAGCGGCGCAACAACGCCAGTTGGCCCTCGGTGATCGACGTGCCCTGCGGGGCGATCGCGGTCTTGAGTCCCACGCTCCAGCAGCGCAGTGCGTCGAGCTGGCCCTCGACGAGGACGAAGGGATGGCCCTCGCCGGCGTGCGTGCGGGCGCGGTCCAGGTTGAACAGCAGATTACTCTTCGTGAAAATCGGCGTCTCGGGTGAGTTGACGTATTTCGCCTCGTGCGAGGGATCGTCCTGCGGTGTCAGTTCCAACTGCCGGGCGGTGAACGCCACGATGCGGCCCTGATGGTCGCGGATCGGGATCATCAGTCGGCCGCGGAAGCGCGGACGGATCGCGCCCAAGGTCGGCACGACGCCGTCGCGGATGAAAAACAGGCCGCACTGCCGCAGCGCTTCTTCGGAGAATTGCCGCTTCAGCATCGCGGCCGCCAGGCCGCCGTCCTCCGGCGGGGCGAAACCAATCTTGAATTCCTCGGCGAGCTCAGGCGTGAAGCGCCGGTTCTTCCCCCAATAGTCGCGGATGAATTCGCCGTGCGGTGTCGCGGCGAGGAAGGCCTGCCGATAGTGCTCCGCCGCGAGGTCGTGGATGTCGAAGATTTCCTGCCGCAGCGAACGCGACTCCTTGGTCGGCCCGCCGGACCCTTCCTCGTATTCGAGTGGGAAACCGAAGCGTTGCGAGATGGCCTCGACCGCCTCGGTGAACTGCAGGCCCTCGGTCTCCATCACAAAGGCGATCGTGTCGCCGGCCTTGCCGCAGCCGCAGCGTTTGTAGAATCCCTTGTCCGCCGAGACGTTGAACGACGGCGTCTTCTCCGAGTGAAACGGGCACAGGCCCTTGAAACGTCCGCTGCCGGCCTTCTTCAGCGCCACCACGCGGATCACCACATCGTGGATGTTCACGCGGTTTTTGAGGTCGCGGATGCTGTTGGCTTTGATGACGGGCACAGGCGGGTGGGTGACGAACCGGGAATGTGGCTTTCACCGCCGCTGGCGGGAAGATTAAACTTTTATCCGCCGATGCTGTCTGGCAAGGTGCGCACCTGCCGCCCTTCGACCGGTCCGCGCGAAAACCACATGCGATACCTCCTCCCGACCACCGCCCTGATCCTTGCCGCCCTCACCGGGGTCGTGCTCCCCGCCGCCGAGTCCCCCGTGATTCCCGCCACCGTCTGGGAGCAGAAGTTGTCCGACTTCAGCGATGCCGACTACCGCTACGCCGTCGAGCAGCTGCTGCAGGATTTCGAGCGCACCGCCCACCGTCCCCTCGTGCCCGGGGCCAAGAAAAAAGTCGGCCTGAAAATCTACGCTGATTCAGGTCCGGGTCTCGCCACGCCTTTCGGCCTGGTGCGCGGCGTGATCACCGCGCTCGAGAAGCGTGGCTTCGCCAGCGAAAATATTTTTCTGGTCGGTCTCAATCCGCTGCGGCTGCGCCTCACGGGATTCCTGCCGTCGTTCTCGTCCGGGGTCGTGCCGTTCCCGGGCCATCCGGTCTATGTGCTCGAGTCGGGCAAGTTCTATGATCCGTCCTGGTTCTACGACAGCCCACTGCCGTCCCGTTTCGATTCGATCCTCAATGACCAGGCCGTGAAAAACGCCGCCGGGGGCAAGGCCAACACCACCGTCGAGGAGGACCGCAAGAGCTTTCTCGCCACCCCGCTGTTCCTCGATGCCGACTTCTGGATCAACCTGCCGGTCGTCACCGACCACCAGGTGCTCGGCATCAACGGCGCGCTCGTGAACGCCACGCTCTGGAACGCGAGCAACACCTTCCGCTTTTTCAAGAGCCCCGCCACCGCGCCCGCGGCCGTGGCCGAGATGGCCGCCATCCCCGAACTCCGCGAGGGTTGGGTGCTCAACCTCGTCAGCCTGCAGCTCTACCAGTTCATTGGCGGGCCGTATTTCAATTCGCTCTACACCGTCTCCGAGCCCCGGCTCTGGATGAGCGCCGATCCCGTGCTGCTCGACTCGCTCATGCTCGAGCGGTTGAATGCCGCCCGCAAACGCACCGGCTTCGATCCCATCACCGAAGATGACGCCCGCCTCCTCGAATTCGCCCGGCAGCTCGGCGTCGGCTCAAGCGACACGACGCACGTGGATTGGCAGCGGCTCGGCAAGCAGCCGTAAGGCACTCCGTTGCTTGACGCGGGGTTGGGTGAGGGATAATCGTGCCACGGTGAAGAACACCTATACCATTGCCAAAGGACAGAGTGATTTTCCCGCCTTGGTGCGCACCGCCCAGCGCGGGGGTGTAGCCGTCATCACCCAGCAAGACGAAGCAGTGGCCTATCTGGTCTCGCGGGAGAAGTGGGAAGGTGTGTTGGAGACGATGGAACTGCTGGCCAATCCTAACTTCAGGCGACAGCTCAAGCGTCTCCGTGCGGGCAAAGTGAAATATCATCCTCACACTGCTTTGGCCGGCTGATGCGGGTAGCCGATCAAGTCGTGACCTATGTGCGCCGGTTGCATCCGGCCCAGCGTCGCGCTATCAAGACTGCACTGCGGGCTCTGGCTGCCGGTCGGGAGACGGACTCGAAACCGTTGGAGAACGAGCTGGCGGGTTTTTCTCGTTTGCGCGTCGGCCAATTTCGTCTCGTTTATCGTCAGTTGAAAAACAGCGAGCTTTCCTGCGAATTCATCGAGACGCGTAAATTAGTCTATCAGCAATTCGCCTCGATCAAGGAGTTACTGGCCGATGAATGAGCCTCGCCCGGAGTGGTTGGGCAAGCAGCCCTAAGTTTGATGGAGGGTAGTGGTAGGTGGGTGGTCACCGCTTCTTGTCGGCCTTAGGCTTGGCGACGGCTGATCCACAGCGGCGATAGGCGTCGGTGTGGAAACCGCCGCCCACCTCAGCCCAGCGATCCGCGCAGCGCGCGGGCCTCGGTGGCGAGTTCCCGGGCGGCGGCGAGTAATTCGACCGTGGATTCGGCGGCGACTGGGATGGCCGTCGTGAGCGCCTGCGTTTTTTCCTCCGGGTCGCCGAGCCCGCTTTCGCGGAAACGGCGCAGGCGTTCGAGGATGAGGTCGCGGATCTCGGACGCATTGGTGACGCTGTGGAAAAGCCCCGTGTGCATGTCCTCCTGGCCGGGCTTGGGTTCATGGCCGCCGCTGCCGCCGCCGGCCGACTGCACCTTTACGTCGGACAGGCCGAGGAGGCGCTGGAGAGGGCCCTGCGAGACGACGACCTGTTGGATGTTGGCGAAGCTCATGGTGGATTCGGCGACTTTCCAGACGCCGTAGCGGATGCGCAGGCTGCGATCGGTGACCATATACCAGCGCAGCTCGTAATCCATCCGGGTGATCAGGTAGGTGACGGGCAACTGGGCGAAGTAGGCGAGGATACCGGTGATCTTGAGCGCCCAGAGCAGCGGGAAAGCCCACAGGGGCAGCCGCAACGCGATCACGACCAGGCCGCGTTTGAATCCGGCCAGACCGCCACCCTTGCCGCCTCTGCGATTGCGCGCGCTGCTCGTGGTGCCGGCTTCGTTCCCGGCTTTCTCCATCGTTTTGGCAAACGAGTCCGCCGTCATCGCGGGTTGTGCCGGCTCGGAGCGGCGCTGCCGATCGACTTCAGTTTCCACGTCGATGAAGACGACCAGCCAGAACACGATGCCGGCGAAGGCGAGCAACTGGGTGGTGCCCCAGCCAAAGAGTTTCAGTTTGAAAAGATTCCGGCCGGCGCGGAAGACGCGCAGTGACGCCGGGTCACCGTGCGGGGGTTGCGGCTCGTGCGGCACCTTGAGCAGGCGGAGGAGGAGACTGGTGATGCGCTGATACATGGCGGTCAGGTCTTGCGACGGATCAACACACCCCGCCCTGTCGGGCACCCCTCTTCATAGAGGGGACTTCGACTGCGGGGGTTTGATTCCCCTCTGGCAGAGGGGTGGCGCGTAGCGCCGGGGTGTGTGGGATCGTCATCACGTGAAAAGGTCGGAGCTATTTGCGATTTCCCAGTAGTTCGCGCACGGCGCGCAGCTCGGCGGCGGTCTCGCGCAGGGCCGCGACCAGTTCGCCCTTGGCCGGGCCGGCCGCCGCCTCGGGGGCGACGGTCGCCGCAGGGTGCGGATGATCCTTCACGCCGCGCATGCGCGAGTAGAGGAAGTCGCGCAGCGCCTCGAATTCCTTGATGCCCTCGATGGTCACCTCAG
>JAHFTH010000261.1 GCA_023269445.1 Lacunisphaera sp.
TGCTGGCGATGGGCCTGGCCTTGGTGGCCGTGGCGGAAACCAAGGTGGCGCGCGGGGTGGTGGTTCTAGCGGTCGGCCTCGTGCTGGCCGGACAAACCGCGCGTTATGCGGAACATTATTTTCCCACCCAGAACGCGATTAGCCCCGGCGGCGACGGCCTGACCCGGTCCCTGCAGACGCTGACCAAGCCCGAGGAGGTGATCGTGGTGCTGGGGCAGGACTGGAATTCCATGACGCCCTACTACGCCCAGCGGAGGGCTGTCATGTTTCGCGACGATGCCGCGCAAGACAGCGCCAAGGTGAAGCAGGCGATGGACGCGCTGGACGGGGAGACGATCGGAGCCTTGGTGATCGTGGGCCCGCGCGACGGGCGCCAATGGCTGATCGACCAGGCTGGCGCGCGGGGGCTGGCGCGGGAGCCACTCTATGTCTGGCGCGATGCGTTGGTCTATGTGCGCCGGGCGCGGCAGACCGAGTCGCTCTATGCGTTGCTCGACTACCGCTTTCACGAGGTGAAGCTCGCGCCGGGAGTGGTGGTGCCGCAGGAGGATCTGGGCGCCAAATGGTTTGAAGTGGCGGCCCTCCGTCATTGGCAGCAGGCGCCTTTCCAGGGCATGCATCCGTCGCCGGTGCGTTTTTTTGCCAGCTTTGGGCCCTCGCTCGACGCGTCGAGCGGGCAGCCGCTCTATGGTGCGCATCCGGTCACGCGACTGGTCTTTGCCCTGTCCGCCGGGGCGCACACATTGCACAGCAGCCTGCAAATGTCGGCCGAGGCCTACCGGCTGGATCTGCCGGACTCCGAAACGACGGACGGCGTGGAGGTGAGCCTGTTCGCCCTAGGCGACAACGGGGAAAGGCGCCCGCTCGCCACCCGGCATTTTGATCCGCGCCATAATCGCGACGACCGGGGCACGCTGCGGCCGCTGGAGTTCAGTTTCACGCTGCCGGCGGCCGGGGAGGTGGAACTCTTTTTCGGGCCGGGTCCGGTCGGCAAGGATACGCGCGACTGGATCCAGCTGGGGCCGCTGAAGATCGACTGAGCGCGCCTAGAAAATCTCGACCGAGGCGCAATAGGCCCAGTCGTTGGTCGGATTATTGTCGGGTCCGTTGCCAAGCCGGAGCGTGAGGTCGCCCGCGAAAGGCTGGGGCAGGTCGAGCTCGATGGTCTGCGGGCCGCGGTCGCCGGCGGCATGGGCGGGATCGAGCCGGCGCTGAAAGAGGAGCTGCTTGAGGCCACCCGGCGCCGTCGCGAAAACCTCGAGGGTGATGCCATCGGTGATCGCCTCGCGGCCGGGGGCGAAAGCCGCATCGGGCAGACCGGCCACCGCGCGGAAGTGGTGCGCGCCGGGCGCGGGCCGGAACACGAACTCCGAAGGGGCATGGGCGTTGAGCACGCGGCGACCATCGAGTTCGGCGGGACTCACGCCATACTTGCTGCGCACCTCGACCGGGGCCGGATGGAAGATCGCGAGCGCGGGCCCGGTGAGAATCTCGGGCTTGAGCGCGGCGGAGAACGTGTCGTTGGCCGGTAGGGTGAGCAACTGGACCGCGGAGGCGGCGGGCCGGGCGGCGAGTTTCGCCATCACGCCCGGGTCGAGGGATGCGGGCAGATAGAGTTCGTCGGTGCGGCTGCGGGCGGCAGGTTGGGCGGAGAGGCCGAAGCGCGCGGTGCGTTCGCGGATGAAGTCGGGCCGGGCGCGGAGTTTGTCGCCATGAATCACCAAGGCGGCGATGCGGTGGGGCGGCAGACGCTCCAGCACCTGTTCCAGCACGGCGGTCTCGTTCTCGCGTTCGCCGGGCACCATCAGGGCGCGGCGCTGGAAATAATACGGGAGCAGCGGATCCCAGTCGGCACCGTAGATCAGCACCACGCCGTCGGCCGGCACGCTGTCGCGGATGATGGCCGCGAGCTCCGGGGGTGGCGGCGCGGGGTGGCGACTGTGGTGGGAGTAGTAGCCGCGGTAGAAAGCGTGGAGTTGGAAGACGAGCACGAGGCCGAGGGCCAGCCAGTTGGTGCCGCGGGGCAGGCGTGGGTCGTCCCAGACCGAGGCCAGCAGCAGCCCGGCCGCGGCGAGCAGGAGGAGGGAGTTGGCCGCGTAGTAATAGTCGTGGATGTGGTAGAGGTTGGCGAAGACCAGCGGGCCGGAAGCGAAGCCCAGCAACCCGGCGGCGGCGATCCACCGGCTCCGCGCGGGGGCGAAGGGCACGCAGAGCAGGGCGATCGCGATCGCGCCCTCGGTGAGGTTGTAGCCCACGATGTTTTCCTGGATGTGGATCCAGAACGACCCGTCGAAGCGCAGGGCCCACGGGCCGAAATTCCACGCGCGCAGTTCGCGGGCAGTGATGAAGCCCGTGAAAGGATTGGAGTCCTTCACGGCATCGCCGTGGCGCACCCACCACCAAGCCAGGCCGAGCGAGACGATCGCGGGAATGACGGACGCGAGCAGCCAGCGAGGCCGACTCTTGGCCGTGCGCCACGCGGACAGTGCCAGCGCCAATGCGGGCAGTCCGAAAACCAGAAAGGTGGTGATCTTCGTCAGGGCGGCGAGCGTGGCGGCCAAAGTGGTGGCGACGATCCAGCCCCAGTGCGGACTTTCCAGCGACCGCCGGAAGAGGGCGAGAAACCAGACGGCGCAGCACAGCGCGGTGGTCTCGATCATGAACGTCCGCGCGTAGAAAAGATAGACCGGCGAGGTGAGGACGACCGCGAGCACGACGAGCCGGCGCGAGGGTTTCAGGTCTGCGAGGCTGAGCAGATCATAGAGGGCGGGGAGGCAGGCAAAAAGGAAAACGATGCCCGTCAGGCGCCCCGCCTGTTCCAGCGGCAGGCCGGTGAGGTGATGCAGCGTCGCAACGATGACCTGATAGGTCGGGAACTCCATTGGCACCGACCACGGTGGACCGAACAGCGGGGTCAGATAATCCAGTTGCCAGCCTTCCTGCGCGATCCACCACGTGCTGAGAGCGGTCTGGAGCTGGCGGAATTCATAACGGTCGAGCAGCGAGGCGTGCCACGACTGGCCGAGCAACCCGAGGGCGAGCAGGCTCACCGCCACGAACATCACGACGAGGGCGCGCGCGGAAGAAGCGGAAGGCTCGGCGGGGGCGGCCATGGTCAGGGTTCGAGAAAGCCGGCGGCGGAGCGCCGGATGCCCTCGTCGAGGGCGACCTGTGGTTGCCAGCCGGTGGCTTCGGTCAGGCGGCGGTGATCGAGCTGGCTGTCCTGCACATCCCAGGCGGGGCCAGCCGTCATGGTCGTGGTGATTTTCCGTCCGGTGTGTTTCTCGACCAGCCTGATGATCTCGTGCACGCTGTGGGATTCACCCGCGCAGAGATTGAAGGTGCCGGTGAGGCGGCGGGCCACGACCTCGTTGAGCGCTGAGAGAAAATCCGTGTAGTAGATGAAATCCTTCCGCGCGTGCCCGTCGCCCCAGAGGGGAAGCGGCCGCCCTTCGACGGCGCTGCGGATGGCATGGGGGATGATGCCCTGCACGCGGCCGGTGGGCACGGGGTAGCCGTAGGGATTGGAAATGCGCAGAATGGTGCAGGGGACGCCGAGCCGGCCGGCGGCGGCCTCGATCAATTGCTCGGCGGCGAGTTTGGCCCGGCCGTAACGGCCGATGGGCTGGCGGGGATCGGTCTCGAGATTGGACCGGCCGGGGGCGTTGCCATAGACGGTGCCGCCGGAGGAAAAGAAAATAAAATGCGGCCGCCGTCCCGCAGGTGCGGTGGCGCAGGCCTGCAGCAATTTCTCCAGCAGGGGCAGGTCATGCTGCTGTTCGCCGCCGGGATTCTGTTCCGAGGTGGCGGGCAGAGT
>JAHFTH010000082.1 GCA_023269445.1 Lacunisphaera sp.
CGGCAACAGCACCAAGGTAGGGATCTCCGTGCCGTCGCCGCGCACCGCGCCGGGCTCCTGCTCGGCCGGCGGAAACATCACCATATGCAGCACGACCTTGGCGTAGACCCGGTCGGCACCATGGCCGTGCGCCCGCCAGTCCGAGACATGAAAATGAACTTCGACGTCACCGATGATCTCCCGGCCATCCACCAGCAACCGGGCTCCGAGAAAATCCGGACCTCCGAGCAGATTCCAAGTGCCCGACGAACGTATTTCCAACTTCCGGCCATCAGCCAGCGTCGCCCGGTCCGTCGCGAAGTCCCGGCGCAGCCAGATTTTCTGCACCACGCGCTCAGCGATGGTGAACGGGCCGTAGAGACCCTGCATTTCCTGCACTTGGTTGATCAAATAGGCCATGGGACAAATGGAATGCCGCATGGCCCTGCGACGAACTTTGCAGACTCGACACAGCGGGAAATCTGCCAAGTCTGCGAGTTGAAAGTAGCCGTCCGACGGCATCCGGCCTGCCAACCGTAGGCCCGGCGAAGGTTGGAAGGGTGGCAGAGTGGTCTATCGCGGCGGTCTTGAAAACCGCTGAACCGCAAGGTTCCGGGGGTTCGAATCCCTCCCCTTCCGCCAGCCTCCGCTGGGCCTACGGCTGGCAAGCCATTTGACCGAAGGTTGATGGCGAACGAGACCACAGCAGGTGAGCTCGACACCTTCATGGCGTAATCGCTTGCCCAGAATCATGGCACTCGCACGCTGATGGCCATGACATCTGTGGTCTTGGCAAGAAAATCAACCCCGCGGGCCACAATGATGCTCCCTGTCAGGCAACAATGAATAGGCGCGATGCGCTGGTGGCCACTTTGCTCGCTACGGGTCTGGTGGTCCTGTTGGTGCCGCTCGCGAGACTGGGAGTGGATTTTCATCATGATGGCATCATGCTTAAGCCCGCGCTTGATGTGCTTTCAGGGCAGGTTTTATTCCGAGACACCTTTATGCAGTATGGTGCCCTGACTTGTTACTTACAGGTCGTGGCCCTGTGGCTTCACCCTAGTTTACTCTCGGTCAAGCTTATGACCGTGGCGGCGTATGGAGTGACGATGTTTTTTCTTTATGCTTCGTGGCGGCTGATTTTACCACGCTCGCTTGCGATCTTAGCGTGCGGTTTGTTTTTCCTGTTCCTGCCCAGCTATGAGCAAGACTGGTTCGGTCACTATTTGATTTTTCTGCCTTGGTCCTCGGTCTTTGCCCTGATGTTTCAAAGCGTGGGCCTATATGCCCTGTTTCGAATAATTCGGGGTGAGCAATCGGAGCAATGGGGTCTGATCCTAGGCATAGTGTGCGCCTGTGTGTTTTGGTGCCGTCAACCTGTGGGGTTGATAATGATTGGCTGCGTGGCCGTGATATGGGTTGCCCTGCATTGGACAAACTGGGGCTCAGGGAATTATTCAAAGCGGGCCATCTTCGGGAGAATTTCCGGCGGGTTTGTCGCGGTAAACGGTATTATGCTGGGTGGCATATTGCTTTCTGGCGGGCTGGCGGATTGGTGGTATCAAAACTTTGTCTGGCCCAGGAAATGCGCCGAAGACATGTATGACAACTGGAGTCACTTTCTGGATCCGCACATCCATCCAGTCGCGGGCGCCGGACTGCTGGCTCTGCTGCTCGCCGTCTTCCTTCCAGCTTTGGTGAAGAAATTCCGCCCGACTCTTCTCTCTCGCACTATCACCCTTTATTTTCTTTTTCTCGGAGGACTACTTGTCTGGCAACATGAGCTGGTGCTCAACTTGCTCTCTCTACGCCAAGGTGGCTGGGCCAGCTTGTTGCCCTTGGCCATTTTGCTGCAGGCTATTCACAGCATCACACAGGCTGTAGTCGACCGAGAATCGCCGAAGCCAACTGAATATTATTTGATCGCGGCCCTCTCCGCGCTGTCACTTGGGTCCGCGCTCCAATATTATCCGGTGCCGGATCCGCGGCACGTTTCATGGTCGCTGGCACCCTCTTTCGGGCTTTTGGTTTTTGTCTTCTGGCGCTGGTCGGGCTGGCAGCCGTCCATCCTGATTACGGTGTCAGTCGTCTTATTTTTGCCCGCTCTCTGGGTGAAGGCCCAGTTGATCGCGCAAGCGCTGGAACAGCCGACGGAGACACTAGTCCGCCCCGCCATTTTGCGCGGGATGAAATTACCACCCCAGCAGGCGCGTGTCGTTGGCCAAATCACAGATATCCTTGAGCGAATCTCGCAATACCGGCCCGATATGCCCAGCGCCCTGATCGGGAATGATGCGATGATTCTTTGTTTAACCACCAATCACACCAATCCTTCGCCCTATTTCGTGACCTGGCAGAAATTGGCCGACAAGGAGGAGGATCGGAAACGCTGGCGCTTCATTTCTAGCGTTCGCCCCATGCTGTTCGTGAACAAAATAGACAGAAAATTGGTGGATGATTACTATCGAGGAATGCACTACGTGCCACTGCTTTCCCTCCCCGAGGAGGAGCTGGAAATAGCCGTCCCGGACGAGTTGGCTAAAATCATGAATCAGACGGACTCCCGAGCGATACCTTAGGTCCGTTCTTTAGCCCAGTTGCTCAGTCATCGCGACGCGAGCCACTCAAAATGAGCAGAATGTGCAGTAAGCTGCCGAGCGAGGCGACGAAGGCGGCGACGTAGGTCAGCGCGGCGGCATCCAGGGTCTCGTTGACGCCCGGCATTTCATCCCGGTCGAGAATACCCAGATTGACGAGCTGGGCCTTGGCGCGGTTGCTGGCGTCGAACTCCACCGGGAGTGTGACGAGTTGGAAAAGACAAATGACCGCGAGGGCCACGGCCCCGAGCGTGAGAAAAATGCCGCCAAGGCTTTTGGCTCCGAGCACAATGCCGATGATGATGAGAAGTTGCGCGGCGCCGGACGAAATCTGCGTGGCCGGCACCAGCGTCTGGCGGACTTTCATGAGCGCGTAGCCCGCCTTGTGTTGGAGCGCGTGGCCGGCCTCGTGGGCCGAGACGCCAAGCGCGGCGAGGCTGGTGCCGTCGTAATTGTGCTCGGAGAGCGCGAGCCGCTTGTTCGCGGGATCGTAATGGTCGGTCAGCTGCCCCGGCACGCGGACAATCTCCACATCGTGGATGCCGGCGCTTTCCATGACGGCCGCCGCCGCCTCGCGACCGGTGATGTGTCCACGGGAGGGAATCAGGAGATTCTTGTTGTAAGCGCTGGAGACGCGGAACTGCGCATACAGGCCGAAGAGCATGGGAACAGCGATGAGGATGAGCCAGAGAGTCATGGGATTAAGTGGATTGAATGCTCATACAGATTACCGGAACGCAGAGATTTTCCAGCGAAAAGGTCCGGTCTCGAAGCGACCGCTGACGTTATAACTGGGCCAACCCCGCCCGCTCCAGCAGGGCCTGCTGGTCGGGGGGCCGGCCCATGAAGTCCACGAAGAGCTCCATCGGGTCGGCGCCGTTGCCCCGGCTGAGGATTTTGGCCACGAACTCCCGGCCGACCGCACCGTTGAAGATGCCCTCGCGCTTGAAGCGCGTGAAGGCGTCCGCATCCAGCACCTCCGCCCACTTGTAGGAGTAGTAGCCCGCCGCGTAGCCCACCGGGTCGGAAAAGATGTGCGTGAAGCGGTTCTCGATGGTCGGGCTGGCCGGCTCCGTCGGCGTGAGATAATCCTGCAGACGCGCGGCCAGCCACGCCGACAGGTCCGGCCCCATTGCCTCCACCGGCTGCATGTGCAGATCGAGATCCAAGCGGGCCAGAGCCAGCTGGCGCATCGTGGCCGCAGCGCTGCGGAAATTCCGCGCCGCGATCATCCGCTGAAAAAGTCCCGCGGGAATCGGCGCGCCGGTTTCGTGGTGGCGAGCGAACACGTCGAGGCTCTCCCGCGCCCAGCACCAGTTCTCCATGATCTGCGAGGGCAGCTCGACGAAATCCCACGCCACGTTCACGCCGTTGAGCGACTTGATCTCCACCTCGCCGAAGAGATGGTGCAGCAGGTGGCCGAACTCATGGAAGACCGTCTCGACCTCGTGATGGTTCAACAGCGCCGGTTGCCCGGCGGCGGGCGGCGTGAGATTACCGCACATCAGCCCGAGATGCGGCGCGCGCGAACCGTCGGGCTGCGTGCCGCCCGTGATCAGGTAGTTCATCCACGCGCCGCCCCGCTTGGACTCACGCGGATGCCAGTCGGCGTAAAACGAACCGAGGTGCCGCCCCGCCTCGTCCCGCACTTCGTAGAATTTCACCTCCGGATGCCAGCCCTCGACCGTCCCGGCCGGCAACTCGACCACCCGGATGCCGAAGATCCGGCGGACAATCTCAAACATCCCGTCCAGCACTCTTGGCAAAGGGAAATATGGCCGCAATTGCTCCTCGTCGAAATCGTAGCGCTCACGCCGCATCTTCTCCGCCCAGAAACCGACTTCCCACGGAGCGAGCCGCGCCGCCGCCGCGCCAGTCTGCTTCGCTTTGAATTCCTCCAGCTCGCGGCCCTCACGCGCAAACGCCGGCGCAACCTTCACGTGAAAATCCGTGATGAACTTCCGCGCCTTCGCTCCGGTCCCGGCCATCCGCCGCGACAGCACCAGGTCGGCAAAGTGCGCTTGGCCTAGCAGCGCGGCCTTTTCCTGCCGCAGGACAATGACCGTCTTCACCAAGTCTTGATTGGCGTGCGGCGGCATCCGGCCGACCCCAGCCGACGCCTCCCAGACATCTTTGCGCAAACTTTCTTCCTCGGCGTAGAGCATCACCGGTTCCAGCGATGGCTGGTGCAGCGTGAAGCGCCAAGCCGGCTGCGCGTCGGAGCCATGGCCTTTCTTTAAGGCGCTCTGTCGCGCCGCCTCGCGGGCATGGTCCGGCAAGCCGCGCAGCCGCGCCGCATCAGAGACCACCAGTTCCCAAGCGTTCGTGGCATCGAGCACGTTTTCGGAATATTTCTGCGTGTGTGCGGCCAGTTCGCTCTGCAACGCTTCGAGGCGCGCCTTTTTCTCCGTCGGCAAGTCCGCCCCCTGCTGGCGGAACTCCGCAAGCGTCTCGTCAATGAATCGCCGGTGCTCACCGCGTTGCGCCTGAGCGGACGGATGCGCCGCGGCCGCTTTCAACCGCAGCCACAGCTCGGCATTCAACGGGATCTTGGCCTGAAACGCCGAGACCTTGGGCAAGGCCTCGTTATGCGCCGCGCGCAGCCCGGGCGAGTCCGCCACACTCGTCAGGTGCGTGACCTTGGCCCACGTCTCGTTGAGCAGGTCGGTCGCATGCTCCAGCGCGAGAAAGGTATTTTGATAATCCGCCTCGGCCACCGGCCGCTGCGCGATGGCTGCGACCGCCGCCTCCGCCCCGGCCAGCGTCTGGTCCACGGCCTCGCCCACTTGGTCGGCAGTGAGTTGCGACCAGCGGATCTGAAACGCCCGATTGAGAAAAGGATTGTCCATCACCCCGGAACTGACCGGCGCGGCATCCACCCTGTCAACCGAATTGGCGGTTACCAATGATAGGTCGCCCCCACGGAGAACTGCCGGCGGGCGGCGGGCACGGCCGGGACTTCCTGAAAATCGCTGTCCCAAAGGTTGTCCATGCGGGCGGACAGTTCCAGTCCACGCAAGGCCTTCGGCAACCAGTAGACGCCGACGGAGGTCAGGAACGCCTCGTTACCGCCGATGACGCGCAGAAGGTTTTTTTCCTGCATGCGGTATTCGTTGTCGAAGCGCATCTCTAAACCGGCGACCGGGCGAAAGACGACGGCGGCGGTAAGGCGGTGGTTGGCGAAATTCAGCGCGTAGAAACTGGCGTCGATAGTGGCCGCACCGTAGTCGGCATCCTTGTCGAGGAAGGTGTAGCCGAGAATCAGATCGTAGCGCGGCGTGCGAGTGGCGGCGACGACTTCGAAACCGGTCGTGACGGTGTCCACGGGGTTGGCGGTGCGGGCGGTAACGCCCCGGCGGAAAGTCCAGTCAACCAACTCGTCGTCCCAGCGCTGAAAAACGGCGGCCTGCACGGTCCAGGCGTCACGCTTGAACTCCACGCCGGCCTCGAGATTGCGGCTGGTCTCGCGGCCGAGGTTGGGATTACCGCGGAACAGACCGGCGGAGGGATTCGAGTTTATGGCCGTGTAGGTCGGCACCTGCGTGCTCTCGGCATAGTGCGCGTAGAAGCGTAGGCCACCGGTGCGCTTGAGCGTGACCTCGACGACCGGCGAGAGGGCCGAGGCGTCGCGATTGGTGTCGTCGTAGGTCGCGCCCGCCCGGAACGCGAGCTGCCCAGCGGCGACCTCGGCGGTGTATTTGGGGATCAGCGAGAGCTTCAGGTAATCGCGGCTGTTGAAGCGGCCAAAAGTCAGCGACGTGGACTGGATGCTGTCGCGCATATAGTTCGCGTTGTAGGCGACCGACCAGGGACCGGACTCGACATTGCCGTCCAACGCGAGGGCGCGGACGTGCGTCGTGTGCTGGTAGGGATTAAACTGACCGGGCACAAAGCGGTTGAACTCGTAATCATCGTAGTTGCGCCGGTAGTAGGCGCCGGCCTGCCAGAAGTTGCCGGGCGAGGTTTCGTGCCGGTGATTCAGGGCGAACAGCTCGGTCTTGAGGCTCTCGGTCTCGTTGACGCCGAAGGGCGTGTAGAGATTCGGCCAGCCGAAGAATTTTTTCTGCCAGCCGGCAAAGAGATCGGTCTGATCGTGGGCATCGCGCAACTGCACGCGACCGGCTGCACGGCGGAAGTTGTGATCACCAAACGGGACCGAGCCGTCGGACTCGGAACGGGCGAGATCCACGTCGGCCGCGAGGGTTTGTCCGCCGTCCAGCGCATGCGTGACCCCTTGGTAGAAACTCTGGTGATTGGTGTTGTAGTCGCCGAACGCAGCGGAGAATTCGCCGCGCTGCTCGATGGGTCGCCAACCGTAGGCCACGGTGCCGACCTCGGCGTTGAAACTGCTGATCGCATTGTCCGCCCCGGTCAGAATGCGTGGGGAGCTCAGCATCGCTGGCGCAATCGGCAGCTCGGCCAAGTAGTGACCGGTTTGCGGATCGTAGACGGAGAAGGCACCGAACTTGAATCCGGTGTTTTCAAACACGCCACCGCGAATGGCGACGTCCGCCTGCCCTTCCGCCAAGTTGCGCGCCTGGACATCGACGCGCGGCTCGAATTGCAGCCCGGAGACAGGCATCGCAAACGTCGAGACCGGGGTCTGGTTGGCGACCTGCTCCGAATAGATCGAGACTGTGGGCAGAACGTAGGTCTCTTGGGCCACGAGGGAACCCAGAAGGGAAACTCCAGCGAGGATACTGCACTGAATGGCGCGATGAATTGAATTGGTTTGGGACATTGGGTTAAAATCGTATTACAGGTTGCTTAACCTAGAACTGAAAAAGAAAGCCGCGTGGGCGCGGCTCTGTCGTTTAGGGGATTTGATTACTCCCCGTCGTTACCAATCGCTTCGACCGGGCAACCTTCCAGGGCTTCTGTGCAAAGCGCGGCATCATCCTCGGTGGTTGGCTGGGTATGGACAAAGGAGTAGCCACCCTCTTCGTGGCGCTTGAAAAACGCCGGCGCCGTCTCCCGGCAAAGATCACAATCGATGCACTGCTGGTCGACGTAGAATTTGCCGCCGGCATTGTCTTTCCATTTTTCTGCTTTGTTGGCCATGAGTTGCGCCAATCAAGGGGAAATCAATGCCCTGTCAAGTCGTAGCATGGGGCCGCGCCATCGCCCGACGGCGTTGTTCGATGAGCTTGTGTTAGTTGGCGGTGAGCATAAATTTCCGCCGATGTCTTCCGATCGGGATTATATGCGCAACGAATACCCCCGTCGATCTACCACCGCCTTGGTGTGGCTGGTCTCGACCATCGTCGCGGCGTTTGTGCTCCAGCTGATTTTACTGTCACCCAAGCTGGACTTCACCGAAACGACCGTGGTCAGGTTTCTCGCGCTAAGCATTCCTGCTTTCAAAGATTGGCACCTGTGGACTTTGCTGACCCACGGTTTGCTACACAGCACTGGGAGCCCGTGGCATATCTTGTTCACTGTGCTGGGTCTGATTTTTGTTGGTCGGGAACTGGAACCCATGATTGGGGCCAAGAGATTTTTGGCCGTGTTTGCCGGCTCGATTTTACTCGGAGGCCTGTGCTGGACTGCGGTCCACTGGATGCATGGCGGATTGCAGATTGGCGCCGGGGCTGGCGTGTTCGGCTTTCTGGTGGTCTTGGCCGGCGTCCAACCGCACTTGGAGATGAGTTTGTTTTTCTTTCCAGTTAGCTTCCGCCTCAAGCACCTCGTGTATGCGTTTCTTGCGATCAACCTGCTTGGCCTGACGTTTTATGAACTGCTCGGTGCCACGGCCCCGCTGGGACTGAATCCCTCGACTCACCTCGGCGGCATGCTGGCTGGCTGGCTGTATTTCCGCTTCCTCCATGCCAACGACGGCTGGGACCGCGCCTCGGGATTTTCGCTGCCGCGCTGGCTGCGCTTCTGGTCACGCCAGCGCCCGGCCCCCACCCCCGCCTACGGCCAGCGCCGACCTTCAGCCAAGCTCGGTGCCGAGGTGGACCGGATCCTCGACAAGATCAACAGTCAGGGCTTTGGCTCGCTGAGCGCTGAGGAAAAGCGCACTCTTGACGAAGCAAAGGATTTGCTCAGCAAATCTTAACCCCCGGCCCATCCCGCTGGACGACCGATCGTCACTATTTACGAAACAATTCTGCAGAACAGGCCACTAATCTCCGATACTTAAACCACCCTGTGAAATCTTCTTTCCGTCTCCTCACCAGATCTGCCGTCCTTTCGCTTGTTCTTTTCAGCGCCGCTCTGGCTGCCCCGGACCGCGAGCTCAAGACCACCCCGGTCATGCGGCTAGAGACCCGTTACCTAGTCCAGATGCTGGAGTATTTTCACTATAACAAGGACGCCGTCACCACGGCCGATTATCCCCAGCTCATCACGGCCTACATGCAGGAGCTGGATCCCCAGCGACTATTTTTCACCCTCGGTGACGAGCAGTCTTTCCGCCGTCAATACGGCCCGCGCATTGAGACCGACCTCACCTATTTGGGCAACATCGATACCGCCTTTGACATCTACAAAGTCTACGAACAGCGCGTGCAATCCCGCGCCTCATGGATCTTCACTGAGCTCCCGCACGAGTTCGATTTCACCGCCCAGGAATCCTACACCCCCGACCGCAGCAAGAGCCCGTTCCCCACCGCCGCCACCGAAGCCGACGACCTGTGGCGCAAGCGGCTGAAATACGAAATGCTGCACGACTTGCTGGGCAAGAAAACCCAGGACGAGGCCAAAACCAACCTCCGCAAGCGTTACGAGCGAATGCTGAAGAACCTCGGCGACACTGAATCACGGGATATCCAGGAGATGTTCCTCACCAGCCTCACGCGGATGTATGACCCGCATTCCGACTTTCTATCCTCCGACTCCCTGCAGGATTTCAGCATCCAGATGAAGCTCTCGCTCGTCGGCATCGGTGCCGTGCTCGGCCTCGACGAGGATCTTTGCATCGTGCGCGAGGTTAAGCCGGGCACTCCGGCGGATCTCAGCGGCCAGATCCACATGAACGACAAAATCGTGGCTGTGCAGCAGGAAGGCGGCGAAGTCATCGATATCGTCGGCATGAAGCTGCGCCGCATCGTGGACATGATTCGCGGGGCCAAGGGCACCAAGGTCACCTTGACCATCCTCCCGCACAATGCCGTCGATGCCACCATGACCAAGCAGGTCCATATCACGCGCGACGTGGTCAAACTGGATGAATCACGCGCCACCGCGACGACCTTCGATTTGCCCGGCGGCGGTCCGGACGGGCAGCCGGTGCGCGTCGGGGTCATCGAACTGCGTTCCTTCTACGACGGTTCCCCGGAAGACACGGCGCCGGCGGACGTGCGCAACACGGCCGCACAGGACATCGCTGAACTCATCGGCAAACTCAAGACCGAGGGCATCAAGGGCCTAGTCATCGACCTGCGCCGCAACGGCGGCGGGTTGCTCTCCGAAGCGGTCAACCTCACCGGCCTCTTCATCAAGGAAGGACCCGTGGTGCAGGAACGCGATTTTCAAGGCCAGATCTCCGTGGACAGCGACACCAACTCCGCCGTCGCCTACGATGGTCCGCTCGCCGTTCTCACTTCACGCTTCAGCGCTTCCGCCTCCGAGATTTTCGCCGGCGCTCTGCAGAATTATGGCCGGGCCGTGATCATCGGCGACAGTTCCACCCACGGCAAAGGCACCGTGCAAGCGGTGCTGGAAATGAAAAATTACATCCCGCGCATGAGCGATGAGCTCACCAAAACCGGCGCGGCCAAGCTCACGGTGCGGAAATTCTACCTGCCCAACGGCTCGTCGACCCAAAACAAGGGCGTCACCCCCGATATCACCCTCCCCTCGATCGACGAATTCATCCCCAATATCGGCGAAAAAAGCCTGCCCCACGCCCTCATGTGGGATGAGATCAAGCCCACCCCTTTCGCCGGCCGGGCCCTTGACCAGACTCTGGTCCAACCCTTGCGGCAAGCCAGCCTCGCTCGGCAGGATTCGCTGGAGGAGTTCGCTTACCTCAAGAAGAACATCGACTGGTTCAAGGAGCACCAGGAAGAGAAAACTATTTCACTCAACCTCGATCAACGCCTCGCCCGCAAACAAGCCGATGACGCCTTTCAGAAGACGCTCGACACCGAGCGCGACCGGCTGGCCAAGGCCAACTACGTCTCCCACGAAGTGAAGCTCGCCTCCGTCCTCAAGGCCGAGGCCGCCAGCCCGAAGAAACCCGTCGTCGCCCCGGTAACAAATACCGATGGCGATACCGACGCAGTCGATGCAGAGACCGAAAACAGATTGGACGTTCATCTGCGGGAGACCCTCCGCATTGTCACCGACGCCCTGCACCTGAATAAAAATCCTCTCGCTTGGGTTGACCAGCAGACACCGGTTGCCTCCGCCACCGACCTACACAAAGGCTAGCAGGTAACGTTCGCGTCCGGTCAGGTCCTTCAGTGATTCGATCCGCACGTAACCCGCCGCCGCGATCAAGGGCAGTAATTGGGTGTGCTGCGAAATGCCAGTTTCGCAAGCCAGCAAACCATCCGGTGCCAAATGCCTGCGGGCTTCCCGGATAATCCGTTCGAGGTCAGCGGCGCCATTTTCTCCCGCTGACAGAGCCGCCAGTGGCTCGTAATCCTTCACTTCAGGCTGCGCCTCCCGCACCTCCGCGTCTGACAGATAAGGCGGATTCGCCACGATCAATCCATAGCGTGCATCCGGCGGCAAAGCGGCGAACCAATCAGACTGGGTGAAGTTCACGCGCGCCGTCAGACCCAGCGTCTCGGCGTTCTCACGCGCGAGGGCCAGAGCGTCCGCGCTCTGATCCACCGCCGTGACCGCCGCGGCCGGATACTTGGTCGCGAGCACCAGTGCGATTGCCCCGGTGCCTGTGCCCAAATCGAGAATGGCGGCCGGCGGTGCCGTCATCCGGCCCAGCACCAGTTCGATCAGGTATTCGGTTTCGGGTCGCGGGATCAGTGCGCGGCGATCCACTTTAAGTCTCAGGCCGGAGAAATCAGTTTCGCCCACGATGTATTGCAACGGCTCGCGATTGCTACGCCGTTTCACCAGCGGCCGGATCTTCTCCAGTTCCGGCTCGGTCAACGGCCGCTCGAATTGCAAGTAGAGTTGCATGCGCTTCAACCCGAGCGCGTGGCCGATGAGCAACTCACTGTTCAATCGCGCGCCCTCGACGCCACGTTTCTCCAGAAACTCGGTCGTGCGCTTGATGATTTCGAGGACGGTCAACATGGGTTCACTCGTCGTCGTTCTCGGGGCGACCGCGCACGGGCAGCGGCCCGCCGGTCAACACCGCCAGCTTCTCTTCGAAATCTGCCCGCTGCAGGGCCGCGATCAACTGGTCGATATTACCCTCCATCGCAGCCGGCAGGTTGTAGAGCGTGAGGCCAATCCGGTGGTCGGTGACCCGGTTCTGCGGAAAATTGTAGGTGCGGATGCGTTCGCTGCGCCCGCCCGTGCCGATCTGCGTGCGGCGCTGCGCCGCATACTTGGCCTGCTCCTCGTCCTCCTTGAGCTTGAGTAGGCGCGAACGCAGCACGGCCATGGCGCGGGCCTTGTTCTTGATCTGCGAACGGTCGTCCGCGCAGTAAACCGTCAGTCCGCTCGGCTTGTGCACGAGGCGCACCGCCGAGTCGGTCGTATTGACGCCCTGCCCGCCCGGGCCGCTGGCCCGCATCACGCTGACGTCGAGATCCTGCGGATCGATTTGCACATCCACTTCCTCGGCCTCGGGCAATACGGCGACCGTGATCGTGGAAGTGTGGATGCGGCCATTCGCCTCAGTGACGGGCACTCGCTGCACGCGGTGCACGCCACTTTCGTATTTGAGCTGCTTGTAGACCTGCTGGCCCGTAATCAAGAAGATGACTTCCTTCAACCCGCCGCGATCCGAGGCGCTTGAGCTCATCGGCTGGATCTTCCAGCCGCGCCCTTCGGCGTATTTGGTGTAGAGCCGGTAAAGTTCGGCAGCAAACAGGCTGGCCTCGTCGCCACCGGTGCCGGCGCGGATTTCGAACACCGTATTACGCGAATCCGACGGCTCGGGCGGGATCATCGCGAGAA
>JAHFTH010000262.1 GCA_023269445.1 Lacunisphaera sp.
CGGAAAAACCGCTGGCGCCGACCTACGCCGAGGCGAAGAAGCTGGTCGATCTGGCCGCCGCCAAAAATCTGCGCCTGAGCTGCGCGCCGGTCACGTGGCTCGGCGAGTCGCAGCAGACGGCGTGGAAACTTATTCGCGACGGCCGCATCGGCACGCCGCGCGTGGCCTACGCCACGGTGGACTGGGGCCGCATCGAGTCGTGGCATCCCAATCCGGCGCCGTTCTACGCGGCGGGCCCGGTGTTCGATGTGGCGGTGTATTCCCTTTCGTTGCTCACCGCTTGGTTCGGTCCGGTGAAAAAAGTCACAGCGGGCGGCGGCGTGTTGCTGCCCAATCGTGTGACCAAGGACGGCAAGCCGTTCCACATCACGACCGAGGACTGGTTGGGCGCGGTGCTGGAGTTTGCGGGCGGCCTGCTCGTCCGCTTGACGGCGAATATGTATGTGATGAATCCGTCGCAATGGCAGGCCACGCTCGATGTGCACGGCGACACCGGCTCGATCAACACCGAGTGGTTTGCGGCCACGGCGCCGGTGCGCTTCTGCGCCAACGGCGGCAAGTATCAGCGCATCCCCTTGGTGCGCGAGTCGGCCGGCACCGGCCGGTGGTTTGTGGATTGGGCCGCGGGCGTGGTCGGACTCTGGCACGGCTTGCGCACGGGCCAGCCGCATTCGACCGGTGGGGCCCATGCGGCGCACGTCGTCGAGATCATGGAAGCCGTGCATACGTCCGCCCGCGAGGGCCGGTCGATTTTACTCACCAGCACTTTTCCGGTAGCGACTCCGCCACCTTGGGCGAAGTAGTTCAGGGCCGTGTTTTTTGCGCAAATAGCCGTGGGTTTCGTCTCCCTTCTTGCAAAGGCATGGACCGTTGCTATCACCTGAATCCCCATGAAGGATTTTCCCAAACCGCCCGATCGTCCGCAACTCGCTTTGCCGAGCAAGTCGGGTTTGATCTTCCTGTTGGAGGAGCGCGAGGCGGCGCTGAAGCTGCAGACCGAGCAATTGGCCGAGATGGAGCGGGAGCTGGAGGAGCTTAAATATCAGCTGGAGGCCAAGGGTAACGAGCTTGAGAGCAGGACCCGGGCCCTGACCGAGGGCGAACAGCTCCTCAAGACCCAGAAATTGCTGCACCAAAAGCAGGTTTCCCGGCTGATGGAGCAGAACGATCTGGTGGCGCTGCGCACCGAATTGGAGAAACGGGAGGATGATTTCCGGCAGAAGGAGACCTTTCTCACCCAGACGCAGCAGCGGCTGAACGAACAGCTTTCTGCCCGGGAGCAGGAATTGAGCAAGCGCGAGGCCTGGGTCTCCGCCGAGCACGAGAATGCCACGGCGAACCACACCCGCCGGCTGCAGGCCATCGTCTTCACCGATGTAGTGAGTTATTCAGCCCTCATGCAGGTCGATGAGAGTCTGACCATCCGGAAGGTGCATGCCGACCTGCAGCGCATGCAGGCCGAGGGCAAGGCGCAGGGCGGCATGCTTATCAACACCATGGGCGACGGCCTGGTCATGATCTTCCCTAGCGCCATCTCGGCGGTCCGTTTCTCGCTGGGCATGCAGAACACTTTCAACCGGGCCGGCGAGGCGGACGGACTCCAGCATCGCTTCGGCATTCATATCGCGGACGTGGCCCGTCTGCCGGATGGCGGGATTGCCGGGGATGGGGTCAACATTGCCTCGCGCTTGGAATCCAATGCGCCGATTGGGGGCATTTGCGTCAGCGAGATCGTTTACTTCATCGTCAAAGGCAAACTGGCCCTGCCGCCGAGCAGCATCGAGCAGATCGCGCTGAAGAACATCATCGAGCCCGTGGCGGTGTATAAATACACTCCCGAGGCCATTCGTGCCATGCCGGACTACGCCGGCTCCACCCCGCCGCAGATGGCGGAGGAAGAGCGGACCACGCCACCGTTCGCGTTCGGCGCAGCGGCGGGTGCCGGGGCTACGGCCGGGCAGCCCGCTTGACACTTTTCATTTTGTCAGACAGGTCTTCGGGCATGAAGACCAATGTCCGCACCTTCCTGCGTGAGTTCGCCACTTTCAAGGCCAAGGCCATGCGGGGTGAGATGGTGCGGATCAACGATGGCAAGGGAGAGTTCATCTTCACGGCCGTGCAGGCGCGCAAGACCCTGCTCGGGGCGGGCAAGGGAAAGATTACGTTCCATGGTGATATTACCGGTCCGACTTTACCCAACAGTGCCTGGAAGCCATCGCTGTGAAAGTGCGGCTCAAGTATCTGCTGGATACGCATGCTTTCCTGTGGGCGGCCTACGCCGAGAAGAAATTGGGGGGAGAGGCGCACCGGATATTGGCCTCAACGGCGTTTGATCAACTGGCCATCAGTGACCTCAGCCTGCAGGAAATCGGGCTGTTGGAGCATGCCGGAAAGATAACCTTGGAAGGCAGAGCATCAACTGGTGTCCGGCAACTCCTGGAGCATGTGACCGTGTTGCCGATCACCTTGGAGATTGGCCTGCTGGCTCCGACACTGGCCCTGCCGCATGGCGACCAGTTCGACCATGTCATCGCCGCCACGGCGAAGCTGCACAAGCTGACTCTGATTACCAAGGATGCGAACATCACGGATTCCGGCGTGGTGAACACGCTGTGGTAACTCCCGGCCCTGCGGCCCTGGGCGAAGTGATCGGGCTAGGAGTGGATTGACGAGCCGGTGATCAACGCTAGCGTGCCGGTATGTCCACTAAGGAATTGACTCAGGAAGCCATGGCGCTGCCGCTGGCAGAGCGGGTGGCCTTGGCCCAGAGCCTGTGGCAGAGCATCGAAGGTCCGACTGCCGGCAAAGTGGCTGACGAAGTGAAGTGGGCGGTTGAAGAAGCAACACGGCGGGACGCCGAGCTTTCATCAGGCAAAGTGATCGGTCGCACGCACGAGCAGGTGATGCGGGCGGCGCGTAAGGCGATTGAATGAGACTCACCTACCATCCTGCGGCCGAGGCCGAGGTGGTGGCTGCGGCTAAGTTTTATGAGCAGGCGGTCAATGGTCTCGGTGCTCAGTTCCTCGACGAATTTGACCGCAGCGTAGCAGTGATACTTGAAGCACCCGACCGGTGGCGAATCATCAAAGATGACAAGCGGCGCTACCTGATGCTTCGTTTTCCTTACGGCCTCTATTATCGCCTCGTGGGAGACGAAGTGCGCATTCTGGTCGTGAAACACCACAGCCAGCATCCGGACTACGGAATGGGGCGGACGTGATGCAGGGCAGAACAGGAATTGGCTCACGCAAAGGCGCAGAGACGCAAAGTTCCGGACCGACCCTTTGCGCCTTCGCGGCTTTGCGTGAGACTCAGGCCTTGGGTGGCGTTGGCACTGCGGCCGCCGCCACTTTCTTTTCCGGCAGGGCCTTGGTGGCGACCTCGGCCTTGAAGCGGGCGATGACGTCCTCGACCTTGAGCACGCCTTCGTCGCCCTTGGCGCGGGAGCGGACGGAGACGCTCTGGGCCTCCGCCTCCTTCTGGCCGAGCACGAGCACATAGGGCACCTTGTCGATTTCGCCGCGGCGGATCTTGGCACCGAGCTTGTCGGAGTGGGAATCGAGGGTGACGCGGAGGTCGGCGGCCTGCATCTGCGCCAGCACGGCCTGGGCGTAGTCCATGACCTTGTCGCTGATGGGCACGAGGCGGATCTGCTCGGGCGCGAGCCAGAGCGGGAAGTCGCCGCCGAAGTGTTCGATGAGCACGCCGCAGAAGCGCTCCATCGAGCCGAAGGGCGCGCGGTGGATCATGACGGGGCGGTGCGCAG
>JAHFTH010000083.1 GCA_023269445.1 Lacunisphaera sp.
AACTGCGTCTTGCCGGGCAGGTCGGAGACCCGGGCGAGGTTGCGCTGCTCCGCGAGCAGGTTGATCAACGAGGATTTGCCGACGTTGGAGCGGCCGATGAAGGCGAATTCCGGCTGAGCAAGGCGCGGGCAACCCGGCAGATTGGGGGCGCTGGTTTCAAAGAGGGCTGACTTGATTTTCATGGGACCGGGAGTGCCCGCCATAGGGACAGACTGCGGGGCACTGGCGACCTTTACTTTTATGATTCGACCACCGGAACCACCGCTGGTCTGGGGGGTGGGCTGGACAGGGCAGTTGGGTGAAAATAGAAGGGAAAACGGTCTGGCACAAATTGCGTTAATTGCTGGGTGATAATGAACAGCATCTTTAATTTCCATTTCTTGCTAACCGGGGAGATCGTCACATTCTGTGGGTCGACGGAGGGGCTGGGTCCCTTCCCGCCGTTGATTGAAACAGCTCGAACCCTTGACTGGGAACGGGCTCTGACCGCCGCTTCAAGCGGCAATGGAGGACGATAAAGTCATGCTGACTGTCATCGCCATCACGGTCTCTTGGTTGTCGGTTGCAGTGATTTATCTCATTGCGGCCAGTGATCGCCGGGAGCGCCGGTTCTAAAGAAAATAACGACGCCCTGGGGGATTTCCTCCGGGGCGTTTTTCTTGGGGTCCGTGGAATGCCCGGGCCTATTTTTGGGCCGATCGCGTGTGCTTGCGATATTGCCCGGGAGATTCGCCGGTCATGCGCTTGAACACGACCGAGAGATACTCGATGTGCTCAAACCCCGTCATGCTCGCGATGCTTTTGAGCGGCAGGTCGGTTTCAGTCAGCAGCTCCTTGATGCGGGCGAGTTGCACGCGCCGGATCTCAGCCTGGGGCGAGCGACCGATAAAACGGCGGAATTTTTTCTCCAACTGGCTGCGCGACGCTGCGGCATGCGTTACGACCTCGTCCACACTGACGCCCTTGCAGGCGCGTTCGCGGATGAAGCTCAGGGCGGCGGCCACGTTTTTGTCGCCCACGGCGAGGATGTCGGTGGAAAGTCGGGCCACGACGCCGAGCGGATCGACGCGCACGTCCATGGCCCCGGGTTTCTCGCGGCGGAGCATGCGGTCCAGCACCTCGGCGGCGTGGTAACCGGATTGGTGGGAGTTGAGCGCAATGCTCGAGAGTGATGGGTAGGAGAGCTCACAGCGCATGACGTCGTTGTTGACGCCGAGGAGGGCGATTTCCTCGGGGACGAGAAGATTGGCGTGTTGTGCGGCGGTGATGACCTGAAACGCGCGCACATCCACGCAGGCCATGATCGCGACCGGTTTGGGCAGGCCGGTGAGCCAGGCGGCGATCAGCCGGGTCTGTTCAGCATCCCAGTCGGGAGTGATGACGCCCGGATAAGGCAGATCGAGCACATCGCAAGTGTGGCCGGTGAGCCGCAGGGCTTCCACGAAACCGTCGCGGCGTTCGCATGACCAGGCCTCGTTGGAAAACCCGCAGTAAGCGAAGTGGCGGAAGCCGCGCTCGAGGAAATGCTCGGCGCCGAGGTGGCCGATGGCGGTGTTGTTCGGTCGGATCTTGGGCACACCGGGAAAGGGCGGCGTGTCATTGAGATCAACCAGCGGGATGCCCAGCTGCGCGCAGCTTTTGACGAGGGCCGGCGTGGTGTGGCGGCTGATCACGCCCTGCCACTTTTCGCCGCGCAGGAAGCCGGGATCGCGCTCGGTGCGCGCTTCGTCGTCGAGGAAGGTGGACCACTGCCGGTGCGACCGCTCGTGCTGCACGATGCCATGCAGCGTGCGCGTCGCCTCCTCGAAGCGCATCAGGAACACGAGTAGGATCTTCGGCTTCATTGGCGGGCAAGATGGATTCTCCGCGTGGATAAGCAATCCTGGTCGGGATTCGATTGCGCCCAGCTGCGAAGCTTTTGCATTGGGCAGGCGGTGGTTTTTCAATATACGCTTTCCAACCAGTCCGCTTGGGTCATCCTGCCAGTGTTGCCTATGGGTCAGGAGACAATCACCTACCTCACCAACATCGTCATCGGTGTCATCCTGGCGGGGCTGTTGATGCACTACTGGCACCGGCAGGGTCGGCCACCGACCATGCGTTACTGGATGTTGTCGGCGTGGGTGATGACGGCGGCTGATGTGATGTTCGCGATGCGGCCGGAGCTGCCGCACTGGGTTTCCCGACTGGGGCCGACGCTGCTGGTCACCGTCGGGCATTGCGCGCTTTGCTTGGGGGCGCAACGCACCGCCGGGCTGCCCCGCAGCTGGCGCGGTCTCGGGGCGATATTGCTGCTGCACGCGGCGGGTCTGGTGGGTTTTCTGCTCTGGGACCAGCCCACCAACTGGCGCATGGTGATGAACGGCGTGGTGTGGGCCGGGCTCTCCCTCTGGGCGCTGCGCAGTCTGCGACAGGCGCCTGCGATGTTCTGGCAACCCCTGGTCTCGCCCGCCAACGCGTTTCTTTTTCATGGGACCTTCCACGGTCTGCGGGTGGGCCTCGCCACGCTCTTTGCGGTGCGCGGGTGGGCCGAGGCCTCGACTTCGCTGCAAATCCTCGGCGACCTCGAGGTGAGCTTTTTCATGGTCGCACTGTTCGTGGCCCTGCTGATCGCCAACCTCCAGTTGCGGCATGAGGAGCTGAGCAGCGCGCACGCGGAGGTGCAGGCGCTCACTGGCCTGCTGCCCATCTGCGCCTGGTGCAAAAAGGTGCGCGACGACGATGGGTATTGGCGGCAGGTGGAGGTTTATTTTGCCCGTCGCGACCACATCCAATTCACCCACGGCATCTGCACCGACTGCCTGAGCGAACACAAACCGAAGAAGACGGTTGAGGATCCGAGCGGCCCGGCGGCCGGTGCCAGTAGTGGTGGCTAAGACTCCGGACGCGGAGGCAGGGTTCTTCCACCGGTTTATTTCAGCTTCTCGAGCCACTGGTTGACCAGTTGGCGGGCGGGCCGGCCTTCGACGATCAGTTTTCCGTCGGGCCCGTAGATCTTGAAGTGGGGGATGCCTTGACCCGACAGCGCGAATTGCTGGGCGACGGGCGACTCCCAATCGATCTCGTGATATTCCGCCCGGTTGATGTCGACCTTGACCACTGCGATATCATTGCCCTGTTGATGCAGCGCGAGGAGCGGCTCGGCGTAGGCGCGGCACGGCTCGCAATACTCGCTGGTGAAATCGAAGATGGTGGTCATGCCCGTCACGAGGAAGTCAGTGAGTTCAACTGTCTGCCCGTGGGAAATGCTCAGCGGCTTTTCGCCTTTGGTATGCTGACCCGCGGCAAACACCGGGACGGCGAGCGCGAGGGAGCAGAGGAGAGACAGGAGATATTTATGGAAAGTCATGTTGGAGTCAGTGTGGGGGAATCACCTTCGACAATCCCACGATGGCCAAGTTCCCGACCGGCGCAAGGGTGCGGCGGCAGAGAGTTTCACCGCGGTTGAAGTCGCGGCAGGTCTGCGGCCGGTCGGCGTAGATGGTGCAGAGCAGCGTGGCGGGATCGAGGGCGACACAGGCGCCGTTGCCGCGCTGGTCCATGCACCGCGCGCCCGCGTGCTCGACGACGAACTCCTCGGGCACGACATCGCCCGGCCGCAGCTCGACCACCAGGTGGCAGCAGCGGCCGCAGCCGGCGCAGGCAGGAAGATCGGAGTGCGGGTCGATGCGTCCACGAGGGCAGCAGGGCTCGCGGTTAGCGAACATTAGTTCGCCCGAGTTTAAACTATCCGCGCGTCGCGCGGATTATTTGTTCTTACTAACCCAGTCGATGAACGCGTTGTAGAGTGGATAAAAGACAGTGTCGTCATTCACGCCCTTCCACAGAAAATCCAGCTTCACCTCGGCCACGAATACCTCCTCGGCGGTATCGGCGCGGATGGCTTTCAACTGACCGTAATTCACCCGGCCTTCCTCGCGGATATCAGGCTGAAGGACGAGGAATGGCTTGTAGTTATCGGCGATTTTCTTCCAAGACAGGAAATTTGTCACATCCGACACCAGCCCCGACTTGCCCTCCTTGATCAGCAGTTTTTCCATGTCCTCCCGGTTAACGACGGTGCCGAAGTAACCGAACTTGACCGTCTGCTCCTTGAAGAACTTGGACCCGAGGGTGAGGATCAGTGGCTGGTAGGTGGCGAGGTTGGTTTTCTCACTCTTGATGACCGTTGCCTTGACCCCGCCGTAGACGGACTTGGACTTGATGCGTCCGGTAGCCGGATCGATGTCGGCCGTTTGTCCCACGGTGGTGCAGCCGGTGGAGAAGGTTGCCGCTAGGCAGAAGGCTGAAGACAGCAAAAGCGCGAGGTATCTGGGCTGGGCCATGGGAGGGGGTGGTTGCAATGAAGGCCGGAGACTGCGGGGTGCAGTCTTCGGCCCGCGAAAAATAAAATGGCTGGATCTCGGGTTGGCAAGTCCGGTTTGTGCCAGGCTGCGCGCTAGCAGGAGGCCCGGCGGCCGGTGACGAGCCAGTCCCACGGCGGCTCGGCGCCGCGCGGGGCCCGGGTGATGCCTTCGTCCACCCACGGATACCAGACTTTCTGCACCCGGACGTTGGTCAGTCCGGTGCTCTTGGCCAACCGGATGACACCGGCCGCGGTGAAGAAGCGCTGCCGGCGGTCGTCGCGTTGCACGACGGCGGTGCCACGGCGATGCGGTGCGGGTCTGCCGGTCTCGAGCGCGACGACGGCGTCGTGACTTTCCAACGCGGGGATGATGAGCAGCACGCGGCCGCCGGGTTTCATGGTGCGCCTGATCTGGCGCAGCGCACGGCCGCAAGCGCCCGGCGCGACAAAGCTGAGCACGTTGGCGCAGACGACGAGATCGGCACTGGCCCGCCAGCGCGCCGGCAAGGCGAATACGTCGGCCTGCTCCCACGTGATGTCGGGTTGGCCGCGGCAGCGGCTCTGCGCGAAGTGCAGCATGCGGTCGGAGTGATCGGAGCCCACTTTGCGGCCGAAGTGCCGGCCGTATTTGCGGAGGAAGGAGCCGATGCCGCAGCCGAGATCCAGCACCGAGCGTCGGCCCTTGAGCAGGCCGTTGCCTTTCAACCAACCCGAGATGACTCCGCGCCGGTCGCGCATGAAGATGTCGCACACCTCGTCGGCATAGGCATTGGCGAGTTTGTCCCAGTCAGCGGCGTTCATCAGTCGAATCAGCTGCGGATGGCCCAGCGGAGTTTCGCCGAGGTGCTGCGAGGGTTGGCGCGACGCTCTTCCGGGCCCGCGCGGACCACATCGTCGTTGGTCGAGGCGTAGAGACCGGTGCGCACGCCGTCGCGGAAAGCCTGCTTCACGCGCCGGTCTTCGCCGGAGTGAAAGGTGAGGATCGCGACGCGGCCGCCTAGCTTAAGGCAGTGGGGCAGATTGCGCAGGAAGAGATCGAGCACGCCGAACTCGTCGTTCACCGCGATGCGGAGTGCCTGGAAAACGCGGCGCACGGTGCCATCGGCCGCTTCCGGGTCGAGGCGGAGATGGTGTGCGCGCAGAATATTCCGGATCGTGGCGGCGAGCTGGAGCGTGCGGGTGAGCGGAGTCTCGCTGCGGCGTTCGGTGAGTTCGCGGGCGAGGAGCGCGGCGTGGGGCTCGTCAGAATTCTCGGTGAGAGCGGCGGCGAGATCGTTGGCCGAGACGCGGGCGAGCCAGTCCGCGGCCGAGGGTGGACGCGAGGGGTTGAGGCGCAGGTCGAGCGGGCTGTCGGTCTTGAAGGTGAAGCCGCGCGCGGGGTCGTCGAGTTGCATCGAGGAGACACCGAGGTCGGCGAGAATGGCGTCGGCACCCGCGAGGCCGAGTTCTGCGAGGACCTTGGGCAGGCCGGCGAAATTGGAGCGGACTGCCGTGAAGACATCTTCGCCGAAGCCAGCCGCGCGGAGGCGGGCCGTCGTCTTGGGGTGTTCGATCGGATCGACGTCGAGGCCGATGAGGCGTCCGCCCGGGGCGAGGAGCGGGAGCAGTTCGGAGGAGTGTCCACCGTAGCCGAGCGTGCAATCCACGGCGATTTCACCCGGCTGGAGGGCGAGGACGGCGAGGATCTCGTCTACCATGATGGGCCGGTGCGTGCCCGCGGGAGTTTTGCCGGAGGCGATGACCTTGGCCACGTCACCGGCGTAGCGCTCCGGGTTGAGCTCCTTGTATTTGTCTTCGAACTTTCGGGGATTCTTGCCCGCGTAGCGCGGCCGGCGCTGGTGCTTGGGTGGGGAGGATTCGGACTCGGGGGGCGGGGGTCTCACGGGGAAGGGATGCCTGAACCGGAGCGAATTCACCACAGAAAACACGGAAGGGTGAAAGCCCTGAGCCGAGGCAAACTACTCGGTCAGGGTGGTGATCGGCGTGAGCTCGACTTTGCGGAACTCGACTTCAGAACCCTCCGCTTGCAGCGCGATCTGGCCGCGCGTGGCCTGGCAGTCGTAGCCGTAGTTCACGAGTTCGCCATTCACCCAGACTTTAACCTTATCCGCGAGACACTCGACGACCATGGTGTTCCACTCGCCGACGGGTTTCTCGGAGCCGTCCGTGAGATTGGGAATGCGCCGGAGTTTTTTGCCGTCGACACCCCAGTTCTCCTTTGGGCCGCGGCGCTTTTCCATGTCGGGCACCGTGATGTCCTGGGCGATGCACCAGAAGTCGCCGGCATTCGTGTGCATCAGCTGGGCCTCGATCGCCTTGGGGAACATGTCGTAGAGCGCGCGGGGCGTGGAAGCGTGCACGAGCACGCCGCAGTTGCCGGGCTTCGCGGCGAAGCGGTATTCCACGATGAGACGGTAGTTTTCGTGGATCGCGTCGGTGATGATGTGCCCACCGGGTTTGGCGAGGCTGACGAGGTTGCCCGCGCGCACGATGAACGGGCTCGGGACCGCGGGGTCCTTGTCCATCGCCGGGACATCGATGTGCCAGCCCGTCAGGTCGCGGCCGTTGAACAGTTGTTCGGAGAGCCCGGACGCGGCCGCCGCCAGAAACAGCGCGGCGGCCAGAAGGGTCGCGGTGGACAATTTCACAATTTGACCGCCGGGCCCTGATAGGTGGCGCTGCCGAAACCGAGGATCGGATAAAAGATAAAGCCAAGGAGCAGGAGGCCGATGGCGAAGCCCGTGCCTTTGCCGAATGATTTGGCGAGGTCGAGCGCGAGCAGGATGGCGATGACCAAGTTGACCAAGGGGATCAGCAGCAGGAGCAGCCACCACACGGGCCGGCCCACGATCTTCAGCAAAATGTAGCAGTTATAAATCGGGATGAGACAGGCCCAGCCGGGCTGGCCGGCCTTGACGAACACTCTCCAAAAGCCGGCGAGGATGAAGACAAGCACGGCGAGATAACACAGGAAGAGGACAGCAGCGATCATGGGGGTGGGGTTGGGGAGGGCGGACAACGAACAAGGCAGGACGGATTGAATAGTCGGGCGCGGTATTAGCGGCAACTCCGAATCTCCGGGCCGGGCGGGGCCGCTCAGATCACCATGTTCTTGAACGCGAGCTTCCGCTTGTAGCTCAGGAACACGGGGCTGTCGAAATACTTATCTACCCACGAGCGGCCGTTGGCGTCCGGCGCTTCCTGGAGAAAGGGTTGGAAGTCGGCGGCGGGGGAGTTGAGCCACTCGCGGAAATTGAAGTGGTCGAAGAGGCGGATGAACTCCGTGAGGTAGATGTCGGCTTCGCGCCGGAAGGCCGGGCCCTTCAGCACGAGCATGTTCTCGTCGTTCTGGTCGGTGGAGGGCTCGGAGAGATTGGCCGAACCGACGACGATGCGCGGAGCGGCCCCGAGCGGGTCCACGATCAGGAGCTTGTTGTGCACGTAGTTGGTGCCGCTGTAGAAGAGGCTGCCGGACGACTGTTCCTTCATCCACTGGTCGATGGGGTGACTGATGGCGGAGCCGGCGGCGATGTCGAGGTCCCGGTCGTTCGGTTTGAATTCATTGCTCGCCTTGTCGACGATGATGTAACGGGGGAAATCCTTGTCCTCGTCAAAGGCGTCGCGGAAGCGCTGGTCGATGTTGAAGGGGAAGATACCGCACGCCATCTGCGTGGCGCCCTCGACCAGCTGGGCGTAGACGTCGAGCATCTTGGTGCTGTCGCGCGGGCTGAAGAACGCCGTGACGGTGTTGTCGGGCAACTGGGTGGGGTCGAGGTCGACTTGCAGCGCCATGACGGCGGGCGTCAGGTCGGCGCGCTTCGGGTCAGTCTTGAGGGCTTGCCAGAAGGCGAGATAACGCTTGGCGGTCACCCCGTCCTTGACGATGTGGCCGGTGTTGCACTGGCCGAAGATGCCTTTCTCGGAAATGTTGGTCGAGCCGGTCCAGACGCGGGAGGCCCGGCCGCTCTTGGTGCAGTGCACGAGGAACTTGTTGTGGGGGATCTTGGCGTTGGTGCGCCGCGCCTTGACGAGGTTGCCGATGCCGGCGGCCTGCACGGCGGCATCGTTGTCGTCCTTGTATTGTTTGCCATCGATGACGAGGGCGACCTTCACGCCGCGGGCGGCGGCGGCCTTGAGCAGCAGGAGCGTGCGCGGCTCATGGAACTCGTAGAAGGCGCCGTAGAGATACTCGCCGGGCTTGGCGGCCTCAATGTAGGCCTTGAGGCCCTCAAAGAGACCGTGCGACAGCCAGCGCAGCGCTCGCTCGCGGGTCGCCTCGTCCATGGCGGAAATCTTGCCGGGCGGGAACTGTTCGGAATACGACTGGCTGCCGGCCACGCCGCTGTTAAAATACACGCCCTGCTTGCCGTTCCACTCCAGCTCGGCCGTGAGGTGGAGCTCCGTCGGCGGACCGTAGGACAACTGGCTGGCCGTGCCGTTGACCGGCGTGATCTTGAAGGTGTAGCTCTGGCCCGGGGTCAGGGTGAAATCCTTCCACATGAAGCTCTGCACGGGATGGAGGTGCGTGGGGTATTTCTGGCCCTTGACCGGATCGGGCACGATGCTGCGGAAACATTTCTGGCCGGACAGCCAGTGGCGCTTGCCGGTCGCAACATCCTGGCGCTCGATGGCGAAGCCAAGGAGGTGAGCAGGTTTGTTTTTGAAATCAAACGACAGCACGGCGGTGTGCGTGCCGGCGACGGCATGGATCTCGAGGTCGGAGGCGGTGTTGCGGTTGCGCATGAGGGGAGGAATTGGCTAACGCTGCAGTTGCAATCAGTCGTGGTGCGACCGGGCCCGTCGACACCGCAGCCAAAAGAAATCACCGCCCCGAGGCAAGCGGAGGAATATCCGGTCGTGTTACGCCGGGGTTAAAATCCACCGGCGGCTAATCAGACTTGAGGATCTGATAATGCGGAGTAATTTGCCGGACGATCCGCTCCCCGACCCATGACCCGCACCCTCTTCCCCCGTCTCGTCTGTCTCGTATTGGCCACCGGCCTGAGCCTTGTGGGCAAGGAGGATGACAGCAGTGAAATCACGGCGGTCCTGAGCACGGTGCACAATGGCTATGTGCGGACCAAACAGGCCGACAACACGTTCAAACCCGAAACCTTCGCCTTCGGGGAAGGCGGTTTCACCGGCACTCCGGTCAAAGATAAATCCGTCGATGAGCAATCCTTCCGCAAGATCGCCGAGGCGATCGCTCCCTCTCTCACCCGGCTAAGCTATGTCTCCAGCCACGAGCCGGCGAAAACCGATCTCCTGATCATGGTCTATTGGGGCACGACGGGCACGGATCAGAACGCGTCTGGCGGCTATAATATCGGTGCCGCGCCCATTCCGCCTCCACCCCCGCCGCCGCAGGTGATTTCCAACGGGCGTGGAGGCGTGATTGTTGTGCAGACGCCGCCGCCAGCCCAGCCCCCCTTGAGCAATCCCGACCAGGCGGCCTACGATGCCGCATCGAGTGCGCAGAACCGGAAGCGAGATCAGGATAATAACCGCAACGCGCAGTTGCTTGGATATGACGAGGAGCTGGCCAAGTATTCGCTCCAGACGCAGAGCCGGCATCATCTGGACTTGATCGATGAGGTCGAGGATACGCGGTATTTTGTCATCCTGCGGGCCTACGACTTTCAGGCGGTGTGGAAGGAGAAGAAGCAGAAGCTACTCTGGGAGGTCCGCTACAGCATCCGGGCCCGCGACCATCTGTTCGACGAAGCGCTCGTCTCCATGACGCACATGGCGTCGCGTTATTTCGGCCAGAACAGCAAGGGTCTCGTGCGCAAGGAAGTCCCCGTTGGCCGGGTCAATCTGGCGGATCCGATATTCCTGGAGGCGTTCGACAAGAAATAGCAGATCCTGGCCCACGGCCTGACGTTGGATCACTTCTCGGTCGGGACGGTCGCGAATGTCACTTAATACGTGACATGTGGGTTTGGGCGGAGTGGGGTCTCACGCACCCGCCGGCGCCAGGCCTTCATCCTTCGCCAAGACTACGGATGACAGGATGGCGGGCAGGAAGCCGCACGCCGTTGCCCGCTTCCTGATGTGACGTGCTCGTCACTAAGGATCAGTCGCCCTGCCTGCGCAGTGGCTGGCATTCGTCGCGAAACCGAGGACAAAGCCTGGCCGGTCCGATCAGGCCGACATGAGCTCTCGGGCGGAGGTGACCTTGGCGGTCAGCTTACGGCTTTGCTTGGCGAGGGCGCGGAAATCACAATCAACTTGCAGGCCGTGCCAGAACTCCGGCGTCTGGGCGAAGAACGCGCCAAACCGGATCGACATCGACGGGGTGATGGTGCGCTTGCCCAGCACGATCCCGTTGATCGCCCGGGGCGGCACGCCGATGGCCCGGGCCATGGCGTTCTGGGAGATGCCCATGGGAGTCAGATACTCCTCCAGCAGCATTTCTCCGGGTGTGATCGGGGGATTCATCGGCTGATATCCCGCGCTGCAGCTGCGGAAACAGCGGCGTGCAGTGCGAGTTCCTTCGCATCCAGATATCGCTTTGTCCAAAACGCGTCTTCGGACAGTGGTTTCACATGACCGGACTCCATCTCCGCGTCACGGCGGAGGGCTTCGGCCAGAACTTCGTCGGGTTCGCTGGTGTCGGGGATATTCAAGCGGCGGTCAATTTTCGGCCGGGGCGCCGGCGAGAGCGGGCAGGCTGGAGACAGGCGCGAAACTTACGCGTATGGGCCAGAATGGTCCGGGCTTCCCGGGCGCCGGCGAGCAAGCCCTCCACGCTCAGGTCGTAATCGAGAGCGGGCCAGTGGATGCCGTAGCCGGCACCGCTCTTGCGCCAGCGGGAACGTTCGGCTGGTGAAGCTGACTTGAGCGAGGGATACCACTCCAAGGGCAGGCTGAGCACGCGGCCATCGTCCACCCAAACCGTGAGTTTTCCGGCGGCGGTGCTGACGTCCTTAACTTTTGCGTCCTTCGAATTCATGCCAGGCAGTGAGGAGGTGATTGTGGTGTTCGCGAGTCAGCCGTAACACTTCGCGGATTTCGGCCGGTTTCAAGCCTTCCATGCGGGCGATGGAGAGGTCGCGCAGCCAGAGTTTGATCGTGCCCGGGCCCTTGTCCACGTGCACATGGGGCGGCTCGGTGCCTTCCAAAGCGTAGAAGTAGAACCGGTAACCGCGGATTCTGAGAACGGTGGGCATGGGTCGGGGTAAACGAAAAAGCCGCAGACGACTGCTGTCGTCCACGGCCCGTGTGTCTGAAGGAGGGAGGAAATCAGCAGAGGTGGCAAGTCCTTCGGGGAGGTGGCCGGGATGTGTTGGGTGGCGGTGGGACCAACCACCCAGCGAATCAGTTCAACCTGTCAACTGTCATATAATAGATGACACTAGATGGGGATCAGCCGGGGACGAGGCCTTTGCGGCGGGCGAGGAGCCAACCGAGGAGTTGCAGGGTGCGCTCGGCGTCGGCACAGGCGGTCTTGGCGACGATCAGCTGATGAATGCGTTGACGGGGCACGCCGAGCAGCCGGCCGAGGTTGGCTTTGGAGCCATAGCGGGTGAGGTGGAGTTCGCAGGCGCGGGCGAGTTCGTTCCAGAGTGGCGTGTCGGGGCCGGCTTGGAGAGCGGCGTAACGGCCGTCGCGGGGGCGGCGTTTGCGTTCGCGGTATTTCTTGCGGGCGGCTTCAGAGGCGGCCTTGACGGCCATGTCGAGCAGATCGAGCAGGGGCTCGAAGTCGTTCAGGCGTCCTAGGGACATGGATTGTTTCATGCGGGGAGGTTGGAGGAGAAACGACCCAGTGTCATCTAATATATGACACTAGGTTTGGGGCAGTGGGTGAAGGGCAGAAATACGAGCGTCATATAATAGATGACACTTGCTGGGGGTGACACGTGATGAGCGCTGCGGGGAGAAACAGAGGCGCCCATCTGGGCTGAAGTGATCAGCGGCTGTCAGGCGTCGCCAAGGCTGCTCACTCACCCAGGCTGTGGCCGGTCGGCCGGAGGTTTAGCTTGGCCCGGCCCGGGCGGCGGGACTCGATTCGCGCGTTGACGGTGAGAGCGTCCTCTTGCTCGTTGAGGGCATCCTTCGATCCATGGCACCTCCGCGTCGCAAGCATATCTTCCGTATTCCCGCTCCGGCGCCAGCGACGATCTACGTCCGCGCG
Source organism: Lacunisphaera sp. (assembly GCA_023269445.1). Classification (GTDB taxonomy): domain Bacteria; phylum Verrucomicrobiota; class Verrucomicrobiia; order Opitutales; family Opitutaceae; genus Lacunisphaera. The sequence goes on from JAHFTH010000083.1 coordinate 12,483, forward strand.
GGCTTCAACCGCGTGCTGGCCGAGGAGTTTGCGGCCTTGAAGGTGAAGCGGGCGGAGCTGGTGGTGGACAAGGTCGAGGCGCACAGC
>JAHFTH010000084.1 GCA_023269445.1 Lacunisphaera sp.
CCGGCGGTTTGTGGCTCCAAAACAGTTTCGAGCTGGTAGCGGCGACTGCCCTTGAGGAAGACGGCGCCCTTGAACCCGGCGAGGCGCTCCCGCACGAGGGCCAGATCGGTGATGACATCGAGCTGCGCGGGATCGTTGCCGTTCTCCAGCAGACCCTCGCGCAGCGCCTCCGCCTGTCCGCCGATCGCGAACAGGTGGTCGCCGCGCCGCAGATGCAGCGTGCGGCCGAACAGGCGATGATACTCGGCGGACTCCGCCCCGAGTTCCTCCATGCAACCGAGCACATAAACGCGCGGTAGGTCGGCACGCACCGCCCCGTTGAAGGCGTCGATCGCATCGGCCATCGAAGCGGGATTGGCGTTGTAGAAATCGCAATAAACCGTGGCCTCGCCGCTCTGGCGGAGTTCGCCGCGCCACTGGGAGGGCTGCCAGTTTTCCAAGCGCGATTGCAGCACGGCATCCCCCACTCCGAGTTCGGAGGCCAGAGCGAGCGCCAGCGCAGTGTTCTGCGCCATACCGGACGAGACCCGGCGGACGACGAAGGTGCGCCGGCCTTCAAGGCGCACCTCGGTGCGGTCGGGCCGGTGAAAGACATTGAACTTCACGGTGCGGCCGGTGACGCGCGTCATGCCCTCGTTCTCGGGCACGAGAATGAGCGGGTTCGCTAGGTCGCGAAACGCGAGGTGCTGCCAGCAGGAAATGGGAAACAACTGCAGGCCGTCGCGCCGCACGCCGAGGAGCAAGGTGACTTTCTCCGCCGCCACGCCCTCGAGCGAAGCGAGCTTTTCCAAATGCGCGGGGGCGACGAGCGTCACGATGGCGTGGTCCGGCTCGATCATGCTCGCGAGTGAATGCATTTCACCCGGGGTGTTGATGCCCGCCTCAACGACGGCGGCAAGGTGCACGGCCGGATCAAGGCGCGTGAGGGTGAGCGGGACACCAATGTGATTATTCAGGTTGCCCGTCGTCGCGCACACGCCGGGTTCGCCGCCGAGCAGAAGAGCGAGCAGATCTTTGGTCGAAGTTTTGCCCACGCTGCCGGTCACCCCGACGACGGTGCCGTGGAACTCACGCCGGTGTTCGCGGGCAACGCGCTGGAAGGCGGTCAACGGATCATCCACCACGAGCTGCGGCAGCCCCTCACCCGCAACCACGCGGCTCACGAGGGCCGCCGCCGCGCCGCGCTGGCGGGCTTCGCCGAGAAAATCGTGGCCGTCGCGCTTCCCGGTCTTCAGCGCGACAAACACCTGACCTGCGCTCAGCGTGCGCGTGTCCTGATTGAAACCCGTGATCGCCGTCCCCGGGAATGGGGACCAAGTGCCACCGGTCCAGGTGGCGAGCTTTTCTGCGGCGAAGGTTGGCATGGCAAAGTCTTCAGGCGGGCTTGATTGACTTTATCCCGATCAGCTCGCGGACGACCTGACGGTCGTCGAACGGCACGATGGTGTCGGCGAATTCCTGGTAGGTCTCGTGGCCCTTGCCCGCCACGAGCACGCAGTCACCCTCGCGGGCGGCGTTCAACGCGAGGCTGATCGCATGGCGGCGATCCTCGACGAAGGTGATTTTTTCCGGAGCCGTGACCCCGGTCTTCATGTCGGTGAAAATCTGCGCGAGCGCCTCGCTGCGCGGATTGTCGGCGGTGGCCCAGGCGAAATCGGCGAACTCCTGCACGGCCGCGGTCATGAGCGGACGCTTGCTGCGATCGCGATTGCCACCACAGCCGAAGACCACGAAGAGCCGGCCGGGCGTGACAGCGCGGAGCATGCCGAGGGCGTTGCGCAGGGCATCGTCGGTGTGGGCATAGTCCACGAGCACGTTGTAAGCCTGCCCCTCATCGATCCGTTCCATGCGGCCGGAGACCCCGGCGAAACTTTTCAGGCGCAGGGCGATGACCGAGGGGTCGCGGCCGAGCGCATAGCAGGAGGCGAAGGCAGCCAGCAGATTGCTGACATTGTAGCGACCGATGAAGGGACTCTCGAGTTCCACCCGGCCCTCGGGCCAGACGAGCGTGAGGGATGTGTTCCGGAAATTCAGGCGGACATTCTCGGCCCGCACGATGGCGTCAGGCGCCTCGCCAAAAGTAATGATGCGAATGTGCTTTGGCACCTCGGCGGCGAGCCGGCGACCGTAGGGATCGTCGAGATTGATCGCGGCGGCGCGCGGCGAACCACCGGTGCCGCCGTTGAACAAGCGGGACTTCACCTCGAAGTAGGCCTCGAGGGTCTTGTGGTAATCGAGGTGGTCGCGGGTAAGGTTGGTGAAGACGGCGACGCCGAACTGCATGCCGAGCACGCGCTGCTGGTCGATGCCGTGCGAGCTGACCTCCATCGCGGCCTGCCGGCAACCGGCGTCACGCATCTGCGCGAGCATCCCGAAGAGCTCGAGCGATTCGGGCGTCGTGCGGTAGGACGGCACGATGCGGGCGCCGAGGTCGTAGTTCACCGTGCCGACGAGGCCGACGCGCTGCGTGCTGGTGGAGAGCAGGTGCTTGATGAGGTTGGTGACGGTGGTCTTGCCGTTCGTGCCGGTGACGGCGACAAGATCGAGCGATTTGTCCGGAAACTTGAAGTAGCGCTGCGCGACCTGCGCGAGCGCGCGGCGGGCATCGGCGACCTGGACATAGGTGACGCGAGCGGCCGTGCCGGAGGGAATCTTTTCGCCGACAATGCCGACGGCCCCGCGCTGGATGGCCTCGTCGATGAAGGAATTGCCGTCGGCCCGCCGGCCCGGCAGCGCGAAGAAGAGATTGCCCGGCATCACACGGCGGCTGTCCATCGCGAGCCCAGAGATGGGGCGGTCAAGGTCACCCTTGCTGGCGCGGATTTCGCCGTCTGAGAAATAGTCGGAAAGTTTCGGGGCCATTTTAAATATTTGCCGGGTGACGCGATCAGCGGGACGAGTGCGGGTCTTGGGCAGAGAGCGGAACGCGGCGACGAGGGGATAGTTGGGTGTGAGATAACCGATCACCGGACACCTCCCTGCATCGCGACGAAGTTGCGGGAGAGCGATTGCACGGGCTTGATGTCGAGATACTGGATGAGCTGCTCGGCGACGTGTTTGAAAGACGGCGCGGCCACGGCGCGACCGGAGGCCAGGGCCCCGGCGGGTAGCTTGGCGTCGTCGACGATCACCGAGACCACGAGTTCCGGGCGGCTGGCGGGGAAAAATCCAACGAAGGAGGCCACGTGGCGGTCGCTGACGTATTTGCCATCGATAATTTTTTGCGTCGTGCCGGTCTTGCCCGCGAACTCGAAGCCGGGGAGGTCGAAGCCGTCGGCCGTGCCACCCGGGCCCACCACTCCGTGGAGCAACTGGGCGAGCAACGCGGCCGTGCTGGGCCGGAGAACCTGTTCGATTTTTTCCGGAGCGAAAGTGCGCGTGACCTCACCGGAGGCATTGCGGATTTCCTGAATAATCTGCGGACGAAGACGGGCCCCGCCGTTGGCGACCGTGCTCATCGCCATATGGACCTGCAGCGGGGTGGCGGCCACGGCATGCCCCATCGGCATGCGGGTGATCGTGAGTCCGTCCCAATGCGCGGGCGCCTCGAGGATGCCGCGGACTTCGCCGCCCAGTTGGAACCTCGTGCTCTGGCCAAAGCCGTAGCGCTGGGCGTATTCGTAGAAGCGGTCCTCGCCCATCAGCATGGCCAATTGCGCGGCGCCGCGATTGCTGGAGTGGCTGACGATCTCGGCGACGGTCAACTGGCCGAACGGATGATCCTCCTTCGGCAGCTTGAGGTCGCGGCCCTTGTAATTGATCGAGGTGATGCCGCAGTCGAAGGCGGAGGAAGGCAGCACCAGCCCCTGGTCCAGCGCGGCGCCGGCGGCCACGATCTTGAACGTCGAGCCGGGCTCGATGATGTCGGTGACGGCGTAGTTCCGCTGCGCCTCCAGCGGCGCCTTGCTGTAATTGTTGAGGTCATAGCTCGGGTAATTCGCCATCCCGAGGATGCGACCGGTCCGCGGTTCGCTGACGATGATGGTGGCGAAATGCGGGTCAAACTTCGCGGCGATCGTCTTGAGCTCATCCTCGATGATGTGCTGCACGACCGAGTCGATGGTGAGCACGACGTCGTTGCCGTCGGCTACGGGCACTTCGCGGGAGCGGAACTGCGCGAGTTCGCGGCGGGCGCCGTCCTGCTCGGATTCGATCCAACCGTCCTCACCCTTCAGGTAGAGGTCGAAGTGACGTTCGGCCCCGGTGACCGGACTGCCCTCCTTGTTGAGGTAACCGATGAGATTGGCGGCCAGTCCCCCACCCGGATAGACGCGGCGGTAGATGCGCTCATGCGTGAGCCCCCGGATATTCAGCGCCTCGATCTTGGCAAAGGTCGGCTCGTCCAGACCCTCGCGGAGTTTGACCCAGCGATCCTTGGTCTGGCCGTCCACCTTGCCGTCGCGATGGTCGGCTTCGATCTTGATGGGCCGCATGGCGGGGGAGAAAACTTTTTCCACCTCGGCAGCGGGCAGACCGAGCAGCGCGGCAAGTTGCACGCGCTTGACCTGTTCGTCGCGGGCCTTGCGGGTGCGCCGCAGGTCGTTGCGGTCGGACTCCAGGAAATCGACGAGCGCCCACGGATCGACGGCGAGCGTGACCTCGGATTTGCTGGTCGCGAGCAGGTTGCCCCGCGAATCAAGAATGGTGCCGCGACGCGCGTGCTCGACCACGATCTGGCGGCGCGCCTTGTCCACGTAGCTCAGCAGTTCCTCGCGGTCCAGCACGTGGAGGAACACCAGCCGCACCCCGACGCCCATGAAACAGGCGAGCACGCCGACGGCGAGCAAAGTGAGGCGATTGGAGGCGAAGCCCTTCGACATGGATCAACGGAGCGACGCGGTCACGACGCGGAATTCGGCCGTGGACTGATCGCGGGAAGCAGTGGAGAGATTGAAGACCTCGCGGTTGCGCTTGGCGGCGAGGAGCAACTCGGCGGAGACGGCCACCCGCACGACCTGAATCTCGCGGGGCGCGGCCAGCGTGAGGTGCATGAAATTGTTTTGACGCAGCAGCGCGTCGGGATTCACCGCGGCGGCGACCTCCGCGTTGACTTCATCTAGGCGGCGCTCGACGCCGGTGAGGCTGTCCGCGAGCGTGCGGCTGGCGTTGGCGGTCGAGGAAATCTCCTGACGCATCCACACGGCACCGAGGCCGAGGGTGCCGGTGAAGACGAGGAGCAGCAGGGTCAGGGCGATGACCCGATTGACGAGGCCGGGGGCCGGAGGTGGTTTCATGGGCTTAGAGTTTGCGGAGGACGCGCAGCTTGGCGGAGCGGCTGCGGGGGTTGGTGGCGATCTCGCCCGCCGAGGGAGTGATGGGCTTCCGCGTGAGCGGGTTGGCGAGCTTGGTGCGCAGCTGTTGCGGCGTCGCATCGTTCTCGTCGACGGGCTGGCCGCAGACTTTGCGGAAAAAATGCTTCACCGGGCGGTCCTCAAGGGAATGGAAGCTGATGACCGCCAGCACGCCGCCGGGAGCGAGCTTGTCGAAAGCGGCGGGCAGGCCGCGCTCGATGGCGCCGATCTCGTCGTTGACGGCGATGCGGATGCCTTGGAAGGAGCGGGTCGCGGGATGGATGCGGCTTTCCCGTTTCAGCGCAGCGGGGATGGCCTCGGCGATTAGTTCCGCCAGCGACCCGGTGCGGGTGAGACGGCCGGTGCCCCGGGCACCCTCGATGGCCGATACGACCCGGCGCCAGCTCTTCTCCTCGCCATAATCGCGGATGGCCCGGACCAGATCCTCGTGGCTCGCGGTCTCCAGCCATTGCGCCGCGGAGACATCGTGGCGCGGGTCCATGCGCATGTCGGCCCCGGCGTCGAACCGGAAGGCAAAGCCGCGGTCGCCCTCGTCGAGCTGGAAGGAGGAAACCCCGAGATCGAACAAAATGCCGTGAAACCCGGTGTCCGGCAGCGTAGCCAGATCACCGAAATTCAGATCCACGAAGCGAAAAGTCTCGGGAAAGCCGACGGCCGCGTGGGCCGCCCGCTCGGCGGCCGCCGGATCGCGGTCCAGCGCGGTGACCTTGGCCCCGGCATCCAGCATCAGCCGGGTGTGCCCTCCCCCGCCGAAGGTGCAGTCGAGGATGTTCTGCCCCTCGTGCGGGGCGAGGAACTCAAGCACCTCGTGCAGCATGACTGGCAGGTGCCCGGGAGTCATGGCGCGCGGGAAAAGCTCAATGCCGGGCGCGAGCATGGGATTTCTTCCACGGCAGAATGATTGAGATCGGCTCGCGCAGGAGCGAACGGCGGTTTGCACAAAACACCAAGGAGAGTTTGGGCAGGGGCTGGGCCTTGATGAGGGTGCTCAGGTTCTTCATGATAATTTAGAGACCGATGCGGCGCATCATGTCGCCGAAGTTTTCACCCGCAGTGCTGCGCGACATCTCGGTCCAGCGGGCTGGACTGAGGATGTTGAACGTGTCGCCCATGCCGCTGAGCATCGCGTCCTTCGCGATGCCGGCGTGCTTGAGGAGGTCGGCGCTCACGCCGAAGCGACCCTGCTTGTCGAAGGTGAAGGAGAGAGCCTCGGAAAAAATCTTGGCCTTCACGGCCTGCGCGTCGCGGTCGGAAAGTTTCATGTCCGAAATCTGCGCGAGGAGCTTTTCCACGCGGGCCGGCGGCAGCACCGCGATGTAACTGTCGGGATGCGGGATGGCCAGAAACGTCTCGGTGTCCGTATGCACCCAACGCCAAAGCGACGGAATCGTGAGACGATTCTTGTCGTCGAGCGTGTGTTCAAAACGCCCTGAATAAACGGTTGTGCCGGATGACGCCATGGGTGGTGCTCTGGAGCCCTAATTCCCCAGAACACCCCATTTCTCCCCATTTCCCTCCCAGCAAGCAAGTAAAAAGCGGACCCAAAGTGTCAAAACTTGTTCACAAATTGCCCACTTAGGCAGGAAACCAAGATACTCCGCTGATCACGCGGATGAGCGCGGATGAGGTTGGCACCGACTTCGATCACTGGAGCTGCGCCGACCCCGGCGCGGAAACCGTCTCCCGCAAGGCCGCACCCCCACCCGGCACTTGTAACGTATTACGTTACAAACCGGCTTGGGCCTGAAGCTCACTGCCTGGCCCGAAACGCCGCGAGCGCGGCAGCTTTCACGGGCTTCGGCTCTAGGCGTTCCCAAGCATGATTCCATCCAACAGCGTCCGCACTTCGAGCGGTCCCTTGCACAAGGCGTAGCGCCATTTTCCAAAGCGATTGTCCGCGTTGACTGCATCGCACCAACGCTTCGCTGCATCAGCTTTCACTTCCTGCAACGGGTCATAGCCCTTCGTCTCAACGATGAGATTCAGCGGCTCGGGCTTGCTCAGCTTCACAATGAAATCCGGCACATAGTCGTGTGGCTGGCCGTTGTGGAAATACGGCACCGCGAATCCCAGCCCCGCATTTTTCACGAACGCCTCCACTGCGGGATGCGTGTCGATGAAGTAAACCGCGCTCTGCTCCCACTTGCCGGTGTCGAGCACCGAGAAATTAAGATGGCACCTCTGCCCCTCGCGCACGTCGCGTGACGTGAAGAAGCTGACCTCCGCCGTCGAACCTGGCCCGCGACTCACTTCGTAGCGCGGAATCTCCGGTTCTTCTCCCGAGGCCGTGTCTGGCCGAATCGCCTGCGTCAGCCGCTCGACCAACCAGCCATAGTAGGGCGCCAGAAACAAATCTTTGATGTCCGCTGGTGCCAGTGCCGTCACCTTCGTATCGACATAGCGCTGCACGATGCTCGCGCATTGGGGAAACAGCACATGAGCCGGCACGGTGCATCCCGGCTGGCTTAGGTAGCTCTTCGTCAATTCACGGGCCAACTCGAACACCAGCTCCTGCAATCGGTGCCGGGTGCGAAATTCCTTCAACGACACGTCGCTGATCCGGCCCGGCCCACCCAGCGTCGGCCGTCCGGTATTACTCGCTGCGTGCAATCCCTTCATCTGCACCTCAGGCGGGATGCTGGTCGGGTCGACCGTCATGGTCGGCACGTTCTTCCAGTCCACGACTACCCGATTCCTGATCGCTTGCGTGTAGCCGTCGACGCGCGGGAACGTCAGCGCAAACCGTTCCTTCTCTGCCACGGCCCGCACATGGATGCGCTTCGAAGGCGGCAGTGGTGCCCCACCCTTGTTCGCCTTGAACGGGATCACCTCGAACGGCACGCCAAAAACCTTGGCCACTTCCTCGGGCAATTTCCCATCCACGCCCGGCTCGTAGCTGGCCCGGCGCAGCCCGCGTCCGACCACCTGCTCGCACAGGAGCTGGCTCATGAACGGTCGCAGGCCGACGATGTGCGTGACGGTGTTGCAGTCCCAGCCCTCGGTGAGCATGCCGACGCTCACGATGCAGCGGACATCCCGCCCCGGCGGATGCAACGGCTTCTCCATCTTCTTCGCCAGCTCCTCAAACCCCTCCGGCATGACTTCCCTGCCCTGCCGGTCGCGTGGCCAAGCGAGCTTGCCGACCGTGTCCAAAGTGAAACGCATCCACCGACTCGCGTCGTTCTTCGCTCCTCCGGTGTCGGTCTCATGCACGACCTTGGAATCCACCCGGATCGTGTAGTGATTGCCCTCGCGATTGCGGAAACCATCCACCCGCAGCGGCGGGATGCCAGTCGGACACACCTCATGGGCGATCCACTCGAAGAAGACTTTGGCCAGCGCCGTGTTCTTACAAATGATGATGAATACCGGTGGGCGCGGCTCGCTGCCGCTCTCGGCCCATTCCTTGGCCGTCTCCTCCCACAGGCCACCGAGCATCGCGATGGGCGTGTGGGCATACTTCAAGATCGCCTCCGGCTTCGGGTTGGAACGTTTGCCGCCGCGCTCCGCGGGGGTGAGCTTGGGCAGAATCCAGTGCCAGATGTTGAAATAGCTCGGCACCTTGTCTTCGGCTCCGACCACCGCTGCACCGGTCGAGTCACGGATGGCGAGCTGTGGAATCTTAACCAGCCCGCTCTCGATGGCGTCGATCAAACCGAAATCGCTCACCACCCACGGAAACGGCCGGTTCGCATTCTGCCCGACCCGCCCGAGGAAGTAGGGAGTGGCCGACAGGTCCACGCAGAAGTTCACGCCGCGCAGCTTCTGGACCCGGTCGAGTCCATCGACCCAGATAGTTGCCTCCTTGTAGAATTCATCGGCTTCCTCGTCTTCGCCAAATTCGTCGTCTTCCTCTTCGTCTGGCTCATCGCGACGGATGCGGTAGGCGTGGTGCGCCTCGTCGTTCATCACGAGAATGTTTTGTTTGCCGCCCACCTCGCGACCGAGCACCCGGGCGATCACGGCACTGTCGCTCTCGACATACTTGGTGGAGCGCACTTCGACCGAAATCAGGTTGCCCACTTCGTCGCGCTTCTCCGAACCGGCAAGAATTTCCAGCTGCTGGGCCGCTGTCATCATTTCTAGCGTCGAGAGCGTGAGGTAGCGCTTGCCGCGTGCCGTGGTGTTCTGCTCGCCAACATGGATGCGCTCACGGGTCTCGACCGGCTGGCCGGCCTTCACCACCCGCCCACCCTGACCACCCACGCTTGCCACATGCGGCTCGAAGACATGCCAGTTGGTGATGACCACCTTGCCCTGACGGAGCAGCTTCATCAGGTGCTCCGGCACCAGATCACGGGTGCGATAGAGGCTCGCGTCACCCAGGTTGGGATCGAGCTCGGCCAGCCGCTGGCGGATGGTCACGTTGGGGCAGACGACGAGCACGACATCGGAAAAACGTGCGTCGGCCCGGTCGTTCACTTTGTTGAGGATGCTCCAAGCCGCAAGCATGCCCATGACGGTCGTCTTGCCGCTGCCGGTCGCCAGCTTGCTGGCATAGCGCAGAAAGCCGGCGGCGCCCTCCGCCTTTTGCGAATCATTCGGCTCGTCACGGGGAATATCGACGCCCTGTAGGAAATCGCTCCGGGCCTCGCGCAGGAAGATGATCGTCTCCACCGCCTCGATCTGCGCGAAGAACAGCCGCTTCTCCCGGCCCTCACGCCGCCACCACGAAAGAAGTTCATGCGTCGTGCGCGATGCGCCTGGACAACCCTGGTGCCGCCACGTCGCGACGAGATCGCGGATCTGGTTGACCAGTTTCAGCTCGACCGGCTCGCCACCTTGCCGGCCCTGATTTTCGGAGCGGGTCTTCGGGTCGCGGTAGAAATACATCGCTGGCCGGCGCCCCTCGCGTTGCTGCGGCGGGCTGCCGTCCTCAATCCACCAATGCAACGACGGCTCCTCGTAGGGCGAGTTGAGGATTGGGTCCGGAACTTGGAAATCGGCCATGACGGGCGCGGGGTTACTTCCCGAGTTCTTTGACGACAATCAGCTCGTTGCCGCGGTCGTCGATTACCTTGACGGCAACGGTGCGCTGTTCGCCGGGCAGGAAGAGCTCGCTCGTCGTGCCGGCGAGGTGCTCCCACACCGAATCGTCAAACTCCGCCTTCAACTCTTTCTTTAGATTTTCCCATGCACTGGTGCGCGGGAAGAACGCCTGCCGGACCTTGAAGACCAGCCCGTTGTAGTCGGTGTCGAGCAGCCAGCACGGCACATCGTTGCCGCCCCGGTGGTGCGTCTCCATTGTCACAGGGTCGAACACGTCGAGCCCGAGCAACTCAACCGACACCTTGCCATCCTTCTCCTTCTTCACGGCTACCTCCGGCAAACCGCACACCGAGAAAATGTGGCTCGACCGCATGTTCTTGAGCAGATCGCCCATCATCAGGTCGGGCGTGGCCTGCACATAGGTGGCAGGGATGCCGCCAACCGTGTCGCACGCCTCTACAAATTTCCGAGCATCCGGTTGGATGGCGAAGCCGATGACGTAGAGATGCGAGTAACTCTTCTGGTAGGCCTCGCGGGCGGCGTTCGACACCAGCTTGCTCGACACCGCGCCGTGCTCCGGACCGAAGACGAAGGCCACCGGCTTGTCCGTGCCATTCTGAATGATGGCCTCGGCGCTGAGCGACATGCTCTTCGCCGGCGGGCGAACGTTCTTGAGCGTAACTGATTTGCCACCGTCAAGTCGGAGCACAGGGCTGCGGCGCAGCACCTCGATCATACGGGCGACAAAATCACCGTATTCTTCGCTCGTGCTTGCCTTGGAATCTTCTTCACCGTCGCCCTCGTAGTCGACCGGCGTGGGGATAGTGGCCTCGACCGTGAACGGCCCGCAGACACGAACTATGCCACGGCTTTCCTCGGGCCGATCTACAAGCACTTCTTCGACCGGTGGTTCATTATTCGCGATACTGCTTAACGTAATGTGCGGCACAATCCCGCCGACATCTTCGCCTTTCTTGTTTTGCTTCCGCTTGTAGACAAAGCCGCCGACCGGACCGCGTGCCTCATCTCTGAGCTGATACCACGGAAAACTGGCCGTCAGGAGTCGCTGCCGCGCGAGCGCGAGTGGCACACGCGAGACATCCATCGTGATCCACCGCCGTCCCCATTGCTCGGCGACGTAGGCGGTCGTCCCGCTGCCACAAGTCGGATCGAGCACGAGATCACCGGGGTCGGTTGTCATAAGCATACACCGCTGGACAACCATTTCCTGGGTTTGGACCACATATAGTGGATCGCGTGCCCCAGTTGTATCATCCCATGTCGTCGTCAATTTCTTGAGATCATAGTCTTTCAGAAAAAGCTTATACCGAAGATACTTCCCCTCAGCTTGAATCCTTTTCTGTGCTACGAGTATCCGCATTCCCTCTGGTGAAGTTGGCCAGCACTGTCCTGGAGCTGGTAACCATTCTTGACCCTCCGACTTTACCCCGAATACCGAGTTCTGGTTGAATGTCGGAGGCCACATGGAGACCAATCTGTATATCTTGGCATCTTTCGGCAGGTTCACATGTGACGCGATCTGTTCCTTTGACATTTTGTGACAGCTCCCGTCAGGGAGCTCATACCAGGCCCAATGAAAGTCACCCTGCACGTCCTGTGTCTGATAGAGTTGTTTGTAGCGCAGGCGCGATTCGTCCCGAGCATACCAAACCAGAAAATCGCCCATGCGCTCTAGATATTTCGCGCCGAGAGGCATTGTCTTCTTTCTGAATGGAATGATTGCGACAAAATTCTCTGCCCCGAATACCTCATCCATCAATTCGCGAACATAGTGAAGATTTCCGTCAGAGATTTGGACAAATATGGAGCCGGTCGGTGTAAGCAGTTCGCGCGAAAGGAGGAGTCGATCACGGAGGTAGGTGAGGTAGGAGTGGAGACCGAGCTCCCACGTGTCTCGATAAGCCTGAACCATTTCGGGCTCGCGGGTGATGTCTTCGTCGTCGCCGTGTGCCACGTCTCGATTGCGGACGAAGGGCTGGAAGTTGCTGCCGAATTTAATACCGTAAGGCGGATCGACGTAGATCATCTGCACCTGACCGCCAAGCGATTCGTAGCGCAGCAGCGAGTTCATCGCCACGAGCGCATCGCCGAGAATCATCCGGTTCACCCACTGGTCAGAATGGGCATAGGCTTTGAGCAACTGGTCGGCCTCGGAGTGGCGCGGATCGCCGAATAGATTTTCGACGAGCGAAAGCTGCTCCTCATCGGAACG
>JAHFTH010000001.1:0-1500 GCA_023269445.1 Lacunisphaera sp.
GCCGGCCGGCCGAATCTCTGGGGCGAGGTGCCGCGCATCGTGGAGATGCAGTCGGAGGGCGGGGTGGCCGGGGCGGTGCATGGCGGTCTGCTCGGTGGGGCGCTGACGACGACTTTCACGGCGTCGCAGGGCCTGCTGCTGATGATTCCCAATCTCTACAAGATCGCCGGCGAGCTGTTGCCGTTCACGGTGCACGTCAGCGCGCGTGCGCTGGCCGCGCAGGGACTATCCATCTTCGGCGACCACCAGGATGTGATGGCCTGCCGGGCCACGGGGTGCGCCTTGCTCTGCAGCAACAGCGGACAGGAAGCGCAGGACCTCGCGTTGATCGCCCATGCCGCCAGCTACCGGGCCCGGGTGCCGTTCATTCATTTCTTCGACGGCTTCCGCACCTCACACGAGGTCTCCAAGATCGCCGCGCTCTCGGATGACGACCTGCGCGCCGTCATCGACGAGGAAGACATCGCGGCGTTTCGGGCGCGGGCCATGTCGCCGGACCAGCCGACCTTGCGCGGCACAGCGCAGAATCCCGATGTCTATTTTCAAGGCCGTGAGGCGGTGAACCGGCTCTATGACAACCTGCCAAGCGTGGTGCAGGCGGTGATGGACAAGTTCGCTGCCGTCACTGGTCGCAGCTACCACCTCTTCGACTACTACGGCGATCCCAAGGCGGAGCGCGTGATTGTGGCGATGGGTAGCTCGATCGAGACAATCGCGGAGACCGTGGACTGGCTCAACGCCCACGGCGAAAAGGTCGGGGCGATTGCCGTGCGCCTGTTTCTGCTGTTCGACGCGGCAGCGTTTTTGAAAATCCTGCCGAAGAGTGTGCGCTCCATCGCCGTCTTGGACCGCACCAAAGAGCCGGGTTCACTCGGTGAGCCGCTCTATCTCAACGTGGTCGGCGCCCTCGCGGAGGGGAGTTCCCCTCTTGCCGGCTCGCCGCACGTCGTGGGCGGCCGCTACGGACTCGGCTCGAAGGAATTCACGCCCGGCATGGTGCGCGCGGTGTTCGCCAATCTGGCAGCCGCCGCGCCCAAGCGACGCTTCACCATCGGCATCACCGACGATGTCACCGGCAGCTCGCTGCCGTTCGATGCAGACTTCGACCTGGAGGGGGCGGAGGTGCGACGGTGCGTGTTTGTCGGCCTCGGGGCGGACGGCACGGTGGGCGCCAACAAAAACTCGATCAAGATCATCGGCGAGCAGACCGACAACTACGCGCAGGGTTATTTCGTCTACGACTCGAAGAAGTCGGGCTCGATGACGACCTCGCACCTGCGGTTTGGCCCGCGGCCGGTGCGTGCGCCTTATCTGATCAGGCAGGCCGGTTTCGTGGCGTGCAGTCAGTTTCACTTCGTCGGTCACACCGACGTGCTCGGCTATGCCGCGCCCGGGGCGACGGTGCTGCTCAATTCCCCGCATGGCCCGGAGGCCACCTGGCAGAAACTCCCACGCGAGTGGCAGGAGCAGCTGATCGAGAAGAAACTCCGCCTCCACGTG
>JAHFTH010000001.1:1510-31767 GCA_023269445.1 Lacunisphaera sp.
GCGCACAAACACCGTGCTGCAGACCTGCTTTTTCGCGCTATCCGGAGTCTTGCCGCCCGACGAGGCGATCAAACAGATCAAGCAGGCCATCGACAAAACCTACGGTCGCAAGGGCGAGCAGATCGTGAAGATGAACTACGCGGCCGTGGATGCCGCGCTCGCCGGGTTGCACGAGGTGAAGCTGCCGGCCAAACCTGATCGCGAGTCGGTGGCCACGCTGCCGCCGTCGTTCGCGGGCGCGCCCGATTTCGTGCTGAAGGTCACGGCGCGGCTGCTGGCCAACCAAGGCGACCTCATGCCGGTCAGCGCCATTCCCCTGGACGGTTGCTGGCCGACCGGCACCGCCCGCTATGAGAAGCGCAACATCGCGCTCGAGATTCCAACTTGGGACCCGGCCATCTGCATCCAGTGCAACAAGTGCGCGCTCGTCTGCCCGCACGCCGCGATTCGCGCGAAGTTCTACGAGCCCAAGGAACTGGCGGGCGCGCCGGTCGGCTTCCAATCGGTGGCGTTCCGCTCGACGGAAAATCCCGGCCAGCTCTACTCGCTCCAGGTGGCGCCGGAGGATTGCACGGGCTGTTCCCTCTGCGTCCAGGTCTGCCCGGCCAAGGACAAGACCAACCCGCGGCACAAGGCCATCGACATGGTCGAGCAACCGCGGCTGCTCGCCTCCGAACGCGCCAACTGGGATTTCTTCCTCAACCTGCCCGATCCGGTCCGCGCAGCCTTGGACAACACGACGGTCAAAGGCTCGCAGTTCCAGCCGCCGCTCATCGAGTTTTCCGGCGCGTGCTCGGGTTGCGGCGAGACGCCTTACCTGAAATTGCTCACGCAGCTGGTGGGTGACCGGCTGCTCATCGCGAACGCCACCGGCTGTTCCTCGATCTATGGCGGCAACCTGCCGACCACGCCGTATTGTTCCAACAAGGAAGGCCGCGGCCCGGCATGGGCGAATTCACTCTTTGAAGACAACGCCGAGTTTGGTCTCGGCCTGCATCTCGCCGTCGAGCAACGCGCCAGCACGGCGCGCCTGCTGGTCACCCGCCTGACGGCCGGGATTGGTCCCCAGCTCGCGGCCGACCTGCTCAACGCGGATCAGACCACCGAGACCGGCATCGCCGCGCAACGCGCCCGCGTCCTGGCTCTCCGGACGGTGTTGTATAATCTGCCTGGCGCCGATGCGCGGCGGCTTGAAGCGCACGCCGACGATCTCGTGAAGAAATCCGTCTGGATCGTCGGCGGCGACGGCTGGGCCTATGACATCGGTTACGGCGGCCTTGATCATGTGCTCGCTTCCGGTGCCAACGTAAAGGTGCTGGTGCTAGACACGGAGGTCTACTCCAACACGGGCGGCCAGTCGTCCAAGTCCACGCCGATTGGGGCGGTCGCCAAATTCGCCGCCGGCGGCAAGAGCGTCGCCAAGAAGGACCTGGCCCTGATGGCCATGCAATACGGCCACGTCTATGTCGCAAAAATCGCCTTCGGTGCGAAGGACAGCCAGACGGTCACGGCCTTCCGCGAGGCCGAGGCGCACCAAGGCCCTGCGCTGATCATCGCCTACGCGCACTGCATCGCGCACGGCTTTCCGCTCCATCTCGGCATCGAGCAGCAGAAGCTCGCGGTCGAGACGGGCTACTGGCCGCTGTTCCGCTACAACCCCGCGGTCGCCGCGAAAGGCGAGCCTGGCCTCAAGCTGGACTCGGGTGTCCCCAAGGGCGACCTGGCCCGATTCATGGCCAACGAGGCCCGCTTCGGAATTCTGAAAAATGTCGCCCCCGAGCGCGCCACCGAACTCGGCCAACTCGCGCAGGCGCACGTGCACCGGCACTACGCCTATTATCAGCAACTCGCCGCGCCCTCCCCGGTGTCCCACGGCCCGGCGGCCGCCTCTGCGCCGGTGTCCGCTCCCGCGCCCAAACTCTAACCCACTCCGACCATGAAACTCGCCACCGATTATCTCGGCCTGAAGCTCAAGAACCCGCTCATGGTCGGCGCCTCGCCCTTCTGCGACAATATCGACGCGGCCAGCCGGCTCGAGGACGCCGGCGCCAGCGCGATTGTCATGCGTTCGCTTTTCGAGGAGCAGATCGACTACGAGCAACGCGCCCTGTCGTTTTTGCTCGAGACGCCCTCCGAGAGTTTCGCCGAGGCGACCTCGTATTTTCCCGGTTACTCGGAATACCAGCTCACGCCGGACCATTACCTCCGGCAGCTCGGACTGCTGAAGAGCACCTTGAGAATCCCCGTCATCGCCTCGCTGAACGGCTGTCGGCCGGGCGGCTGGACCGATTACGCCCGACGACTGGAGCAGGCGGGGGCCGATGCGATTGAGTTGAATCTCTACCAGCTCGTCACCGATCCGTGCGCGAGCGGCCTCGAGGTGGAGGAGAGCATGCGCGCCACGGTGCGGGATGTCGTGAGCACGGTGAAGATCCCGGTGACGGTTAAGCTCTCGGCGTTTCACACCGCGCCCGCGCAGTTCGCGCTTTCGCTGGAGCAGGCCGGGGCGAAGGGCGTCGTGTTGTTCAACCGGTTCTATCAGCCGGATTTCAATCTGGAGGACCTCGAGGTTGAGCCGCACCTGCGTTTGTCGGATCCTGCCGAGCTGCTGCTGCGGTTGCGCTGGCTGGCGGTGCTGTCGCCGCACCTGCGCGGCTCGCTGGCCTGCAGCGGTGGCGTGCACAACCGCGAGGATGCCATCAAGGCGTTGCTGGCTGGCGCTCACACCGTGCAACTGGTTTCCGTGCTGCTGAAACAGGGGCCCAAGGTTCTGACCATATTGCTCGAAGGCCTGCGGCAGTGGATGACGGAGCATGACTATTCCGACGTTGGCGAATTGCGCGGCGCATTGAATCTGCGGCGTTGTCCGGATCCCGCAGCTCACGAGCGCGCCAACTACATCCGCATTCTGCAGAGCTGGCGGGTGTAGAAAACGCGGGTTGCCAGCGGTCCGATACCTGCTAGTAATTGGACTCATAGGACCTAGGGGGCCAATGGGTCTGCAATCATGACAGACAATGGCTTTATCCCCGCTCACGGCGGCTACGAAGACCTGAAATCATTTCAGAAGGCGCGCCTCGTTTATGATGGCACGGTGTGCTTTTGCCGTCGGTTTCTGGAAAAGCGCGACCGCACGGTTGACCAGATGGTCCAGGCCGCGCGCTCGGGAAAGCAGAATATCCTCGAAGGCAGCCAAGCCTCGGGCACTTCCAAGGAAATGGAGATCAAGCTCACCAACGTTGCCCGGGCGAGCCTTGAGGAATTGCTTGAGGACTATCTGGACTACCTGCGCACTCGCGGCCTGAAGCAATGGACCAAGGACAGCCGCGAGGCGCTGTATGTGCGGAAACTCGGTTCACAGAATAGGCCCTATGAGTCCTATAAGCCCTATCTTGAGTCACGCCCGGCAGAAGTGGTCGCGAATATGCTCATCTGCCTGATCCACCAAACGAATTTCCTGCTCGACCAATTGCTCCGGCAGTTGGAGGCGGCCTTCCTGAAGGAAGGTGGCTTGCGCGAGCGGATGACACGGGCCCGCTTGCGCAGCCGCGGAAGTTAAAACAGCTCCAGCACAGCCGATGGCCACAGGCCGAGTGCCACGATCAGGCTGGCGGCGAGGAGCAGCGCGATCGCAGCCGGGTCGGTCACGCGCACCGGGGTTGCGTCCGCGACGGGTGCAGCCACCAGCGCCTGTTTCAGGATGAGCAGATAATAGTAGAGCGCCACGGCGCTCAGGGCGATCGCGAGGATAACCAGCCAGCCGACCGGACCCGCGAGGCCGCCGAGTTGCAGCACCGAGGCGAAGACCGAGAACTTGCCGAAGAAGCCGGCGAGCGGCGGGATGCCCGCCAGCGAAAGAATGAAAACCGCGAGGCAGCCGGCCAGCAGCGGCGAGCGCTTGTGCAACCCGGCGAGATCCGTGAGTTGGTGGACCGGTCCGGCGGATTCCAGCGCGGCGATGACGCCAAAGGCTCCGACCGTGGCGAGGCCGTAGGTGGCGGCGTAGTAGAAGAGCGGTCCGACGCCGATGCGGCCGGCGGCGATGACACCGAGCAACAGCGCGCCAGCGTGCGCGATGGCGGAGTAAGCGAGCAGACGCCGCACATTGGTCTGGGCCAGCGCGCCGATGTTACCGAGCAGAAGTGAAGCGCCGGAGAGCAGGGCGACGACCGGAGCCCAGCCTACGGTCACGGGCACATGGGCGATCGTGCCGACGGCACTGCCGAGGCCCGGCCAGAGCAGACGGGTGAAAAGCACAAGCCCGGCGAGTTTCGAGGCCGAGGCGATGAGCGCGGCCGCGGGGGCCGGTGCGCCTTGATAGACATCAGGCGCCCAGAGATGGAAGGGGGCGGCGGCGGCCTTGAAGCCGAAGGCGACGAGCACCATCACCAGCGCGACCACGAGCAGCGGAGACTGACCCTGCATGACAAGCTGGGTGGCGATCTGCTCCAGCCCGAGCGAGCCGGTGAGGCCGTAGAGCAGGCTGAAGCCGAACAGCAGAAAGGCGGCGGCCATTCCGCCGAAGAGGAAATACTTCAGGCCCGCCTCAGCGGATTCCGGGCTGGTCTTGTCGAAGCCCGCCAGCACGTAGAGGGAAAGGCTGGCCAGTTCGAGCGCGAGGAAAGCGACGAGGAGATTGTTGGCGGCCGCCATCAGGGTGAAGCCGGTCGTGGCGAACAACAGAATCGCGGTGAACTCCGCGGGATGATTCATGCGCCGGGAATCCGGCAGCAGGGCCAGCGCGAGGGCTGCGAGCACAATGACCGCGGTGCGGGTCGCGATAGCGAGCTGGTCGAGCTTGAGCATCCCGCCATAGATATGTCCGGAAGCGCCGCTCGTAATGGCGGCATATCCTGCCGTGAGCAGAGCGATGATGCCGAGCAGGAGAGCGACGTGGTGGCGATTGGCGGGACGGTGGCGGGCCCAGATCATGTCGATCGTAAGCACGAGCAGCGCGCCGACGACCAGATGAGTCTCCGGGAGCAGCGCGCGAAAGAGTCCGGCGTAGTCCGCGTTCATGAGGCACCTCCGCTGAGGATGGCGTGGAAGTAAGGTGATTGCAGTGCGGGGCGGATCCAGTCCAGCAGCGTGTCGGGACTTAACCCGAGATAGATCGTCGCGCCCAGCAGCAGGAGGGCGCCGGCTTTTTCCGGCCAGGTGATAGGCGGCAGCGATTCCAGCGGAGTGACGCAGATGTCCGGACCGGTCCGGCCAAAGAACGACACCTGAATCGCGCGCAAGGTGAAGGCGGCGGCGATGAGCACGCCGGTCGCGGCCGCCAGAGCCCAGAGCGGGTTGGTTTGCCAGGTGCCGATGAGGATCGTCAGCTCGGCAGGAAAACCACTGAAGCCGGGCAGGCCCATTGACGCCAGGCCGGCGAGAACGAAGACGACGGCGGCGAACGGCAGCAAGCGGTGCAGGGGCAGCGCGCGCAGGTCGGCCAGTTGCCGGGTGTGCGTGCGCTCGTAGACCATGCGACCGACGACGGCGAAGAGCAGGCCGGCGATGACGCCGTGCGAAAACATCTGGAACACCGCGCCGCTGACGGCGACCGGATTGGCCGCGGCGAGACCGAGCAGCACGAAACCCATGTGGCTCACGCTCGAGTAGCCGATGACGAACTTGAAGTCGTCCTGCACGAGCGCGACGAGGCCGGCATAGATGATCCCGATGATGGCGAGCCACGCGATCCAGGGTTGCAACAGATGAAACGCCTCCGGCGAGAGCGGCAGCGCCACGCGCAGACAGCCATAGGCACCGAGTTTCATGACTACGCCGGCCAGCAGCATTGAGGCGGCGGTGGGCGCCGCGACGTGTCCCGTGGGTGCCCACGTGTGGAGCGGGAACATGCCCGCCAGCGTCGCGAAGCCGAGGAAGACCAGCGCGAGGATGCCGGTCTGTTGGGTCAGGTCGAGCCGGCCGGTGGCGGCGACCAGCTCGGGGAAACCGAAGCCAGTGGCGTGGCCCGCGGCGTAGGCCCAGAGCAGACCGGCGAGCACGAGGGCGCTGCCGGCGAAAGAGTAGAGCACGAGCTTCATCGCGCCGTATTCGCGGTTGGTGGAGCCCCATTTCGCGATGAGGAAATACTTCGGCACGATGGCGATCTCGTAGAAGACGAAGAGCGCGAAGGCGTCGGCGCTGAGGAACACGCCGTAGACGCCGCCGATCAGCGCGAGGTAGAGGGCGAAGAACTCTCCCGTGCGTTCGGTGATGTTCCAGGAGAAGAGCACACCTGCGGTCGCGGCGAGTCCGGTGAGCACGAGGAGGGTCAGGCTGATGCCGTCGGCCGCGAGGTGGTAGCGGATGCCGAACTCGGGGATCCAGGCCGCGTTGATGAGCTCCTGCAGTCCGGCGGCCGGGACGAAGTTCACAGCGGCGCCAAGCGTGAGGCCCCAAGCGGTCAAGGCGGTGAGCAACGCCACGATACGGGCCGCTCCGGCCGAGCGCGTCCCGACCGCCAGCGCGAGGAGCGCTCCGGTGAATGACACGTAGATGGTGCAGGGCAGGGCGTTCATGGCAGGGTGGCCGCCCACGTGGTGACGAGCGGGTTGATGAGGCCAGCAAGCAGTTGCGGAAAAATGCCGAGCACGAACATGAGCACGATGAGCGGCCCGAGGGTGGCGATCTCCGTAGCGTCGAGGTCGCGGAAATTCACGCCGGCCCCGGTGGCGGGTCCGTGAAAAACGCGCTGCCAGAACGTGAGGAGGAAAAGCGCGGTGGCGAGCAGGCCGAGGGTGGCGACGGCGGCAACCCAGGGAGCGAGGCCGAAGACGCCGCGGAAGATCAGGAACTCACCGATAAAGCCGTTGAGACCGGGCAAGCCGAGGGACGAGAACAGCGCGATGCCGCAGAGTCCGGCGAAGACCGGGGCGGCGGTGCGCACGCCGCCGAAGTCACCGAGGCCGCGCAAACCGCCGGTGCGTGACTCGAGCACGCCAACACAGAAGAAGAGTGCGGCGGCGGACAGGCCGTGGTTGAAGAGTTGCAGGATCGTGCCGCTGAGGGCAGCGATCCCGGACTCGCTGGTTCCGATCATGACGGCCGGGAAAGCGGGATTCACCGGACCGGCTGTGGCCACAGCACACATCGCGAGCAGGCAGTAGCTGAGGTGGTTGATGGATGAATAGGCGACCATGCGCTTGAGGTCGGTCTGCTTCATCGCGGCGAACGCGGAGAGCACCACGCCGCCGAGGGCCAGCCAGAGAAGAATCGGGGCCGCTGCATGAAATTGAAGCGGAAACAGGGGCCAGAGGATGCGGAGGAAACCGTAGGCACCCATCTTGGACATGACGCTGGTGAGAAACATTGAGGTGCCAGTCGGAGCTTCGGCGTAGGCCGGGGGCAGCCACGCGTGGAAGGGGAACAGCGGGACCTTGACCGCGAGGCCGAGGAGCACACCAAGGAAAACCCAAGTCGTCGCGGCACCGCCAAACAGGATGGGGGCCTGGCCACCCATAGAGATGAGTTTCAGCTCTAGAAAATCGAAGGTTCTCGTTTCCGCAAATATGGCGGCAAAGCCCAGCAGCATGAACGCGCTGCCACCGATGGTGTAGATGACGAACTGGTAGGCCGCACGGGCCGCGCCGGGTCCGCCCCAGAGCTTGATGAGGAAAAAGGCCGGCACGAGGCTCAGTTCCCAGAAGACAAACCATGGGAAGAAATCCAACGCGAGGAAGACGCCGAGGGCGCTGCCTTGCAGCAGAAGAAACAGCGCGCCGTGGATCGCAGGGCAGCGGACTTGTCGGGTCGGGCCGAAGAGCGCGAGCGGGGAGATTATGCCGGTGAGTAGCACCAGCACGAGGCTGAGGCCGTCGAGCCCGATATGATAGTGGACGTTCAGCGCCGTGATCCACGCGTGCTTCTCCGTGAACTGCATGCCCGTTATCACCGGATTGAAACGCGCGAGGACGATGCCACCAAGGATCAGGGTCGAAAGGCTGAACAGAATAGGGAGGATACGGCCGAGGCTGGCGGAGAGCCGGCGGCGCAGCACAAACAGCAACAGCGCCCCGACCCACGGCGTGAAGATCAGCAGGGAAAGCAGGGGGATGTTCACCGGGCACCTCCTGGCAGCCGCAGGCTGCCACTCGTTCTCTTTCTCATACTCGTTCCTCGTTCTCTCCCTGTGCACCAAAGCCAGCAGACTGAGAGAATGATTAGGAGTAAGAGAACGAGAATGATATGAAGAGAGTTCACCGGGCACCTCCGAGAATCACGAGGATGAGCAGCAGCACGAAACCAAGGGCGAGGGTGCGCAGATAGCCGTGGGCGTCGCCGGTCTGCGCCTTGGAGTAGGCCACGCCCGTGTCGCGCAGGGTCTTGCTGCCGGCATCGAAGCCGGCGTTGAAACCCGCCTCGTCGTTCTCACGGCTGACCAGTCCGCTGAGCTCGCCGAGTCCGGCGAGAAAACGCACGGCTCCGTCCCAGACGAAGACTTCAAGAAAAGCGGCGAGGGTCGCAAAGCCCGAGCTCAGGCGTCCGACCGTGGCGGCGTAGAGTTCGTCGAAGCCGAGACGGTTCGCCAGCGCGGCCATCAGGCCAGGGGCGTAGCGGTCGAGTGGATCGGGCGACTCGGCCTTGGTCCGAGGCCGGCGCCCGTAGTAGGCCCAGCCGGCGCCAAGGCCGAGAGCGACCAACACAATGGAGGGCAGCACTAGGCTCATATCACCGGACTCGCTGTGCGCAGACGGGTCGAGCTGATGCTGAAGCCAGGGTGAAGGCCAGGCGAGTAAGCTGAATAAGATCGAGCACGCAGCCAAGATCACGAGCGGCACGGTCATCGCCGGGCTGTTCTCGTGGGCGTGACTGGCTTCGTCCGAGCGCGGCGCGCCGTAGAAGACTTCGGCAACGAGGCGCGTCATGTAGAAAGCAGTGAGCACGACGCCGAGCACGGCGGCGTAGAAGGGCAGGGAGGAAACCTCCCAACCGTGCGCGGCGTGGAGGATCGCCTCTTTGGACCAGAAGCCGGAGAAAAGAAACGGCACACCGGAGAGGGCCATCATGCCGATCGCGAAAGTGGCGAAGGTGACCTTCATCTTCGGGCGCAGGCCGCCGAGCCGGCGGATGTCCTGCTCGTGATGGGCGGCGTGGATGACCGAGCCAGCACCGAGGAAGAGCAGGGCCTTGAAGAAAGCGTGCGTCAGCAGGTGGAAGATGGCGGCGACCCAGGAGCCGACGCCGATCGCCAGCATCATGTAGCCGAGCTGCGAGACGGTGGAGAAGGCGAGGATGCGCTTGATGTCGTTTTGCGCGACCGCGATGAGCGCGCCCATCAGCGCCGTGATCGCGCCGATGAACGCGACGACCGTCAGCGCGTGGACGGGCACGTTGGCCAGCAGCTGATCGGCGGCCATGAGCGGATAGACGCGGGCGATGAGAAAGACACCGGCGGCAACCATGGTGGCCGCATGGATGAGGGCGGATACAGGCGTCGGGCCTTCCATCGCGTCGGGCAGCCAGACGTGGAGCGGGAACTGGCCCGACTTGCCAATCGCGCCGCAGAATATCAGCAGACCAATAGCGGTCGAGGCGGCGAGGCCGCAGGGGAGGAGGTGAGTGAGGTTGGCGAGGGCGGCGGACTCCAAGATGCCGTGGCCGCCGTCATAGAACAACAGTGTGCCCTGCGCGTCTTGGAGCCAGAGCAGGCCGAGCAGAAAGCCGAGGTCGCCAATGCGGGTCGTGATGAAGGCTTTCTTGGCGGCGGCCGCCGCGGCTGGCTTGTGGAACCAGAAACCGATGAGGAGATACGACGCGAGGCCGACCAGCTCCCAGCAGACGAAGAGCAGGAGGAGACTGTTGGCGATGATGAGTCCGAGCATCGCCGCGGCGAAGAGACTGAGGAAACAGAAAAACTGCTTGGCGTTGGCGTCGGCCTTCATGTAGCCGGTGCTGAAGATGAAGATCAGCAGGCTGACGAACGTGACCATCACACACATGAAGGCGGTTAGCGGGTCGAGCAGCAGGCCGAGGCGAAGGGAGGTCGCGCCGAGGTCGAACCACGCGAAGTTTAAAACTTGGTGAGCGGCGGGGAAATCTAGTGCGCCACCGAGGGCGAGACACGCGAGGAGGAATGCTCCGGCCATAGTCGCAATCGCGGCGCCTGCGGCGAGTGTCCGGCCGCTCCGGGGCGTCAGCGCTCCGACCGCTGCGGCTGCGAGCGGCAACGCGGGGATGAGCCAGAGGTGTTGGACAGGAAGAGACATCAGAGATTCTCCGCGGATTGCGCGGATTGGCGCGGATGAAACGACCCAGTTCGGCGTGTCATTCTGAGCGCAGCGAAGAATCCAGAATGATGTGCGCATGCGGTCGCGCCGCTGGATTCTTCGCTGCGCTCAGAATGACAAGTTTCGGGGGTTATGGATTTATCCGTGTTCATCCGTGTAATCAGCGGTGGTTCAGCCTTTCAGACTGGCGGCCTCCTGGAGCCGGACGCTCTTGCGGTGCCGGTGGACGGCGATCACGAGCGCGATGCCGACCGCGGCCTCGGCGGCGGCGACCGCGATGGTGAAGAGGACGAAGATCACCCCGGTGCCGGCGGCGGGATGCGGGCCGTAGCGCCAGAAGGCGATGAAGTTCAGGTTGGCCGCGTTGAGCATCAGCTCGATGCCGAGCAGGACGAGGATGGTGTTGCTGCGGGCCAGCGCGCCGACGAGCCCGACGCAGAAGAGCAGGCTGGAAAGGATGAGGCAGAGTTGCAGCGGGCTCATGGCGTTTCCTCCGACTTGTCCACGGCGGCAATGACGATGGCGCCGAGCAGGGCAACGGTGAGGAGCACCCCGACGATGAGCAGAGCCGGGGCATACGGGCCCATCAGTAGTAGACCCAGCTGCTTGACCGTGATGGTCGGCGTGGGCGACGCGATCCGCCCATCGAGCGGGCTGCCCATGATGGCACCGAACATCACACCCATGACTCCGCCCGCCACCATCAGACCGAGGACGGCGCGCCGCCACGAATCAAATTCCACCGGTGCAGCGGTGGCGCCCTGACGCGTCAGGAGCACCGCAAAAAGAACGATCATCGAAACGGCGCCGACATAGATCAGCGCCTGAGCAAACGCCACGAACTCAGCGCCAGCCCAGAGATAGAAGGCCGCAATGCCGGCCCACGCGACCACGAGCAGCAGGGCGCTGTGAATCAGGTTGCGCGACAGCATCGCCGCAGCCGAGGCGCCGAGAATGACGAGGGCGATGATGATGAGCGCGAGGATCATGACGGGGCGTAGCGGTAGGTGCGGGTGGTCTGGCCGGTGGTGAGTTGGCGGCCGAGCAGCACGAAGGGCACGATGACGATGGCGGCCGAGATGGCCCAGCGGGCGAGGGCGAGCGGGCCGGTCCAGTCGGTGGTCAGGGCCCAGAAGGCACCGTTACCGAGATTAAGCAGGGCGAGTGGGACGAGGAATTTCCACGACAGGCGCGTGAGCTGGTCGATGCGCAGGCGGAGCAGCGTGCCGCGCACCCAGATGAAGAAGACGATCATCCCGACCAACTTCAGCATGAACCACAGATAGGACGGGATGAACTCGAGGAAGGCGCAGGGCGCCTGCCAGCCGCCGAGGAAGAGCGTGACGCCGAGGCCGCTGAGCGCGGTGAGGCCGAAATACTCGGCCATGAAGAAGAGGGCGTATTTGAAGCCCGAGTATTCGGTCAAGTGGCCGGCGATGAGTTCGCTCTCGGCCTCGGGCAGGTCGAAGGGCGAGCGGTTGCTCTCGGCCAACGTCGCCACGAGAAAAATAAGAAAGGCCGCCAGCCCCCATGGGGTGAACACGTGCCAGTGCGGCAACACGCCGAAGGTCCAGCCGCCTTGGGCGAGCGCGATTTCCTTGGTCGAGAGCGTGCCGCAGACCATCACCACCGGCACGACCGAGAGCAGCAGCGGCAGCTCGTAGCTGATGAGCTGGGCGAGGGCGCGCATGGCGGCGAGCAGCGAGTATTTGTTCCGGCTGCCCCAACCGGCCATGAAGATGGCGAGTTCCGTGGCGGCACCGGCGGCGAAGAAATAAAGGAGCGCCGCGTCGAGCTCGACCGGGATGAGGTGCCGGCCGAAGGGCAGGACGGCGAAGCCGAGCAGCGAGAACGCCACGATGAGGACGGGCGCGAGGAAATGCAGGACCTTGTCAGCGGCGGCGGGAACGACGTCCTCCTTGGTGAACGCCTTGATCGCGTCGGCGAACGGCTGGGTGAGGCCCCAGAGTTTCAGCTGGCGGAACCAGGGCAGGCCGCTGCGATTGGGGCCGAGCCGATTCTGGACGCGAGCGAGTAGCTTGCGCTCGGCGATGGTGGTGAAGGCGAAGAACAGACCGAACACCGTCAGGATGACCGTGATCGAGAGCACGTGGTGGACGGACCACTGGAGCGCCGGCGGAAACAAGCCCACGATGGCATCGCGTAGTTGGAGCGGAAGGGTCTCGAGGTTCATGTCGCGGTGTCCTCCGGAAACACACCCCGGCGCATTGCGCCACCCCTCTCTAGAGGGGAATCATGACAGACGGCAAACTGATCGGAGGTCCCCTCTGGAGAGGGGTGCCCGATAGGGCGGGGTGTGTTGGTCATGGCGCGGGTGCGCCTCCTGTCGCGGGCTTCGGTGCGGTTGCGGCAGCGGCCTTAACCGCAGCGGCTGCTTTGGCTTTTTCCTCGGCAGCCAAGCGCTCGGCGGCGAGGCGGGCGTCGACCTCGGCGGCCTCGACTGGATTGAGCTGGTGGTAGTAACTGTTGGGCTTGGCGAGTTCCTCGCGGTTGAGCAGCAGGCCGGAGAAGCGGTCGGTGGCGGCGATGGCGAAGACGTGGTCCATCTTGATCGCATCAAAGGGGCAGACCTCAACGCAGAGCTGGCAGCTCATGCACACGGCGGTGTCGATGGCGAAGACGGCGGGGTAAAGCTGCGGCTTGCCCGTGGCGTCGGGTTTCTTGTCCTTGCTCTTCTCGATGTAGATGCACTGCGGCGGACATTCCTTTTCGCAAATCTGGCAGGCGACGCAGCGCATCGTGCCCATCGGGTCGGTGGCATTTTCCGAGACGAGGAACGGGAAATTACGATAGGCGGCGGGGAGTTTCACCGGCACCTCCGGGTATTCCTGCGTCACCATCCGCGCCGGGTCATGGTAGCTCCCCACGAAATTCTTCACGGTGACTGCAAGACCTTTGAGGATGCCGGAGCCGAGCATGTTAGGAAGAGGTCAGAAGACAGAGGTCAGAGAACAGGACGGAAATACCCAGACTTGTCATTCTGAGCGGAGCGAAGAATCCAGAATGATGTGCGCAGGCGGTCGTGTTGCTGGATTCTTCGCTGCGCTCAGAATGACAGAGGAGAGTGAATTGAAATGGAATACGCATGGTGGTTAGCGGTCGACTTCGCCGAGGACGATGTCGATGGAGCCGAGGATGACGACGGCGTCGGCGATGGTGTGGCCGAGGCACATCTCCTCGAGGAGGGTGAGGTTGATGAGGGAGGGCGGGCGGACGCGGTAACGCCAGGGATTGGGTGAGCCGTCGCTGATGAGATAGAAACCGAGCTCGCCCTTGGGGCCCTCGAGGCGGCCGTAGGCCTCGCCCGCCTTGGGGCGGAAACCGCGGAGCTTCGCCTTGGGGTCCATGACCGGACCGGCGGGCAAGTCGCGGAAGGCCTGCTGCAGGATCTTCACGGACTCGCGCATTTCGAGGATGCGCATCATGTAGCGGTCGTAGGTGTCGCCGTGCGCGCCGAGCGGCACGCGGAAGTCGAAGCGCGGGTAGAAGCCATAGCCGTCGACCTTGCGCACGTCGTAATCCACACCGCAGGCGCGGAGACCGGGACCGGTGATGCCGGCGTTGATGGCCTGCGCCGCGGCGACCCGGCCGACGCCCTGGGTGCGCGCGAGCATGATCTCATTGCCCGACAGCATGGTCTCGTATTCGTCGAGGAACTTCGGGAAGTTATCTACGAGCGCGCTGGCGGTGGCGAGCCACTCGGGCGTGGGATCGACACGGCAACCGCCGAAGCGCTGGTAGTTGCACATCATGCGCGAGCCGCTGAGGGACTCGAAGAGGTCGAGGATCTTCTCGCGCTCGCGGAACGCGTAGAGGAGCGGGGTGAACGAGGTGCCGAGGTCGTTGAAGAGGAAGCCGACGAGGCAGCTGTGGTTCACGAGCCGGGTGAGCTCGGCCATGATGACGCGCAGGTATTGGGCACGGTCGGGCACGGTGAGGCCGCCGAGTTTCTCGACCGCGAGGGCATAGGCCCAGTTGTTCGACATCGAGCAGAGATAGTCGAGTCGGTCGGTGTAGGGCATCGACGAGAGGTAGCTCGTGTTCTCGGCGATTTTCTCGTGGTTGCGGTGGAGGTAGCCAAAGACGGGCTTCAGTTTCACGATCTGCTCGCCGTCGAGCGTGACCACCATGCGGAACACGCCGTGGGTGGACGGATGTTGCGGCCCCATCGAGACCTCGAGCAGGTCGCCGTGAAATTCGTCGTGCACGGCGCGGACGGTCGGGCCGGGTGGGGCGGTGAGATGGGGAAAGAGGCTCATGGCTTTGGTGTCTCCGGTTGCGGTGCCGTGGCCGGGTAATGAACCTTGGCGCGATCTAGCACGCTGCCGTGGGGCGTGGGTTCCCACTCGTAATCATCGGGGGCGACGTAATCCCGGCGCATCGGATGATCCTTGAAACCGTGCCACATCAGCAGGCGGCGGAGGTCGGGGTGGCCCGCGAACACGATGCCGTAGAGATCGTAGATCTCGCACTCCTGAAAATCGCAGGATTTCCAGACGGGGGTGAACGAGGGCAGCGTGACCTGATCGGAGCGGTTGGCCGTGCGGAGGCGGAGAATGACCGGTCCGTGCTTCCGGGACATCGAGTAGAGGTGATAGACGGCCTCAAGATAGCCGGGCTGGACGGTCTTGGCCTTGGTGGTCGCGTCGATGATCTCCTTTTCGGGCCAGTCGATGCCCGTGGCGTTGGAGCAATAGTCGAGGCGGAGCACCTCGTCGTCGTGGAGGAAGGTCGCGATTTCGGGGGCAAAGGCGGCATCGAGCAGGAGCGAATGTTCGGCGGCCGGGCCGGGATTGACCACGAGTTCGATCTTCGCCGCAGGAAAGCGGGCGAGAAGGCGGTCGCGAATCTGCTCGAGCGTTTCCATGGATTCAAGGGGAAGGTTTTAGTTTGATAGCGAGAACCAAACCAAGAATCCCGATTGCGAGTGCGAACCAGCGCGACCACCATACTTTTGTTCCGAGGGGCGTAAGAATGTGACGTGGTGGAGTAACCTGGCGGAATACTTTTGGGCCTTCGTCTTTGAGTTTCTCTGCATCGATCATCCAACGCAGAGCATACGATGCCAGCATCATGTAGCTGAAGCAGGCGATGAATGTGATAGATGAAATTGAAGCTAGGGTTTTCATGGGTTCAGGTCTTGCGCGGGAGGACCGGCGGTTTGAACAGGGCGGGATTGCTTGGCGGTTCCAGGTCGTGCTCGCCGTAATCGGGGATGGGGAATTCGCTGGGCTGGTCGGCCCGGAGATGACGCGCGGCCTGCGGGCCCGAGACGCGTTCGCCCCGGATCTTGGCCTGAAGTTCGGTCAGCCCGTGCAGCAGGGCCTCGGGGCGGGGCGGGCAGCCGGGGATGTAGATGTCGACCGGGATCAACCGGTCGATGCCCTTGAGGACATTGTAGCCCTGCTTGAAGGGGCCGCCGGAAATCGCGCACGCACCCATGGCAATGCAGTATTTCGGTTCGGGCATCTGGTTCCAGAGGCGGACGACGAGCGGCGCCATCTTCTTGGTGACGGTGCCGGAAACGATCATGAGGTCGGCTTGGCGGGGCGAGGGACGGAAGATCTCGGCGCCGAAACGGGCGATGTCGAAGCGCGCGGTCGCGGCCGCGATCATCTCGATCGCGCAGCAGGCCAGGCCGAATTGCAGCGGCCAGATGGAGTTGCTCCGACCCCAGCCATAGAGCTCCTCGAGACTGGTGAGCAGAATGCCGTGTTGGCGCAGGTCCTCGCGGTCCGCGTCGGAGATGTTGCCCGCCGCTGGAAAGGGCGTGGGTGCGGGCGTGGCGGCCCGTTCGACGGGCTCAGGGCGGGTGGGGTCGCTCATGTTATTTCCATTCGAGGTGTCCGCGGTGCCAGGCCCAGACGAGGCCCTCGGCCAGTAGAAGGATGAAGACCAGCATGGCCACCAGCGCGCCGGTGGGCAGGGTCGTGAAGGCGACCGCGAAGGGCAGAAGGAACAGCACCTCGACGTCGAAGATCAGGAAGAGAATCGCATACAGATAATAGTGCGCCTTGAACTGGATCCAGGAATCACCGCTCGGCGGCAGGCCGCATTCGTAGGTGGCGTTTTTCACGGCCCCGGGCTTGGCGGGCTGGAAGAATCTGACCCACAGCCACGTGACCGCGAGCAGGAGCAACGGGAAAGCGAGCGCGATGCCGAGAAAGAGGGCCAGGAACGCGTGGGGGTGGTCGCTCATATTCCTAAGATGGCTTCCAGCATCGGGAAACAGCCCGCAGGTTCAACGGTTATCCAGCCCCGTCCTTTGCCAGAAGCTGGGCATCATTTGCGGGGGGCACAGGTGGTAGGGCCGAATGCGCGGTCCCTCAGACGGTGTGTAACAAGGTAGAGCGCACCGGCCCGGTGCGCCGTTTAGCGAATGCAGGCCGCAGGTAAATCGCGTCGGACCGGGCCGGTCCGCCCTACCCGCCGAGGGCTTTTTAGACGTCCCCTCCGGTCTTCAACCACGGCAGCTTGTCGAGATCGGTGTTGCCGCCGGTGACGATGAGGCCGATGCGCCGGCCTTGGAGAGGGAGTTTGCCTTCCATGATGGCCGCGTAGGGCACGGCGGCGGAGGGTTCGACGACGATGTGCAGCGTCTCCCAGATGGCGCGCATCGCGGCGACGATGCCCGCCTCGGAGACGGTGACCACGTCATCCACATACTGGAGAATGATCGGGAAGTTTTTCTCGCCGGTGCAGTTGGTGCGCAGGCCGTCGGCGATGGTAGCCGGGGTGGGGATGGAGATGCGGCGTTTGGCGCGGAAGGATTGGGCGACGTCATCGGCGAGGGCGGGCTCGACGCCGATGACCTTGATGCCGGGGCGCAGGGCCTTGGCGGCCACGGCCGTGCCGCAGAGGAGGCCGCCACCGCCGACGGGACAGAGGATGACGTCGAGGTCGGGCGCGTCTTCCAGTAATTCAATCGTGGCGGTGCCCTGACCGGCGGCGACGCGCAGGTCGTCGAAAGGATGCACGATGGTCGCGCCGGTCCGGGCGGCGACCTGGGCGCAGGCGGCCTCGCGGGCGGCGAGGTTGGGTTCGCAGAAGGTGATCCAGCCGCCGTAGGAACCGACGTTGCGCACCTTGGTTTCGGGCGCACCCGCCGGCATGATGATGTGCGCAGTGATGCCGCGCAGCTGGGCGGCGCGGGCAAGGGCGGCGGCGTGGTTGCCGGAGGAGTGGGTCACGACGCCCGTAGCGGCCTCGGCGTCGGTGAGCGAGAACACGGCGTTACAGGCCCCGCGGGATTTGAAGGCGCCGGCTTCCTGGAAGTTTTCGCACTTGAAGAAAAGATTTCCGCCGCAGGCCGCGTCGAGGCGCTCGCTCGTGAGCACGGGAGTGCGCTTGATGAACGGTGAGATGCGTTCGTGGGCGGCGCGGATGGTGGCGAGGTCGAGGACAGCAGACATCGGGGAAGCAGAGGGTTAACCACGAAACACACGAAAGACACGAAAAGAGGCAAGGCCTTTGACCACGGATTGCACCGATTGACACGGATCAATTCCCAACATCAGTCGGCTGTCATCCTGAGCGAAGCGAAGGATCCAGCAGCACGAGCGCCAGCAAGCATAGGCTTGGATCCTTCGCTTCGCTCAGGATGACGGGTTCCGGAGTTTGCAATTCTCCGGCCGCCTCCTAGGCTGCAGCCATGACCGTCAAAAAGCTTCTCCACACCCGCATGCGGGTAAACGACATCGAGCGCTCCGTGAAATTCTACGTGGAGGCGCTGGGCCTGACGGCGTCCCGGCGGCACACGTCGCCGCGCGGGGCGCAACTGGTGTTCCTGACGACCCCCGGCAGTGACGAGGAGATCGAGCTCTGTCAGATGCCCGCGGGGGCGGAACCAGTTAAAGTGCAGTCCGACCTAATGCACCTCGCCTTTGAGGTGGATGACTTGGTGGCCTTCGCGGCGGCGGCGGCGAAAAAGGGCTACGCCTTGAGCGACGGCCCGACCAAGACGGGCAGCGGCTCTATGATTGCCTTCATCGACGCCCCTGAGGGCTACGAGGTGGAGCTGATCCAGAAAGCGAAGTGATCGGGTAGGGCGGAGCGGCTCGCTCCGCCGCGGCGCACCGGGCCGGTGCGCCCTACCTTCCGAACTTTCGTTCCCACGAGAACAGATACTGCTGGGCGAGGCCGGCGAGCGGGCCGAAGTGCGTCCGCCCAAAATGCGCGACCTGCGCGGGTTTCCAGCCGTCGAGGCCGTAGCGCCGGGCGAGAGACTTGAGCACCCACGTGTCCACGGGGAAGGCCTTGAGTTGGCCCGCACCGAAGAGGAGGACGCAGTCGGCCACCTTCTCACCGACGCCGGGGAGTTCCAGCAATCGTGCCTTGGCCTCGGCGTAGGGCAGGCGCTCGGTCTCGTCGAGCCAGCCGGGTCGGGCGGCGATAAACTTCGCCGTCGCGTGAATATATCTGGCGCGGAATCCGAGCAGACAGGCGCGGAGATCCTTTTCCGGAATCTTAGCGAGCTGCTCCCAAGTGGGAAGCTGGTGTAGGGCGGCATCTCCGAATGCCGCCGAGGCGGGGTTCGGAGACCCCGCCCTACAAATAATCGCGCCATGGCGCTCCGCCAGCAGGGCGACCATCTGTTTGATCTGAACGATCTGTTTGGTGGCGCTGCACAGGAAGCCGAGCAGCGTCTCGCCGAAAGGCTGGCGCAAAATACGCAGGCTGGGAAAAGCTGCGATGCATTGCGCGAGGTGGGCGTCGCTGCGCCACGGCAGCGAGTCGGTGAGCGCGGCCCAGTCGGTATCGAGGCCAAGGTAGCGTTGCACGGCGGCTTCATCGCTGCCGCGCCATTGGAGCGAGTCATTGCCGGTCCGGATCTGGACGACGTGGTCAAGCCACTGGCCGGTCCAGATGTCGTCCGTCTGTCGCCACCGAAAACTCTGACCGCCATCGAGCGTCTCGGCGAGGACGGCGGGAGAGGGATTCCAACCGGCGAGCGGCCGCCAGTCACTCCGGTTGACAGCAGGCACGGTCAACGGGGCTAGTCCAAGTGGAGGCCGGTCCGGCCATTTTTGTTTTCCCAGAGGTAGCTCTGGTCTGCTGATAGCACGCTTCCATCTTTGGCGAGGATTTCGATTCTCCACGCCACCGGGTTGGCATTGGAGTCCGGCCAGTCATTGCCCGTCAAACCCAATTGGATCACTGCACTCCCGTTCCTGAACTCCGATGGAAATTGATAAGTCAAGAGAGTCGAATTCGCCTGGGTGATCAGTTGCAGCTTGATGTCGACGGGGAAGGTGGTGCCGGAGTTTTTGGTTCGCACGAGAAAGTAGTAACCGGCGCGCTGGTCGGGATGGGTGCGGAGGACGGTGGCGCCGTTCGTGTTTTCCTTGCCGTCGAAG
This sequence comes from Lacunisphaera sp., assembly GCA_023269445.1. Taxonomy (GTDB): domain Bacteria; phylum Verrucomicrobiota; class Verrucomicrobiia; order Opitutales; family Opitutaceae; genus Lacunisphaera. The sequence continues at coordinate 21,111 of JAHFTH010000001.1, forward strand.
TATTCCGAGATGCGCTTGAAGGACGCGGCCTCGCGCCAGCCGGTGTAGACGTGGGCGATGGTTAGATCAGCGGCTGAGGCAACCGAAGCGAGGGCCAAGTAGAGGGTGAAAATGAAAGGGCGGACGGACATGCTGATGGATTCTTCGCTGCGCTCAGAATGACACGCAAGGGCGGACTAGGGTGACAGGTAAACCTTTTTGTATTGGTGGAGGCCGAGGAGGGAAGGTTCCCAGCCGCGGACGGCCGGATGAATCAGGTAGGCGCGGACGCCGAAGTAGACCGGGGCGACGGGCGCTTGTTCGAGGAGAAGGGCCTCGGCTTGCTGGAAATAATCGTGGCGGGTGGCGGGATCGGAGGACCGGGCAGCTTGGGCGATCAGTCCGTCGTAGGCCGGGCTGGCCCAGCCGGTCCAGTTGTTGCCGCCGCCGGAGACGAAGAGGTCGAGGAAGGTGACCGGGTCGACGAAGTCGCCGATCCAGCCGGCACCGGAGAGAGTGTAGTTCAGTGTCTGTTGGTTTTGCACCCAGGTCTTCTGCTCGAGCGGGGTGATGGTGAGATTCACGCCCAGTTCTTTTTTCCACTGGGCCTGCAACACCTCGGCGAGGCGGGGTTGGTATTCGTCGTTGCGGACCTGAAGGTCGAGCGACGGCAGACCGCGCCCTTCGGGGAAACCTGCCGCGGCCAGCAGCTGGCGGGCGGCAGCGAAATCGGTCGGCACGGTGGCGCGAGCAGTGTAGCCGGCGCAGTTGGGTGGAGTGAAACTGCGGGCCGGTTTCTGCGCTCGGCGAAGCACGCTGGCGGTGATGGCGTCGCGGTCGATGGCGAGAGAGAGGGCGCGGCGAACCCGGGCGTCGCCGAAGGGCGAGCGGGTGGTATTGAAGCGGAGGAAGATGGCCTGCAAAAACGGGTCGAGTCGGAGCGCGGCGGCATTGGTGGTGCGGTAAGTTTCGAGCTTGGAGGTCGGCAGGCTGTAGGTGACGTGGACTTGGCCAGCGCGGAAGTTGCGCTCCTCGACCTCGGGGCTTTCGGTCGGGAAAAAGATGATGCGCTCGAGACGCACGGCGGCGGCGTCCCAGTAAGTTGGGCTCTTGGCGACGACGAGCCGGGCGTTGGGTGTCCACTCCGCGAGCGTGAACGGGCCGTTGCCGACGAGATTTTCCGGACGGGTCCAAGCGGGCTGGCGCTGGTTGACGTCGCCGAATTTCGCGAGCACGCGGGGATTCACGGGAAACCAGACGGGCTGGGCGGTGAGCGCGGGCAGGTAGGGCGTCGGGCGTTCGAGGGTCAGGCGCAGCGTGTGGTCGTCGAGGGCCTCGGCGCCGAGCGCGGACAGATCGGTGAGCTGGCCGGAGTTGAGCGTGGCGGCGTTCTTGAGCGGGTAGAGCAGGTAGGCGTATTCGGCGGCGACCGCCGGGGCCAACGCACGACGCCACGAGGCGACGAAGTCGCGGGCGGTGAGCGGGTCACCGTTGGCCCACTTGGCCGTGACGCGCAGATGAAAAGTGTAGGTGAGACCGTCGGCGGAGACTTCCCATTTTTCCGCCACGGCGGGAATGGGCTGTGACGTGCGCTCGTCGAGGGCGCAGAGCCCTTCGAAGAGTGCGACGGCAATGTTTTGGTCAGTGTAGGCGGCGATGAGTTGCGGATCGAGTTCCTGCGGCTCGGCGAGGTTGCCGACGAGAAGGGTGCGTGTGGCGAGAGCGGCCTCGGCCGGGGTCTCGCGTTTGGCGCAGCCGGCCAGAGTCAACAGCAAGCTGAGCGCAGTAAGCAGGGCCGGGCGGAGCGACATGAGGAGAGCAAAGGCGTAATTCGCCGCCGGGCAAGGAGCAGTTAAGCGCCCAGTTTGGGCCAAATGTTCCGATATAACCGGGAAGTGAGTCTGCTCAAATCATCCCCGTCTGCCGTCGGGTCTCCGGCCGCAGCCGCTCCGGCGTTGTCCGAGCGGCAACTGACGGCATTGCGGACCTATCTCATGCAGCTGACGGGAAATGATGCGGTGCGCGTGGAGGCCGTGATGAGGGAGTTGCAACTGGAAGTGGGGACCGTCGAGGTGGAGGACGATCCAACGGTCTGGCTTTTCATGCAGGGCAGGCGGCGGGTGATAGGCCTTGGCCAGCGCGGCGAGAGACTGAAGGCGGATACGGAAAGCGGACGGGGCGACGATGAGGGCGTGGCCGCGGGGGAGGACCTGCGGATAGTCGTGCATCACGCGATCCAGCGGTTGACTCCCAAGCAGCTGGAGGCGCTGCGGCTGAAGTTTCAGTTCGGATTCAATCTCGCGGAGGTGGCGCGAATCACCGGGTTGACCGGCAACGGCGCGGGTGGTCTGTTGCACCTCGCCGTGAACCGGGTGGGCCAGGCGATTTGCACGGCGAACGGGACCGAGGCCCCGTCGACGAGCGATCCGCAGCTGACAGCGTATGCGCTCGATGAATTGGACGAGGGCGAACGGAAAGCGTTTCTGGAGAGCGGGTCGAACGGCAAGGCCCTGCTCGAAGGGGCCGAGGCGATCCGCGGCTGGTGCCGGCAAATCGGTCAGGTGCTGGAGTCGGGCGCGCAACTGCCGAAGCGCCGCCGCAAAGGGGCATCGTGGTGGCAGGCGAAGTCACTCTGGTTCGGATTCACGGCGCTGGTGGCGGTGGCGGCGGGTGGCGTCTATTTCATGCGTCAGCCGGAAGGCTCCCGGGCCAAAGACTGGCAGGGCTCCGGAGCGAATGGGCTCGGATCTCTGCCGACAGAGCGTGCATCCGCCACAGAGTCGACGCGCGGGGGTGGCGCAGTCACTGATCAGAACACCGGGGGAAGTCTGGCCAGTGCCGGAACCCGGCCGTCGCGAAATGCCCGGGCCAGCTGGGAGACAAAAGCCTTCGGGAAAGGGACCGGCACTGCAGCCGGCAATGTGGGCGGCGGCGAAGGTCCTGATGCAGATGCGTTGGGCGAAGACGGTCCGGGAAGCGCTGCCGCCGGGACCAAGAGCCGTGGCTCACCTTCGGGTGCAACCAGCAAGGACCGCAATCAGGCCGAGGCGCGGGGCCAGTCTGGCGAGACCGAGAAGACCACAAACGAATCTCCGGATCGGCCGGAAGCGGAAAATGACATCGCGCCGAGGCCAGAAACGGAATCATCGACCTCGCTCGCGGCGGCATCCTCGCCCGCCAACAAGCAGCCAGCGAAGACGGCCATTCACCGTCCTCTCACCGCTGAGAACAAAAAGATTTTCATTACTGAGTCAGAAGAGAAGGAGTCCGCTACGCGGGGGAAAGTGGCCACGCTACCGGCCTTCAAGCCCGGGATGGGGGAGTTGAAGCGGCAACTGGCGCGGAAGCGCTGGCCGATGCCGGAGGAAGTGAGCAGCGCGGAAATGTTGAAGCATGCCCCGCCTCCGACCCCCGCTCCGGGACAGACGGATCCGGTGGAGGCGAAACTGGAGCAGGCGCGTTCGCCCTGGGATCCGGCCAAACGAATCGTGCGCGTATCGCTGCGGGCCAAAGATTCCCCGGCTCCGACGCGTCCGATGGCCAATCTGGTTTTTGCGATCGATGTGTCGCGTTCGATGGCCGGACCAAACCGGCTGCCGCTGGTCGAGGAAGGAGTGCGCCGCTTGGTGGACCGGTTGCAGGCAGGGGATCACGTATCGGTGGTGACTTACGCGGATCGGGCGGCGCTGGTGCTGCCGGCGACGCCGGTGGGGCAGGCCGGTGCATTGCGGAGTTGTCTGGCCGGATTGGAGGCGGCGGGTCTGACCAACGGGTCCGAGGGACTGATGCTGGCCTTTGAAACCGTGCAGCAAGGCTGGATCGAAGGCGGGCTCAACGAAGTGGTGCTTTGCACCGATGGAAATTTCAACCTGGGCACGACCGGGGAGACGGAGTTGGCGGCCATAGCGGCGGAGCAGGCGAAGCGCGGCGTGCGGTTGAGCGTGTTTGGTTTCGGCCGGAACGACCGTAACGACCTGCGGCTGGAAATGCTGGCGAAAAGCGGCGGCGGGCGGAGTTGCTACGTGAACACGCAGGACGAAGCCGAGCAAATGCTGACCGAACAGATCGACGGACTGTTCGCCCCGGCGGCGACGAATGTCAGGATGCAGGTGGAGTTTGATCCGACGCTCGTGGCGGACTATCGTCGCATCGATGACGGGCCGGAATCAGGCGGAGCGGTGGCCATGTTGCTGCCGGGTCGCACTCTCACGGCCCTGTATGAAATCACGCCAAAACCGGCGGCCAGGACGGATGATCATGCGCTGGCCAGATTGCAGATCGAATACGCGCTGCCTGAAACCGGGGGCAAGCGGCAGTCGGCCTTGGCCCTGACCGGGGTCGAGCAGGAGTGGCCGCAGGTGGGGTTGAATTTTCGCTACGCCACGGCCATGATGGAATTTGTCCGCATTCTCCGGGGTGGCCCGGTCACGGGCCGCGCGGATCTTGCCCGGCTGGAAGGATGGGTGCAGGCCAATCTGGCGAAAGACACGGGTGGTTATCGCAGTGAACTGCTGTTTGTCCTGGCCGAGGCGAAAGTCGCGGCCGACCAAAGCCAGTTGGCTAGTGTTCGGTAGGAAGGGGCTCGTGGGGGGCAATTAGGGGCTAGGTTTACAAAATGTCATTGCGAGAAGGCCCACGGGTGGGCCGACGAAGCAATCCAGCTGGATCGCCACGGCCCGCTGCTGCTGGCCTCGCGATGACAAGGCATTTTGCAAATCCACCCTGGAAGATTTCTGTGTCCAAGCCCTAATAAACCCCGCCATCATCCGTCAAAGGAGCAAGGTCGCTTGAATAACGAACCAGCAACATCCCATGACAGTCCCGACGCCAGCTCCTTTGTGCAAGCGGCGGTGGCGCGCCATCAGGCGCCGCTGCTGCGCTACGCCACCCGCCTCCTCCACGGCGACGCCGACCGGGCGCGCGATGTGGTGCAGGACACCTTCGTCAAACTCATGGTCCAGCCGCCCGAACAGGTGGATGGGCACGTGGCGGAGTGGCTTTTCACCGTCTGCCGCAATCGCACGCACGATGTGCAGCGCAAGGAGGGCCGCATGAGCCAGTTTGCCGAGGGCCAGGTGGAGCGGATTGTCGCCGTCGAACCCAGACCCGGGGCGACGATGGAACGCGCCGAGCAGCACACCGCCGTGCTCAAGTTGATCGGCCAGTTGCCGCACAACCAGCAGGAGGTCGTGCGCCTGAAATTTCAAAACGGGTTTAGTTATCAGGAGATTAGCCGCATCACGTCGCTGTCCGTCGGCAACGTCGGCTTCATCCTGCACACCGCCCTCAAGGCCCTGCGGCAGAACCTGACCGCCCAGCCGGAATAACCGAGAACCGCACCATGAACCAGAATCCTATTTCCCAAGATGATCCCCGCCTGACCCTCTACGCCCTCCATGAGATGGAGCCGGCCGAGCGCGAGGGCTTTGAAAAACTGCTGCAGCAGGACGCCGCCGCGCAGGCGACCGTGGCGGAGATCCGCGCGATGGCTACGACCGTGACGACCGCGCTGGAAGGCGAACCCTTGGATGCTGCGCACAAGACCGACTACCGGCCGGCCGGCAAGGTCCTGCGTTTCCCTCAAATCTATTTCATGATCAGCGGCCTGGCCGCCGCGTGCTTCGCGGTGTTCTTTGTCTACTGGCAGCAAAACCAGCCGGGTCACGAATCGCACACTTACATGGCGGTGGACCTCGCCAAGGTGGCCTCGGCTGAATCACAGAAGAAGGAGTCGGAGAAGGCCAAGAACGCGGTGGAGTTGGATCGCCCGGTGGTTCCCTCACCCGCGGCTACTCTGGCGATGACGGAACCGGTGGTAATGGCTGATGTGGACGAACGCCGGATGAGTGCTTCGGCCGGTGGCGCAGTGATGACGGCTGCCGCGCCGCCCGCACCGCAGGAAGACGAGGTCGTGGCGTTGAGCGCATTCACCGTCGCATCAGCACGCGCGGAGAGTCGGGCCGTCCGAGCGTCAGGCGGTGCGCAGCTAGAGCGCAAGGATGTTGGAAATTCGGTCACCGTCGTGACCCGTCAGTTTCTGGCTCAGACGGGGGCAACGAATGCCGAAGAACTCCTGCGCTACACGGCAAACACCGAAGTTGCCGGAGTGGTGGCAAACTTTGGGAAGACCGGAAAGGAATCCAACACCGAGGCCTATGCTTTCCGGAAGGACAACGACTACCTCCGCGTGGCCGGCAACCCACTGTCCACCTTCTCGGTGGATGTGGACACGGCCTCGTATGCGAATGTCCGCCGCTTCCTCACGCAGGGCGAGCGTCCGCCGGCCGATGCCGTGCGGATCGAGGAGCTGGTGAACTATTTCCCCTACCGCTATGCGCCGCCGACGGACAACGTGCCGTTCGCCGCGCACCTCGAGGTGGCGTCGGCCCCGTGGGCACCCGAGCACCGGCTCGTGCGCATCGGGCTCAAGGGCCGCGAGGTCAGCGATGCGCAGCGTCCGGCCGCTAATCTGGTTTTCCTGCTCGATGTGTCGGGTTCGATGGACGAACCGAACAAGCTGCCGCTCGTGAAGCAATCGCTCCGCCTGCTGGTGAACAAGCTGCGGGCGGATGACCGCGTGGCCATCGCGGTCTATGCCGGAGCCTCGGGTCTGGCCCTGCCGTCCACGAGTGCGAACAAGAAGGCCGAGATCCTTGAGGCCATCGAGCGATTGGAGGCCGGCGGCTCGACCAACGGCGCGATGGGCATCCAGCTCGCCTACGATATTGCCAAGGCCAACTTCATCCCGGGTGGTGTCAACCGCGTGATCCTCGCGACCGACGGCGATTTCAACGTCGGCACGACGAGTGAGGGCGAGCTCACGCGCCTGATCGAGGAGAAGGCCAAGAGCGGGGTGTTCCTGACGGTGCTCGGTTTCGGCATGGGCAACATCAAGGACAGCACCCTCGAGCAGCTCGCCGACAAGGGGAACGGCAACTACGCCTACATCGACTCGCTGGCCGAGGCGAAGAAGGCGCTCGTCGAGCAGGCGGGCGGCACGCTGGTGACGATCGCCAAGGACGTGAAGATCCAGGTGGAGTTCAATCCCCTGGAAGTGCAGGCCTACCGGCTCATCGGCTACGAGAACCGTCTGCTGGCCAAAGAAGATTTCAACAACGACAAAGTGGACGCCGGTGAGATCGGCGCGGGCCACACGGTGACGGCGCTTTATGAGGTCGTGCCCGTGGGTGTGGTGATGCCGGTGACCGGAACCGTTGATGCGCTGAAATACCAGATGACAGATGACAGAGGACAGAAGACGGGAAACAGCGCGGAGATGCTGACCGTGAAGATCCGTTACAAGGAGCCCGCGGGCGACGTGAGCAGCAAGCTGGAGTTCCCGTTGCGGGACACCGGGGCGCAGTTCGCGGACGCGAGTGCGGACTTCAAGTTCGCGGCGTCGGTCGCGGGCTTCGGCATGGCGCTGCGGGATTCGCCGCACAAGGGCTCCCTTACGCTGGCCGATATCTCGGCTTGGGGCCGGGCCGGGTTGGGCGATGATGCCGGCGGTTATCGCAACGAGTTCCTCGGGTTGGTGAAGCAGGCGGAGGCCCTGGTGCAGTGAATAGAAAAGGCCGCTGGTAAGGGCGGCCATTTCTAGCTAGACCCAAATGCGGTGGGACACAGAGCTCACGGAGCTAGCACAGAGCCCACAGAGTTTCTCCGTAAACTCTCTTCTGGCTCAGTGCTCTCTGTGCCGAGATCGTAACTGCTCAATCCAGACTGTATCAGGCCCGATGCTTGCGTCCGCCTACGCTTACGAGCTTCGGCGCGACTTCCGCCACGCGGCCAAGCTAGAGAGACCGAGGCCCGCGAGCATCAGCGCATAGGTCGAGGGCTCGGGGACGGCGGTGAAGTTCAGGTAGATGTTGTATCCGGTTTGGCTCACGGTGAACAGACCGGCTCCGCTCATGCCCGTGGTGAAGGCGGAATCATCAATCAGAAAGCTACCGGGGGTGATCGTCGAGCTGGACGAGGTGATGTCGTAGATACCATTGGTTTGAAAGATGAGCCAGCTGTAGGTGCTGCCGGGGGTCAGGCCGCCGAGGTCGCCCAACGCGTAGGCGGCATCCAGGGAAATAACCTTCAGGCTGAAGCGATTGGCGGGCGTCGCATTGATGGTGAGCGTAGCGGTATTCGTTACGGAGACCTGATCGTAATAGAAGCCTCCCGCGCCGTTGGACTGGACGTTGATTTCAAAAGCACCATTCGGGCCAATAGCCAGATCTTCAAAACGCAGGGTGCCGATGGCATCGGGGCCGGTCAGGGCGGTGCCGGGGGCCAGGGTTCCGCCGGCGTTGATGCTTGCCAGTGCGTAACCGCCGTCGTTGCCCGCCAGCCGTCCGCCCGAATTAACCTGAACGGAGTTGGAGTAGAGGAAATACTCGTCGATCGAAAGGGTGCCGCTGCCGCTGACGGTGACCGGCCCGGAGCCCAGCGCATAGTTGTTGGTTGCGTTCAGGGTGCCACCGGTGATGGTGGTGCCGCCGGAGTAGGAGCTGGCACCGTCGAGGGTCAGGCTGCCGTTGCCGGTCTTGGTGAGGGTGCCGGTGCCCGTAATCGCCGAGTTGATGATGGCATTTCCCGTGATGTCGAAGGTGGTGGCGCCGGGCAGATCCAGGCTGCCGCCGTTGAAATAAGGCGTGCCTTCCTCCACGGTCAGGCCGCCGATAGTTTGGGTGCCGCTGACCGTGACGGTGTAGCTGCCGGTGGCGTCGGAGCCGGCGGAGTATACCGCCACGGCAGCGCTGCTCCATGCTGCTGTCGTGATCGCACCCGCGGCGTCGCTGCTCCAAACATTACTCGTGTCCCAAGTGCCGCTGGGCGTGGTGCCCGTGCCGGCAGTGGTGCCGTTGACGTCCCAATAGAGTGTCTGCGCGCGCAACTGCGGACCACCGATGAACAAGCCGCCGAGGAGAAGAAAGAGGGGGAGAAGGCGGCGCTGGTTCATAGGGCACAGGTAATGCAAGCTGTATGCCAGAGGCAAGCTGACAGTCGGGGTGTGAATAAGAAAGGCCACCATTCCTGGCGGCCCTGCTTATTTATCCCCAAATGCAGTGGGACACAGAGCACACGGAGCTAGGGCGTGTTTTCAAGCCCAACCAACCTCTCATCCTGTCATTCTGAACGAAGTGAAGAATCCATGATTTCGCTCGTGATGTCGCATTCGATGCCGTGGATCCTTCGCTCCGCTCAGGATGACAAACCGGGTTTAAAAACACACCCTAGCACAGAGTCCACAGAGTTTCTCCGTGCACTCTGTGCCGAGATTGGAACTGCACAATCCTGGTCGGAATCAGGCCCGGCTAGACTTCCGCCACGCAGCCAAGCCACTGAGGCCGAGGCCGGCCAGCATGAGCGCATAGGTGGACGGCTCGGGGACGGCGGTGAAATTCAGGACAAGATTGTTACCCGACGAAGAAAGGGAGAAGGTGCCGGGGGTCACAAACCCGCTGGAAGCAATCGTGAAGTCCGCGGTATCAAAACCGGTGAGGGTCGTGGAGGTAAAGATGGTCCACGAAGCGGAGCTGCCCAGGCCGGAGACGGCACCGGGTGTGACGTTGTCGGGCAGCAGGGAGATGACGTTGAGGGTGTAGTTCGACAACCCGGTGAGATCGAGCGTGCCGGTGACGGCGACCAGATCCGCGCTGACGCCGGGGTTGTCGGTCGCACCACTGATCTCGATGGTGGTGGCGCCACCGGTGCCGGTGAGCGTCAGGCCGGAGGCGAAGGAGAGCGTGCCGGGGGAGTTGCCGGGCGAGAGCGTGACGCCGGTGCCGAGAGTCAACGGGCTGGTGAAGGTGCCGTTGCCCGACAGCGTGCCGCCACTGCCTCCGAAGGAGAAGCTGTTACTGAAGGTGAGACCGGAGGCCACGCCGAGATTGCCGCCGTTGATCACGACCGAGCTGGTGCCGAAAGCGCCGCCGGCCCCGTAAACGAGGGTGCCGCCGCTGATGGTGGTCGTGCCGGTATAGGTGTTCGCGCCGGTGAGGACGTTGTAGCCATACTGATTTCTGACCTCGGTCGGGCCGGTGATGATGACCGGCGTGCCGCCGGAGAGTCCGTCCCGGGTCAGGTAATAGGGTGACGCCTTGGTTGTGTCGGTATCAAAGCGGATCTGTCCGGTGCCCGCGCCGGTGGTGATCGTCGCGGCGTTGATGATGCCGCCAGAGGGAGAGTATTCACTGTCACCGATGAAGAGGATGCCGCTGCCACCGCCCTGAGCGAGGGTGATCGTGCCGGTGCCACTGGTGCCGCCCACGTTCACCCGGCCGTTGTTGTAGACGTTGAGGTAGCCGGTGCTGCTGCCGCCGTTGGCCACGTTCAAGTTGCCGGAGATGGTCCAGACACTGCCGGCGTCCCGGATCGTGGTATCGCCGTAACCGCTCAGGCCGATCTCACCGGTGGCGCTGTTGACCGTGCCGCCGTTGTAGACGTAAAGCCGGGCATTGCCGCCGTAGGAGCCCACGTTGATGTAGGTGGCGCTGTTCCAGGTGCTGCCCGCCCCGGTCACGGTCACGAGGCTGGTGGAAGGTCCATTGTAGGAGATCGAACCCTTGTTACTGGTCACCAAGCCGCCGGCGCTGATCGTGAGGTTGCCCTGACCACCCGAGGTGTAGCCGACAAAAAGTTCGTCCGTCACGGTCCACGTGCTGCCGCTGCCATCGACCGTGGCGAT
>JAHFTH010000001.1:31777-50078 GCA_023269445.1 Lacunisphaera sp.
CGCCCGTATTATTGCCGTCGATCTTGAGGGTGCCGCCGGTGATGTCGGTGTCGCCGAAGGTGCTGGTGCCGGAGAGAGTGAGCGTGCCGGAGCCGACCTTGGTGAGACTGCTACCACCGATCACCCCGGAGAAAGTGGTCGAAGTGTTGTTGCCACCGATCATCAGGCTGGGGGTTCCTTCCGATGTGTCCATCAAGACGGTGCCGGCACCCGCGAGTGAACCAATCGTGGCATTGGTCTCGCCCAGGTCCAGGAAGGCACCCGAGGCGATCGTGACGGCGGTGGCGGCGGGCAGGGTGTCATTCATCTGCACCTGGAGCGTGCCGCCGTTGATCGTGGTGGCGCCGGCGTAAGTGTTCGCATCGGCTGCCAGAGTCAGGGTGCCGCCACCCTCTTTGGTCAGGCCGCCGCTGCCGGAGATAGTGCCGAACAAGTTCAGCCCGCGGAACGTCGCAACATCGACCGTGACCGTGCCGCTATTCAGGGAGATAAAGTTGTGGAGGGAAATACTGCTGTAGTCGTTCACCGTGCCGAGCGTGGTGCCGCCGTCGAGCCCCAGCGTGCCGGCACCCGACGTGTCGCCCGCACCGACCGGGCCGTAGTCAACGATATAGCCCCCTTCGGTAGCCGAGCCAAAGGAAGAGCTGCCGAGGAGCAGCGTGCCACCGGTGATCGTGGTGCCGCCGGTGTAGGTGCTGGTGCCGGTGAGAGTGAGGATACTGGTGCCGGTCTTGGCCAGTGCGCCGGCGCCGCTGATGGGAGCGGAGGTTAAACCGTTGGCGGTGTCGTTGATCGTGAGGGTCGCGCCGCTGGCAATCGTGACCGGAGCGGTGCCGTCGAAATCAGCGAGGCCGCCGATCGTCTCGTTGAAATTGACGAACAGACCGCTGCTGCTCCCGAGCAGGCCCACGCGGCTGTTGGAGGAAAAGGCGTTGGCGTTGGCGTCGGCCAGCGCGCCACCGTAGAGCGTCGTGTCACCGGTGTAGGTGCTGCCGGTGCCGGCGAAGACCGTGTAGCCGGTGTTGATGTTCACCTCGGTCGGGCCGGTGATCGCGACGGGAGCGCCGGTGGAGGTGCCGTCCTTGGTGAGGTAGTAAGGACTGCCGACCGTGGCAGCGGTGAAGAAGTTGATGGTGCCGTCCCCTGCGCCGGTGGTGATAGTGGCGGCGTTGACAATGCCGCCAGGAGTGGAAGAGGAACCACCGATGACCAGATCGCCCGAGCCCGTTGAGTCGCTGCCCAAGGTGAGCGTGCCGGCACCACCCGCGACGGTGACCGTGCCGCCAGCGGCCAGGGTGAGTATACCCGTGCCACTATAGCCCACGGCGAGACTGGTGCCATTGGTCCAGGCACTGCTTGGGCCATCGATGGTGACCGTGCCAGCGCTGCCGGTGAGGTGTCCGATATAACCGTTGGCACTCGTTACCGTCGCCCCGGTGATGAGTGCGAGGGTGCCGTTGTCTCCGCTGGCATCACCGACAAAGAAGTTGGCGGCCGCATGGTTGATCGAGCCGCTCTCCACCTGCACGGTGCCGAATTTGACGGTCGTGCCGCCGGTGTAGGTGTTGCTGCCATCGAGATGGAGGAAGCCGCTGCCGGTCTTGGTCAGGTCGCCGGTCCCGGTCAACACTGACGTGAAGGACGCATCTCCCGTGATATCGAATACCGCGGTGGAAGCGAAACTCAGGCTGCCGCCGTCGAAAGAAGGCGTGCCCTCCTCCACAGTCAGGCCGCCGATAGGCTGCGTGCCGCTGACCGTAACGATGTAGCTGCCGGTGGCGTCGGTGCCGGCGGAGAATACCGCCACGGCCCCGCTGCTCCACAATTGAGGCGAGATCGCACCCGCTGCGTCGCCGCTCCAATTGGTAGTGGTGCCGTCCCAAGTGCCAGTCGGTGTCGCGCCGCCAGATCCGGCGGTAGCGCCGTTGGTGTCCCAATAGATTGTCTGCGCGCGCAACTGCGGACCACTGATGAACAAGCCGCCGAGGAGAAGCAGGACGGGGAGCAAGCGGCGCTGTTTCATAGGCACAGATAATGCAAGCTGTATGCCAGAGGCAAGCTGGCAGTCGGGGGTGTGAATAAGAAAGGCCGCCATTACTGGCGGCCTTTTACAAGGTGAACGAAGAGTTGCTCAGGCGCGTCGGCGTTTCCGCCATGCGGCCAAGCCACTGAGGCCGAGGCCCGCCAGCATCAGCGCGTAGGTCGAGGGCTCGGGGACGGCGGTGAAATTCAAGACGAGGGAAGGATTGCCGAGATAGACCCCTAGGCTGACGGAGAAAAGGCCGCCGCCGGAAAACCCGGAGGAATCGATCGTGAATTGGGAGCCGCCGGACACAAAATCCGTGATGGTGGTGGCGGTGAAGATGGTCCACGAGGCGGAGCTGCCCAGGCCGGAGACCGCACCGGGGCTGTTGTCTGGCAACAGCGAGATGACGTTAAGGGTGTAGTTCGACAACCCGGTGAGATTGAGATCGCCGGTGACCGCGAACAGATCCGCGCTGACGCCGGGATTGTCGGGCACGGCGTTGATCTCGATGGTGCTGGCACCCGTGGTGCCGGTGAGAGTCAGGTCGGAGGAGAAGGTCATGGTGCCGGGGGAATTGCCGGGCGAGAGGGTGATGCCGTCGCCAAAGGTCTGTGGGGTGGCGAAAGTCCAGTTGCCCGCGAGAGTGCCGCTGGTGAGGGTGAGTGTGTTGGGGATGCTGCTGAAGCCGCTGGCCAGTTTGAGGGCACCGCCATTGATCACGACGGAGCTGGTGCCGAACGCGCCCGTCGCGCCGTAGACGAGCGTGCCGCCGCTGATGGTGGTGGTGCCACCGTAACTATTGGCGTTGGAAAATATCAGCTTCCCCGAACCAGTCTTGGTGATGGAGGTGGCGATGCCACCCGTGATGATGCCCTTGAAGTCTGTGTTTTCAGTCTGATTGATCGTGAGCGTGGCGGGGCTGAGGAGAGTGACGGAGTCGGACGAACTGGTGGCGGACAGACCGTAGATGACCGGGGCAGAGGTGTTGAAGTTGACCGTGGCGGTGCTGCCCAATTCCAGCATACCCAAGCCGGCGGCGGTGTTACCGTTGAGGTTGACCGTGCCGCCGCCGACGTAGAAATCACCGGTGAAGGTATTGTTGTTGCCGAGGGAGAGGTTGCCCAGGCCGGACTTGGTGAGATTACCGGCACCCGAGATGACGCCGCTGAAGCTGTTGGCTAGAATATTGTTGATCGTAAGATTTGCGCCGCTCCCGATGGCGACCGTGCCGCCGCCCTCGCTATCCCCCAAGCCACCGATGGTCTCGTTGAAATTGACCTGGAGGGTGGCACCCGGAGTGATGGTAACCGTGCTGTTCGGGGAGAAAGAGTTGGCCGCGCCATCGGCGAGTGTGCCGCCATTGAGATCCGTGTTGCCGTAATAATAGCTGGGTCCGCCCAAGGTGAGCTTGCCGATACCGTATTTGCCCAGGCCATTGTCGGATGGGGATTCGACACCCATACTTGAAATGCCCCTGATCGCCCCGTCATATCGTGAGTCCGTGGCCTGGCTGATGGAGAGCTTAACGTTGCGGTTGAGATCAATCTCGTTGCCGCCACTACTCTCACTAAAATAGTAGTAGCCGCCGCTCAGGCCGTAGATACTGACCGACTGGTTGAGGTAGACGGAGCTGTAGTTCTCGTAGGTGGCGAAGGTCAGCGCGCCGGAGCCGAGGGCGTTGCTGTTGGTCACATAGACATCGTTGTCGCCGTAGAGATGGAGCCCGCCGCTCCAGGAGCTGTTGTTGCCGTTCAGGGCGAGATCACCGTAGCCATGCAGGCCGATCGCACCAGCACCCGAGATGATGCCGTTGAGGGTGAGGTCGAAGGTCGTGGCGCAGTCGCCGACCTTGATTTCGCCAACGCCCGTCAGGTTGATGGTGTTGGCGAGGGTGATGCTGCTTGTCGGGGCCAGTGTCACGCCGCTGTTCAGAGTGAGTGTGCCGGTGCCGGCGGCATTATTATGGCCGAGGAGCAGAGAGCCGCTCTCGACCGTCAGGCCGCTACTGCCCTCACTGAAGGTGTTGTTACCGGTGAGGGTGAGTGAGCCGGTGCCAGTCACATAAATCGAACCACCGCCGGAGATAACGCCCTGCAGGGATAGATCACCATTGCTGGTGTTAATGTGCGTAGGGTCATCGTTGGAAAGGAGGAGAATATCATTATGCAGGGTGATGGGTCCGGCCGACGGCGCCACGCCGAGGGTGCCATCACTATACAGGGTAAGAACACCGGTGCCAACGGGGCCGCTGACTATCATGGAATCGGTATTGAGGGAGGAAGATGAGCCGAGGAGCAGCGAGCCGGCGTTGACCCTGACACCGCCGTTGAAAGTGTTGAGGCCATTCAGGGCGAGGTTGCCGCCGCCTTCCTTGATGATGCGGCTCAAGCTTCCCGCACCCGTAATGACACCATTCACGGTGACCGTGATGTCGGTGTCGATTGACGCGGTATGAGGAGCGTCGCTCAGCAGGAGACTCAGGCTGCTGCCAAAGGTCACATTGCCATCAAGCCCGACCTCGCCGGCGTAGTGATTGTAGGCGTTGAGGTTGCCGTTGAGCGTTAGCGTCGGGTTGGCGTCGCTCTCGCCGGAAAACGTATAGTTCGGGCGCGGAGTCGTAAGTGCATCACTCCAACTGAACGTGATATCGTTCACCGCCATGCCGAGGGTGGAAATCACGGGTGTGAAGGTGGTGGCGGTGTTATCAAAACCAAAGCTGTCGCTGCCGTCGCCTTCGAGGAGGTCTGACCAGTTGTTGTCGTCGTTCACGTTATTGATCGGAGTGCCAAGGCCACCGATCCATGTGACGGTCGTTTGTGCGTGCAGCGGCGCGAAAACCAGAAGGGATAGGACAGCGATCAAAACTGGGTGGAGGCTCCGGATTTTCATAACGGGGTAGATGTATGACACTGAGGAATCGGGCCTCAAGGCTATATATTGCAAAATTATGGCCTGAGTCACGACCGTCGCCGACCTAACCCTCCGCCGAGGCCCTGCCGGTCGGTTTGAGGGCTTGCCAACGCAAAATGCGTCCAGTGTGTTACATGCCCATGGCAATCGTCGGCCCTTTCTCTGCGGTAAATGCCCAATTGGCGGCGGATGTCCGCTTCCAGGTCGCCTGCGCCTATGTCGCCGACATGCTGGCGGCGGGTTCAGCGGGGCGGGAGCGCATGGGCCGGATCGCGCCGGGCGTGACCGAGCGCGTCGAGCTGGCCGGCGGGGCGTTCGCGCTGGAGCAAGTTTATCAGCCCAAGCAGCGACCGGAGGGATTCTTTGAATCACACCGCAAGTATATCGACGTGCAGGTGATCGTGGCAGGAGAGGAGCTGATGGAGCTGGAGGATATTTCCCGGCTCGGGGTGAGCGACGCCTATCAGCCCGAGCGCGACCTGATAAAATACACCGACACGGCGGCGGCTTCGGTCCTGCGGATGAAAGCGGGCGATGTGGCGATCTTCTTCCCGACGGATGGACACATGCCGTCGCTGCACTGGCGCGGCCCGGGCCTCGTCCGCAAAACGGTGGTGAAGGTGCCGGTGGGCGGAAGTGAAAGTGGAAAGTGAAAGGGAGAGTGAGAAAAATCACAGACATCGCGGGCCCTTCATGTATCACATTCACTCTCACCCTCACTTCTCCCTCCCTTGAACTACCGCCATCACTACCACGCGGGGAATTACGCGGATGTCTTCAAGCACGTCCTGCTGCTGCAGCTCATCCGGGCGATGCAGCGGAAGGAGAAGGGATTTCTCTATCTCGACACGCATGCCGGACGCGGCGGCTACGACCTGGCGGTGCCGTCGATTCTGCCCGATGGTCGCACGCGCGAGCCCGAGCATCCGGCGGGCATCGGGCGACTGTGGGGCGCGACGGATTTGCCGGTGCCGATCAACGATTATCTGGCGCTGGTGCGGCGGTTCAACGAGCGCCGAGGCGAGCCGGGCGAAGAGCTGAAATTTTATCCCGGTTCACCGTGGATCGCGAAGCTGCTGCTGCGTCCGCAGGACCGGATGGTGTTGTGCGAGCTGCGACCCGACGACGCCGAGGCACTGGACTTTGATTTTGCGCGCGAGACGGGCGTGAAGGTGCTGACGATGGACGGCTACACGGCGCTGAAAGCGCAACTGCCGCCGTTGGAGAAGCGCGCGCTGGTGCTGATTGATCCGCCGTTCGAGACCAAGGTGGAGTTTGCCGACATCCAGCGGGGAGTCACCGATGCGCTGCGGCGGTTGCCCGGCGCGGTGGTCGCCGTGTGGTATCCGATCACGGAGCGCGCGCGCACGGAGGAATTTCACCGGACGTTGCTGGAGCTGGCCGTGCCTGCGCTGTTCGCCGAGCTCAGTATCGCGGGCGAAAGCTCGCTGTTGCGGATGAAGGGCTGCGGGCTGCTGATCCTGAATCCGCCGTGGCAGATCGACCGGGAAATCCGCGCCGTGCTGCCGGTGCTGGCCGAGCGACTGAAAGTCGAGGCCGGCGGTTCGGCCGGGTGCGGCTGGTTGGTGCCGGAGCAGTGAGGCGGGGTCCGGATCTATTGTAGGTCGGGGTTTATCCCCGACGTGTCGGGCATAAAGCCCGACCTACACAGAAGACCAGCTCAGCGCTGGGCGGAACGCTGCGTGATGCGCGCGGCCGTGAACGGCAAAGGATCGAGCGCGACGCGCGGATTGATCAGGGCCGGCGCCTTGAAGACGGGCTGATCCCACAGGATGTCGCGGTTGAAGGACTGCCGCACGGCCGCAAACGCCTTGGCCGCCGGGGAGGCGGCGCGCGCGAGCTGGGGGTGCGGGAAGTAGGTCATGTTGCTTGAGTCAGCTGGGTCGGAGCCGACTGATTAAGAACCCGGCAGGGTCGGAATTGTTCCAAGAAAAACAAAGAACCCGTGCGCGCACCGCGGGCGGCACACGCACGGGTTCCTGGATCCGGGGGCTATGCCACCTGGCGCTGCGGCACGACCGGTTCGGTGAGAGCCGGCCGGCGCTTGGGCAGCACGATGGTGAGCACGCCGCGGGTCATCGAGGCCTGGAGGGCGTCGAAATCGTAGCCCACGCCGAGGCGCAGCTTCAGCACGTAGTCGCGCTGGGCCGACTCAAGGTGGAGCGCCGGCCAGTTCACCCGGAGGTAGTGGGGCTTGCGCGCGGTCAGGTGCAAGTCGGTGCCTTGCGTAGTGAGTTCCACGCCGGTGGCATCCACGCCGGGCACATAGACGGCCAGCTTGAGGGCCTGCGGCTGATCCATGCACTCATAGTGCGGCGAGCGGAAGTCCGGGGAGGTCTTCGCGGCGGGGAATCTTTGGTGTTGGTGGCGGTGGATGATCGTATGCATGGACGGAAAAATGAAAAAATGACGGAGGCGGCGGTGGTGGCACCGGCGGTCTCCTGGGAGGGGGCGATAACCTTGGTCGGTCTATCGCGTCAGGCCAGGCAGCCCGCGGGCGCGTGTTTGGTGACCCAAATGGACGCACACTGCTGCTGCTGTCGCAGGCCAAAGCCCATGGCGGCCTTCGTAAGCGAAGTGCCGGCAGCGGGACGTTTGACTGGAGTGGCGTTGGCCATGGATCAGATTGCAGAAGGTGCCCAAGCGGAACCGTTCCACAAGGGGCATCTTTAGCCGGAAGCGTGCCAACCATGGCATCATGCCGAATCTTGCACCGGCACAGTTTTGGGCGCAGGGTGCGCACCTATGAAACCGATGACCGATGCGACGGCGACCGTGGGGGAATTACGCGAGCGGGTGCTGGCCTTTGCGCGGGCGCGGGACTGGGAGCAGTTCCACTCACCCAAGAACCTCAGCATGGCGCTAGCCGCCGAGGCGGGCGAACTCATGGAGCATTTCCTGTGGACGGAGTCCCAGGCCTCGGCCGCAACGCTGGCCGACCCGAAGAAACGGGAGAAGATCGAGGACGAGCTGGCCGACGTGGTGATCTACGCGCTGGAGTTCGCCAACATCGGCGGCCTTGACCTGGCGAAGGCGATCGAGGCCAAGCTGGTCAAGAACGCGGCGAAATATCCCGTGGAGAAAGCGCGCGGCCGGTCGGACAAGTATACCGAGCTCTAGGAATATCCGCCGAAGGACGTGAAGTCCTCGAGATCGAGCAGGTCGAACCAGTTGGCGATATCCTCGCGGCGGGGGCCGACGGCGGTGTGCAGCTGGTTGAAGAAAGCCCGGCCTTCCGGGGCCATGGGCGGACGGTTTTCCAACCAGGCCGACCAGGCGGCGATTTCAAACTTGGTGCGCTTCGGCTGCATGCCGGCCATGACGCAGGTGAGCAGGTCGTAGTCGCATTTGCCGGTTTTCACCTCGGCCAGGAAAGTGTCGGCGTTGAGACCGGTGAATTCCCAAAAATGGGCGTCCATCGCGCAGTTGTAGTGATAGTCACCGTTGGTGCCGGCAAGAGTCGCGCGGGCCTTGTCGATCAGCCGGGGCAAGTGGGCAAAACCGCCGAGCCGCACACGGGGACTGCGGGGTGGGTGCTGGGACAGGTCGGGCTTGTGGTAGTTGATCATAAAGTCAGGCCGCAGGGACGCGCGGTCCGCTGTGGCAGGCGCAGCCGGGGGCACAGGAGGCGGCCGCTTTTTTCGGGGGGAAGGCCGCAGTGGGTTGCTTGTTCATGAGGCCGTAGCCGCCGCTGATCACGCGGCGCACGGGCTCGCCCGTGTCGGGATGGCGCTGGAGCGGGGCGTCCTTCATGCTCTGCACGACCTCGAAGCGGCGCGGCGCGGCGCCGGCCTGCCGGGGGATGGTCTCATAAACATAGGTCGCCATGGGGAAGGGAGAGTGAAGGTGAAGAGGGTCAGAAATCAAGCTGGTGCAAGTGCGTCGTGAAAACCGGCCTGATTTGCGGATTGTTGCCCACTCTCACTTTCCCTTTCACTCTCACTCGTCATGAAAGCCTCCGCCACGCTCGAACGCTACTACGTGCTCCCGTGCTGCCTGCTCCTGCTCGCCCTGTGCAACGAGATCATCTCCTACAAGGCCCGCCTGATCGGCGACCCGCTGCTGCGCACGCTCTTCATCATGGGCATGATTCTGTTCGGGGCCTCGCTGGTGGCGTTCGCCGTCGCGCCCGGCATCGTCTGGTTCGTGCAATCCCTGCGCCGCACCAGCCGCTCGGCGGCGGGCAGCCTCGGGGAAATTCTTTTCCTCTTCGGCCTCGGGGGACTGATCTTCTGGCTCTACTACCGCAACTACATCCACGGCACCGATTCGATTCTGCCGGCCATGTGGCGGAATCCGCTCATCCACTAACCCACGCCGATCTGATTTCGGCGGGCGGGCGCCCCGACTCGCGCAGGGTGCGGAGCGCGAGGGCGTCGTGGCGCTTGGCGAGGCGGACGCCTTTTTCATCGGTCATCAGCGGGCAGTGATAGAACGCCGGCGGTCTCAGGCCGAGCGCGCGATACAGGAGTGCCTGACGGAAGGTGGATTTCAGCAGGTCCGCGCCGCGCACGACCTCGGTGATGTCCATGGCCGCGTCGTCCACGACACAGGCGAGCTGGTAACTGGGCGCATCGTCTTTCCGCCAGACGAGGAAGTCACCGAAGTCGCGGCCGGCTATCGCGCGTTGCTCGCCGGCGTGGCCGTCGGTGAACACCAGTGTCTCTCCGTCGGGCACGCGGAAGCGCCAGTTGACGCCGTCCCCTTGGGCCGGCGAGCGGGGAGCGAGGAGCGGGGAGCTGGGAGCCAGATTCTCCGGGCGGCAGGTTCCCGGGTAGAGTGGCTCGTCGGTGTTCTCATGCGGAGCAGTCACGGCCTGTTGGACATCGCGCCGGGTGCAAGAGCACGGATAGATACAGCCGGCGGCGTGCAACCGGGCGAGGGCCGCGCGGTAGAGCGGGAGGCGTTCGCTCTGGGAAACCATGGCCCCGGTCCACTCCAGGCCGAACCAGCGCATATCCTCCTGCATGGCGGTGACGAATTCCGGGCGGCAGCGCGCCGGGTCGAGGTCGTCGTTGCGGAAGAGGAGGGTGCCGCCGGCCGCCCGGGCGCGCTCCTGTGCCGTCCAGAAAGTCCGGGCGTGGCCGAGGTGGAGCAGGCCGGTGGGCGACGGCGCGAGCCGGCCGCGATAGACTGGGGGAGGGAGGGCCAAGGGTGATACCGATGAACACGGATAAGACGGCCGGCGCACGCAGAAAATTATCCGTGCCAATCCGGGTCATCCGTGGTTTTAGGAAGTGGATGAAGTCCCTCTGCGTCTACTGCTCCTCCAGCGACCGGCTCGATCCGAAGTATTACGCCACGGCGACGCAGGTCGGCGAAGAGATGGCCCGGCGGCAATGGACGCTCGTCTATGGTGGCGGCAAGACCGGCATGATGGGCGCGGTGGCGCGCGGCGTGAAGGCGGGCGGCGGCCGCGTGGTGGGCGTCATCCCGGAGTTCATGAAGGAGCGCGAGCTGGAGTTCACCGAGGCGGACGAGCTGATCTCGGTGCTCACGATGCGCGAGCGCAAGATGCTCATGGAAACGCGGGCCAATGCGTTCCTCGCGCTGCCCGGCGGCTGGGGCACGCTGGAGGAGCTGATGGAAATTCTCACGCTCGCGCACCTCGAGGTGCTGCGGAAACCGGTCGTGCTCCTCAACCAGGACGGCTTCTACGACGACCTGCTCCGGTTCAACGAGAAGATCGTCGCGGAGAAATTCATGCACGCGACGATCCACGGAAAATTCGCGGTCGCGCGCACGGTGGCGGAGATTTTCCCGCTGCTCGAGAACTGGAGCCACCAGCCCGGCGACGCGAAGTGGTTCCAGACGAAGTGAAGTTTTGATGGGGTTGGGCTCAAGGCAACACACCCCGCCCTGACGGGCACCCCTCTTGATAGAGGGGATCTGAAACAGCGCTGCCGTGATTCCCCTCTAGGAAGAGGGGTGGCGCGAAGCGCCGGGGTGTGTCGATAGAGTTACCGATACAGCGCGATCAGATCCTCGGTCCGCACCCAGCCGGTCTGGCCGCCGGGGAAATTGAGCTTGGTCCAGCCGAGGAAAGTTTTCTCCACGACGGCGATGGAGCCGGCGGAGAGAGGTGAGGTTTTCTGCGCAGTGTCGGCGTCGGTGGGGATGCTGCGGAGCGTGCCGGCTTTCCAGACGAAGACCGCCTCGGGATTGGCCAGCGGGCCATAAGTGCGGAGGCTGAAGGTCGCGGCCGCGGCAAGCAGCATGGCCAGCAGAATGGTGACGAGGGCGGTGGGTTTGCCCCAACCGCCGATGCGCCGGTAGCCTTGCAGCAGGAGCATGATGAGCGCGGCCGCGAGCAGCAGTGCGGCGACAACGAGCGTGAACTGCCACTCGGCCGGGGTGGCGAGACGGGCGAGTTGATAGCGGCCCTTGCCGCGGGAGAGTTCGACCAGTTGGGGTTCGGCCAGCCCGGAACGCTGCAGGCCGAGCGCCAGATCCCAGCGCGTTGTGTCGGCACGGGAGTTCAGCAAAAACGCGCTGGTCCACTGTGCGGTGGCCTCGGCCCAGCGGTCCTGTTGGGCGAGGGAGAGGCCGAGATTGTGATGGGCAGCCCAGTCGGTCGGGGCAGCGCTGACGGTTTTCGTCCACTCGGTTCCGGCCGTGGTGAAGTCGCCGCGCTTGTAGGCGTCAGTGCCGGTGTCGGCTTGCGCGGCGACGGGGGCGAGTAGCACCACGAGCGTGAAAAGGAAGGGTAGCAGGTTGCGGCCGGCGAGGAGCGTGAAGGGATTCCAGCCGGGGACCTTCACGGCCTGCAGGGCGTTCTCGGCGCGCGATTGCCAGTCGGCCTGCAGGGCGGTGTCGCGGCTGTGCAGGGCGCGGTCGGCTTCGGACCAGAGTTTAGCCCAGGGCGTAGCGGCGTCCTTCGCGTGCCGGCCGACACTGGCGTGAACCAGCGGTGTGCCCGGCGCGGCGTGCGGAATTTCCCAGAGTCTGGCCGTCTCGGACTGCCAAATGCGAAGTAGCGAGTAGCGAGTAGCGAGTAGCGAGGAAGTCCCCAATTCCTTAAGCGCGGCGACGAGGGCGCGGCGCGCCTCGCGGCGGCGGCGTTGCGGATCGAGTTCGCGCGAGCGCAGGGCGGCGAGGGTCAGCCAGACGGAGAGAACACAGAGGATGGAGGACAGAAGGCAGATGAGGACAAGGTTCTGGTTGGGCAGGGGCGCGAAGCCAGTGGCGGATTCCGCGAGGGGGTCGCGCGGGAGATTTTCGGGCGGGACCGGGGCGACGCCAGCAGGCACCGCGGGGGCGGTCGAAGCCGACGGAGCGGGCGCGAGCGAGAATTGCACCGGCGCGCCGGAGCTGGCCGGCGGCACGAGGGGTGCCGGGGCGCCCGTGACCGTCACGGTTACGGGCTCGGTGGTGATGGTTTTGTAGCTGCCGGACTTGGGGTCAAAGTAGCTGAAGCGCACCGGGGCGAGGCGGTAGGTGCCGGGCCGGGTCGGCACGAGCACGACGTCTTCGGTGAGGCTGCCCTCAAAGAGCGCGCCGTCCTTCATCGTGCGCTTGGACTTGGGCTGGACGACTTGGAAATCGTTGGAGACTTCGCGCTGGGGCAGGCCGGTGAGGTCGGGCCAATTGCCCGTGCCGTTGAGCTCAAGGGTCCACGTGATGGGTTCGCCGACGCCGGAGGTGAGGGGCACGATCTTGGAGATGAAGGCGAACTCGCCGACGGCACCGCTGAAGTCGAGCGGGGCGGGCGGGAGCGCCTTGACGGTGAGCTCGAGGGGATTCGACTCGAGCTGGCGCTGCTCGACGTTGGGCTGGGTGAACAGCCCGAAGCCGGTGGAGCCGACCATCAGGTTCACCATCTGCGAGGCGGGCTTGAGCGTGTAGATGCCGGGCTGCTTGATGGTGCCGCGGGTGCTCTGGGTAGAGGCGACATGGCGCTCGCCCCGGATCAACACCTCGGCGGGATCGGGTTTGGTCCAGTCTTCGGCGACAACAGGGGCGCCCGGCCAGTCAAGATTGCTGCCGAGCGAGTGGAAGTAGCGGCGCACGACATCAAGCGTGTAGGAAACGGGAAACACTTCGCCCGCCCACACGGAGTTGCGGGGCACAGCCAGCTTGGCCGAGGCGACATCGTCCACGGACAGGCCGGAGTTGCCGACGGTCGCGTCGCCGACGGTGAAATTCGCGGCCGGCACCTTGAGCGTGCCCTTGTCAGTCTTGATCTCGAAGGCGGGGATGGTGACGCCGGAGCGCTTGGCCGGGCGGACGGGGAACACGAACGAGAAGGTCCGCGACATCTTGAAGTTCACGATGCTCGTCTGGCTGCTCTGCGAGGGCCGGCCGAATTGCAGGCCGTCCACCGTGGGAATGGTCGGGTCGCCGTCGGGTTCGCAATCCTCGAAGATGAGCGAGAGCTGGCTGACCTGATTGAAGCCGAACTGGCCGCCCGGCGGATCCCAGCGCACAGATTGGGCGAGGGCGGCAGTGCTCAGAAGCACGGTGCAGATCAAGGCCAACACACCCCGGCGCTGCGCGCCACCCCTCTTGATAGAGGGGAATTTGGCGGAGCCTGTTTTGGAATCCCCTCTGGAGAGGGGTGCCCAAAGGGCGGGGTGTGTAACGATGAACATGAGACGTGAGAGCATGGAAATTACCAGTCCTTGCCGTTGGGCTTGGGTTTTTGCTGGGGCTGGCCCTGCATGAGTTGCTGGAGCTTGGCGGGAGAATCCTGGTTGCGGACCTGGTCGAGTTTCTGGAGCGGCATGGCGAGCTCGGGGTCCACCTGCTCGGTGGGCTTCTTGTCCTGCTGGCCGCCGACCTTCTGGGTGCCGGGCTTGGGTGGCGGTGGTTTCTGCTCCGATTTTTTCTCCTCCTTGTCCTTCATGTCGCCGAAAGCGTCCTGGTTCTGTTTTTGCTGCTGCTCCGGCTGCTTCTGTTGTTCGTCCTGCTTTTGCTGGTCGTTTTTCTTTTCATCCTGCGACTGCTGCTGATCCGGCTTTTGTTGCTGGTCTTGTTTCTTCTGGTCCTCGTTTTTCTGGTCCTGCTTCTGGTCGTCCTTTTTCTGCTCCTCGCGTTTGAGCAGTTCCTCGAGGTCGGAGCGCAGCTTGGGCCAGTCAGCGGTGCGGGCGTCGAGTTTCTCGCCCACGTCCACACCGTGCAGGGCGTCGCGGATGACGCTCTCCGGTGGTTGCTGCTGGGCGGATTTCACGCGCTGGCCGTAGGTGAGCGTGGTCGTGGCGAGCTCGGCGCAATCCTTGGCGCTGAGGCCCGGCTGCTCGGCGAGCCGGGCGACGGTCTTGCTGAGCGGCGCGGCGAGGGTGTCTTGGGCGCTTTCAGCGCCGGAGGCGGGAGGCGGGAGGCCGGAGGCGAGGAGGAAAAACAGCAGAACGGCGGCGGATTGCTGGATTATCCGGCCTCCCGTCTCCAGTCTCCGGCCTCCCGCCTTGCCCAGCGGCAGAGCCCTTTCCCGCGGGCGAACGGGGAACTCGGCCCAGAAGCTGCAGAGCAAAAACAGCAGGCCGGGGGCGAGGAACCATTGGAAGCGCTCCATGAGCCGGGCGGTGTTTTTCTCGGCGAACTCGCCTTTCTTGCCGGCTTCGACAGTCTTGCCCAGCAGGGCCGGGAGATCAATCCACGCGCTGGCGTCGGTGTAGGCTCCGCCGGTGAGCTGCCCGAGTTCCTGCAGGGTGGAGCTGTTGAGGCGCGACATGACGACGGCACCGCGTTCGTCCTTCACCAAGCCGCCGGCGGAGTCGGGGATGAACGAGCCCTGGGCCGTGCCGACGCCGAGCCCGATGACGCGAATGCCTTTCGTCTTGAGCGAATCGGTGAGACCCTTCCAGTCGTCCACGGTGCTCTCACCGTCACTGAGGATGATGAGGTAGCGGTCGGCGGTGGACGTGCCGAAGGCCTGCATGGAGGCCTCAAGCATGGCCTTGTAGTTGGAGCCGCCCTCGGGGAGATAGTCGGGATTGAGGGCGGGCAAAAATTCGCGGAGCACCTCGTAGTCGGAACTGAGCGGGCTCTGGAGAAAGGCCGTGCCGGCGAAGAGCACGAGGCCGACGCGCTCGCCCTTGAGGCCATCGAGGAGCGACTGGATGAGGAGCTTGCTGCGGTCGAGGCGCGAGGGTTTCACGTCCTGTGCCAGCATGGAGCGTGACAGGTCCACGGCGATGATGACCTCGCGCGACTGGTCGAAGACCTGTTCCTCGATCACGCCCCATTGCGGGCGGGCGAGGGCGACGATGCACAGGGCGAGTCCGAACCACAGCCAGATGCGCGGACGGGTCTCGGCCGTGGTGTGTTGGGAGCCGAGCGAGACATCGAAGGCCCCGGCCCAAGCGCGGGCGATCTTGGGCCAGGTAACGGCGGCGCGCACGGTGTGCCGGGCCAGTTCCCACGAGAACAGGAGCACGAGCGGCACGAGCAGCCAGAGGATGTGCGGCGAGTGGAAACTCATGCGGTGGCGGAGGCGCGCTTGCGTCGGAAAGGTAAAGCCGGCGGCACGGCGACGAGCGCGCCGAGGAAGAGCATGGCGGCACCGGGGATGGCGCACCAGTGGAACAGCTCGGTCGTGAGCAGATAGGACTTCGCCTGGAACTCGATTTTCTGCGCCGCGTCGATCGCCGCGAAGGCTTTCTCGGC
This sequence comes from Lacunisphaera sp., assembly GCA_023269445.1. Classification (GTDB taxonomy): domain Bacteria; phylum Verrucomicrobiota; class Verrucomicrobiia; order Opitutales; family Opitutaceae; genus Lacunisphaera. The sequence continues at coordinate 47,340 of JAHFTH010000001.1, forward strand.
GGTGTCGAGGTCGTAGGCGCGGAAGAACTTCCCGCCGGTGGCATCGGCCATGGTGCGGAGCTGGCCCTCATCGAGGTCGGAGAGGGCGCGACGGTAGCCGATCTTGTTGCCGTTGTCGTCGAACACCGGCATCGGCACGAGGCCGTCCTTGCCGGCCCCGATGGTGTAGACGGGGATGCCGCGGGACTTCGCGATCTCGGTGGACTGTTCCGGCGTGAGCAGGCCGCGATTGTTGGCGCCGTCGGTCATGAGGACGACGAAGGCGCCCTTGCGCTTGCTGTCGCCCACGCGCTTGGCCTGTTCGAGACGGGTGAGCGCGACGCCGAGGCCGTCGCCGATGGCGGTGCCGTCCTCGATCATGCCGAGCTTGAGGCGTTCGACCTGACGGCCCAGCCACTCGTGGTCGAAGGTGAGCGGGGCGAGCGTGTAGGCGCGGCCGGAGAACACGACCATGCCGATGCGGTCGCTGGTGCGCTGGTTGATGAAGGCCTGGATGATGGGCTTGACGGCTTGGAGACGGTTAATGCGCTCAGTGCCACCGCCGCGCGCAAGAGGAACGGAACGCTCGTAATCCTCGGCGAGCATCGAGCCGGAGAGATCGATCGCGAGCATGAGGTCGTAGCCCTGCTGTTTCACCTCGCGCTTGTCCTCGACGATTTGCGGGCGGGCGAGGCCGACGATCAGCAGAATGATTCCGACCACGGCGAATGCGGCGGGCCAGCGCGAGCTGGGGATGAAAGAAGGCCGGTGCCACGAGGCGGCGAAGGGCACGACCAGCACCGGGGCGCCGCGCCGGCCGCGCACCCACATGAGCAGTGGCAGGGCGAGCAGCGCGAGCAGCCACCACGGATCATGGAAGGTGTAGTTGGTCAGCGTCATGAGACGAAGTGCCAAGGGGCAAGTGACAAGTGCCAAGAGGCTGAAGGCTCTGTTGTCATGATTTCTTGTTACTTGGTCCTTGTGACTTGTTACTTTCCGCCGGTCACCGGCGGTTGCCGGCGGCCATGCGGGCGTGGAAGAAGCGGACGAGGGCCTCGAGGCGTTCCTGATTGGTGCCGACGGTGAGGCGGCTGAGCGGCGCGGGGAAGAGGGCGCGGAAGGAAGCGTCGCGTTGCGCGACCCACTCGGCGTGGGCGTCGCGTTGCGCGGAGGAGGCGCCGTTTAGATTCACGATGCGGCCGGCGACGGGGTCGTAGGTCGTGAGGATGCGCTCGAAGGGCAGTTCGCGGTCCCACGGATCTTCGACGCGGAAGCCCATCGTCTGGTAGCGACGCGTGAGCACGGACCAGCCCTCGGGCTCGATGCGCGGCGGGAAATCGCCGAGCCAGATCAGAATGCTGTGGCGCGGCGCGGCCTTGGCGAGGAGGCGCCACGGCACGGACGTGCCGGAGGACGGAGGTGTGAGGTCTGAGGTGAGAGGGGGGGCCGGCTGTCCTAAAAGTTGCGCGGCGGCGTGGAGAATCTGGCCGCGGCCGCGCACGGGTTCTTTAAGCGTGTAGCCGGATTCGGACGCGTGGAGGAAGCCGACGCGGTCGCGGTTGACGGCGCCGAGCATCATGACGAGCCCCGCGAGTTCGAGCAGGGCTTCGCGCTTGGACTGCGCGCAGGAGCCGAACTGCAGGCTGACGCTGTCCTCGAAGAGGAGGAGCAGGGAGACCTCGCGTTCCTCGATGAATTTTTTGCGGTAGGGTTCGCCGAGGCGGGCGGTGACGTTCCAGTCGATGTCGCGGATGTCGTCGCCGTAGGTGTATTTGACGACCTGGTCGAATTCCATGCCGCGGCCGCGGAAGGCGGAGCGGTATTCGCCGCTGAGCACATTCTCCACCGCATGGCGCACGCGCCACTCGAGCTGCTTGAGCAGCGCGAGCTGGGAGGTGACGAGGGAAGCGGGCGTTTGGACAGACATCGGGTTTTGTAGGAGCGGCTTTACGCCGCGAAGATAGATCGCGGCGTAAAGCCGCTCCTACAGATGAAAATCAGACTTTCGCCGGCACGGGGGTGCGGATGAGGACCTGGTCGAGCACCTTGTCGGTGCTGAGGCCCTCGGCCTCGGCTTCGTAGGTGAGGCCGACGCGGTGACGCAGGGCGTCGTGGAAAATCTCCTGCACGAGGGCGGGTGAGAGGTAGTCGGCGCCGCGGAGCCAGGCGAGGGCGCGGCCGGCCTGGAAGAGCGCGAGCGAGGCGCGGGGCGACGCACCGAAGTTGAGGAGGCGCTTGGCGGTGCCGTTGGTGCCCTCGGCTTGGGCGGCGAGGTCGCGCGAGCTGCGGACGAGGGCGAGGATGTAGGCCTGCACGGCGGGGGCGACGTGGATGGCGTCCACGTGTGCGCGGAGGGCGAGAAGTTCTTCGCCGCTAGAGACGGCCTTGAGCACGGGCGATTTGGTGACCTGGCCCCATTTCTCCATCATGAGGGATTCCTCGGCAGCGGACGGGTAATCGACGAGGAGCTTGAAGAGGAAGCGATCGGTCTGCGCCTCGGGGAGCGGATAAGTGCCCTCTTGCTCGACGGGATTCTGGGTGGCCATCACGAAGAAAGGCTTGGGCAGAATGTGCGAGTGGCCGCCGATGGTGACCTGGCGTTCCTGCATGGCCTCGAGGAGGGCGGACTGGACCTTGGCCGGGGCGCGGTTGATTTCGTCGGCCAGGACGATGTTGGCGAAGATCGGGCCCTTGTGGGTGGTGAAGCCGCCGTCCTTGGGCGAGAAGATCATCGTGCCGACGACGTCGCTGGGCAGGAGG
>JAHFTH010000085.1 GCA_023269445.1 Lacunisphaera sp.
CCCTCACCCTCAAGCCCGAGGCCAACATCATCAAGCTGCCCAACATCAGCGCGTCGGTCCCGCAGCTCAAGGCCGCCATCGCCGAGCTGCAGAAGAAAGGCTACGCCCTCCCCGACTTGCCCGAGGCGCCCAAGACCGACGCCGAGAAAGACGCCAAGGCCCGCTACGCGAAAGTCATGGGCTCCGCCGTCAACCCCGTCCTTCGCGAAGGCAACTCCGACCGCCGCGCCCCCAAGGCCGTCAAGGATTACGCCCGCAAGCATCCGCACTCCATGGGCGCGTGGTCGCCCACCTCCAAGACTTCCGTCGTCACGATGGGCCACGATGATTTCTTCTCCAACGAGAAGTCCGTTACCGTCGCCGCCGCGACCACGGTGCGCATCGAGTTCGTCCCCGCGCCCAAGGCCGACGGCACCGCCGATCCGGTCGTCGTCCTCAAGGAAAAGACTCCGCTCAAGGCCGGTGAGATCATCGACGGCACGTTCATGAGCAAGAACGCCCTCGGCGCCTTCTTCGCCCAGCAGATCGCCAAGGCCAAGAAGGACGACGTCCTCTTCTCGCTCCACCTCAAGGCCACGATGATGAAGGTCTCCGACCCCATCATGTTCGGCCTCTGCGTCCGCGTGTTCTTCAAGGACCTCTTCAGCAAACACACCGCCACCCTCGCCAAGCTCGGCGTCGACCTGAACAACGGCTTCGGCGACCTCCTCGGCAAGATCGCCACCCTCCCCGCGGACCAGAAGGCCGCCATCGAGGCCGACATTGCCGCCGTCTTTGCCGCCCGCCCCGCCGTCGCGATGGTCAACTCCGACAAGGGCATCACCAACCTCCACGTGCCGAGCGACGTCATCATCGACGCTTCCATGCCCGCCATGATCCGCACCTCCGGCCAGATGTGGAACGCCGCCGGCAAGGGTCAGGACACCCTCTGCGTCATCCCCGACAGCTGCTACGCCGGCGTCTACGCGGCCACGATCGACTTCTGCAAGAAGCACGGCGCCTTCGACCCGAAGACCATGGGCTCCGTCCCCAACGTCGGCCTCATGGCCCAGGCCGCCGAGGAATACGGCTCGCACAACAAGACCTTCGTCGCCCCCGGCAACGGCACCATCCGCGTCGTCACCATCCCTCCCACCTCCGACCTCCTCCCTCAAACCTTAATGGAGCACGCCGTTCAGGCGGGCGACATTTGGAGAGCCTGCCAAACCAAAGACGCTCCCGTGCAGGACTGGGTGAAGCTGGCCGTCAACCGCGCCCGCCTCAGCGCGACGCCCGCCATCTTCTGGCTCGACGCCGAGCGAGCGCACGACGCCCAGGTCATCGCGAAGGTGAAGACCTATCTCGCGCAGCACGACACCACGGGCCTCGACCTCAAGATCCTCGCCCCGGCCGACGCCTGCCTCGCCACGCTCGTCCGCCTCAAGGCCGGACAGGACACGATCAGTGTCACGGGCAACGTCCTCCGCGACTACCTTACCGACCTCTTCCCGATTCTCGAGGTCGGCACCAGCGCCAAGATGCTCTCGATTGTCCCGCTGATGAACGGCGGCGGCCTGTTCGAGACCGGCGCCGGCGGCTCGGCCCCGAAGCACGTCGAGCAGTTCACGCAGGAGAACTTCCTGCGCTGGGACAGCCTCGGCGAGTTCTTTGCCCTCGCCGCGTCCTTCGAGCACCTTGCCATCACGCAGAAGCACGCCAAGGCCAAGGTGCTCGCCGACACGCTCGACGAGGCCAATGGCAAGTTCCTGGAGAACGACAAGTCCCCCGCCCGCAAGGTCGGCGCCGGCATAGATAACCGCGGCTCGCACTTCTACTTGGCGTTGTATTGGGCCCAAGCTCTAGCCTCCCAGACTCTCGACTCTAGCCTTCAGTCAATTTTCAAGCCTGTGGCTGAGAAATTGACTTCAGCCGAGAAACAGATAGTTCAGGAAATGATCAGTGTGCAGGGTAAGCCCACGGACATAGGTGGATATTACCAACCGGACGAAGCAAAGGCGTCGGCGGCATTGAGGCCCAGCCAGACCCTGAACACCATTCTCTCATCGCTCTAAGGGCATCTGTCGATAGTCGTGCGGTAATCCGAAGCTTGCAAAGCCAAGCCGTAGGAGTGTTCTCGTCTCACTGTGGCAAAAAGTTTTGCATCCGTTGGATTCGAGATTCCCGGTTTCTCTAAAAACTTCGTATCGATAGACTCTAGTCAGTCGCTTCTCGATTTTGATGTGATCGTTTTCTGCCCAGACATCACTCCGTTCACGTCTTGGGTCACAGAACACTATCAAGGTAAACCGAGTCTTGGAGAGCATCCATCATTTCGACTGACTGAATCCATTGCGCGCTGGCGCGAGCAACTCCGCCTAGCAGCTGAGCATGGAAAGACTATAATCGTATTCATGTCAGAGCTCACCGAGATATACATAGATACAGGCAAACGCGATTATTCAGGCACCGGAAAGAACCGCCATACGACAACATACGTCGATTTGATTAAAAATTACGCGCTCCTTCCGCTAGCATTCACAGAGTTGGTCTCCGCTCGGGGTAAGGAGATCAGACCTGCACGCGACTTGAAGGCACTTGCCGCTTATTGGGCTGAGTTTGGCCATCTCAGTTCATACGAGGTTTATTTTAGCATGACCGCAGTTCCATCCATGCTGGTGACGAAGACAGGGGCCAAAACGGTCGGTGCCATTTCAAAGTATGGAGCCGCCGCCAAGCCCGGCACCTTTGTTTTGCTGCCCATGCTGCGCTACGACAAAGACAAATTCACTGAGAAGAAAGGCGAGAAGCAATTTTGGACTAAGGCGGCGCTGTCATTCGGGAATCAACTTGTTTCGGACATGCTTCAAATCGACCTCGCATTGACTAGTGAGCGAGAAACCACTCCTGAACCAGCATGGGCAAATTCCGAAGACTATCGGATTGCTACTGAGCGGGGACTTGAGGCTGCGGTGAGTGCAAAAAGTGAAGAGATTGAGAAGCTTCAGGTTGAGCGATCTCAGTTGGCTATTCGATTGGAACGGGAGCGCAGCCTTCGGCGGCTTCTTTATGCAAATGGAAGTGAACTAGAGGATGCAATACTCGAAGGCCTGTCGCTGTTTGGCCTCAAAGCAGAACGCTACAAGGATACAGAATCAGATTTTGATTCAGTTTTTGTCTGGAACGGGAAGCGTTTTCTCGGAGAAGCCGAGGGAAAGGACACCAAACCAATCAACATCGACAAGATGAGCCAACTCGAGCGAAACCTCAGTGAAGACTTTGCTCGTGACGATGTTCAAGAACACGCACAGGGGATTCTATTCGGAAACGCCTATCGCCTTCAGGCGCCTGCTGAACGAGCAGATTATTTTACCGACAAATGCCTATCCGCAGCGAAACGCGCTCAAATTGCCCTCATCCGCACGTCGGATCTTTTCTTCGCCGCGAAACACATGAAGGAATCTGGAGATGCCGATTTCGCTCGTCGTTGCGTAGAGGCTATCGTGGCTGCTAGAGGCACTATTGTTGCTTTCCCGTCGGCTCCTTCTCATCGTGCGCCAACCGAGAGTAAGACCGTTGGGGACGATCCCAAGACGACAACTTGAGGGCGGCAGCCGGACGGGGTCGGGCCGCTAGACGCTACTATTGAGTCAAGCCAGAGCGCAGGCCATGGGGCGGCTTTGGTCGATTAAAGGGACAGAGCAAAGGGGTCTAGATTTTAAGTCTTTCAGTCCCTCGCTGATAGCGTCCGGGGCGGAACCATAGTGTCAGTCTCTGCCATGGAGCGCCCGCGCCTGAGACCCTACCATCCTGGCAGGACTTCAGGGCCAGCCCTTGCCGCAAACCGCAGGCTGAATCCGAGGAAGTGTTCGGTCCCCGGCAAAGGCTCTCAGCTTCATCTGCGCCCCGGGTCCGCGAGCAAGGCCGCTTGACAAGATACGCCAATGGCGCACATTGCCCGAGTGGAATTTGTGCGCTTCCCTACTTTCGAGAAGTCCGCTGCCGGCATCCTGTCCGAGGCTGATATTTTGGAATTGGAGATGCTGCTCACCGTCCACCCCGACGCGGGCGACTTGATTCCCGGTAGCCGGGGTCTCCGCAAGCTACGCCGGCCGGCCAAGGGCCGGGGCAAGCGTGGCGGCGCCCGGGTCATCTACTATCACGTCAGCTCCCAGCACCTCATTCTCCTTATCGTCGCCTACGCCAAAAACGAACAGGAAGACATTGATCGCCGCCAACTCCAGATTCTCGCCAACCACGTTAAATCCGAATTCCCATGAAAGAAGCTGATTTCCAAAATCTCCTCCAAGGCATCCGCGAAGCGGGTTCCTATCTTCGCGGCAACAAGAAGGCCGCCTCGCGCGTGGATCGCATCGATCCCGAGTCTGTCACCGCCATCCGGGCCAAGTTGCGCCTGAGCCAGAACGCATTCTCCGCCGCCTTCGGCATCAGTCCGGCCACCCTGCGCAATTGGGAGCAAGGTCGCCGTCAGCCCACCGGCGCGGCCCGCGTCCTCCTGCGCGTCGCAGCCAAGCACCCCAAGGCCGTGCTGGAAGCCGTCGGCTGATTTTCGCAGGATCCAATAGCAGGGGTTATAGTCTTCCAGTCCCCTCGCCGATCAGCGTCCGGGGCGGAACCACGCCTCCAGGACCGGCAGGAGCTGGTCGCGGTGGCTGAACACGAGGAAGTGGTCCGCTTCGTCAATGGCTGTCAGCGTCACCTGCGCTCCGGCGCGTGTCATCTGCCCGGCGTTCTCTTCGACATAACTGAGCGGGATGCGGTCGTCCCGGCCTCCCGCCACGACCAGCACGCGGCGGTCGTGGCATTGCTCGCCAAAGGAACTGGAGCGAATCTCCGGCGTGGCAAAGACCGGCGAGAGAAAGACCACTGAGGCGAACTGCGAACCTTGGCTCGCCGCCAGTCGGCTGATCGCGAGTCCCCCGTTGGAAAGCCCGATGATGTGAACCCGAGTGTGGTCGATTGTCGTCACCTGTGAGGCCGCAGTGAGCGCGTTGTCCAGGCCCACCCGGCTTTCGTCTGTCGTCCAATTGCCGAGACCGTCACTCGGAGCGACGAGAGCGAAACCCAACCGATCTGCCAGCTTGGACAGGATCCAGAGATAGACTTTGAAGTTGCCGCCGCTGCCGTGAAAGAAGACCAGCACCGGCCGGGGCTGGCTACGATCTGTCGTGGCCGGGAGATAGACATACGAGTGGCTGGACTTCCATGCCTGACCCAGCAGTTGGCCATAGGGCTCCGACATCACCGAGCCGAGCGCCTGAAAGTCAGCATCGCTTTCCAATTCGCGGTAGAGCGACGCGGTCAGGCGCTTGAGCTCCGCTGCCTGAGTGGTGGTCAGGAGCGGATCAATCAGCGGCATGAGGGTGAAACCCAGCAGGAGTTGATCGCCCTCGGGCAGCAGGTTACCCAGCGAGTAGCGCGAAAACGCTTGTCCCTTGGCGGCGAAGGCGTGCGCCATACGACCTCTCGTTTGTCCAGTCGGCGCCAGAGCCAGTATCGACGTCATCATGCCCAGCCAGAGTGCCCCGCCGCAGAACACTCCTATGAACCATCCTCTCGTGCGTTTGCGCCAAGCGATAGTGGCGGCCAGTGGCAGAGTCGCTATAAGCAGCGACACGCAGGCGAACAGACGGCCACGCCCGGAGTCTGCGACGACGAGCAGCAGCAAGGCGAGCGACGCCACCGGGAGCATCCACAGGAACGACAGAAGCTGCGCCCCGATCAGAGCCGTGGACGGGTTGTTATGGGGTTCAGCTCGCAACGAGGAAGTTGTAGCCCATCACCCGCCCCCGCCAAGAGGGAATCTCCGCGTCCAGCCGGGGCTTGACAGGGTTCCCATATTGGGAACACTGCCTGTCATCGCATGCGTGTCATCTCCCGCAAGACACTAAAGGACTTCTGGGAGCGCCACGCCGACTCGGAACAGCCTCTCAAGGCCTGGTATCACGAAGCCAAATCGAACCGCTGGAAATCATTCGCCGAAATCAAAGCCCGCTACCACACAGCCGACGTCCTCCCCGGTAACCGGGTCGCGTTCAACATCAAGGGCAACACCTACCGACTCATCGTCCGTCTCCACTACAACACCGGCCTCGTCTTCATCCGCTTCATCGGCACGCACGCCGAATACGACAAGATCGACGCCACCACTATTTAACCTGCCACCATGAAAGCCAAAGTCATCAAGACCGAGCGCGATCACCAGGCGGCTCTCGCCTATATCGAGACGCTGATGGACAAGGCTTCTCCCGACGAGGCCGAGCTGGAGCTGTGGTCGCTGCTGGTGGAGAAATACGAGGAAGAGCACTTCCCTATTGCCGCCCCCGACCCTATCGAGGCGATCCGCTTCCGCATGGAGCAGGCTGGTCTGGCCCCCGTCGATTTGGAACCTTACCTCCAGAGTAAAAGCAAGGTCTCCGAAGTTATGAACCGGAAACGGCCGCTCAGTATCAGCATGATCCGCGCGCTCCATCGCGGCCTGCAAATCCCAGCCGAGGTGCTGGTCCAGGAATCCCAAGCCCCTTATTTCGTCGGCAACACGAAACCTAGGAAACTCAAGCCCGCTACTTGATCACCCATGCCGATCCAAACCAACTGCGCGCTCGAAACCGCCTTCTTCCACGTGCCCATTCCGGCCACGAAGATGGAAGTGCGGCGGCTGAACGCCATCTTGAATCGTCAGCCGCCGAGAAATGGCCGCATCGTAGCGACACACACCAAGCGCGGGATGATCCTCAGAGTAGCCAAGCCGGTCGTGCTGCTTGCCGTCGCCGACGAATACTGGCGCGCATTCGGCCGGTTGGTGAAGCGAACCGGCGAACGATGGTGGGATATCTGCGCTATTGTCGACGACTCCGAGCCGCAGCCCAAGAAGCCACATGCCCACGCCCTGTCCCTTTATCGCGTCACCGCTAAAGGCAAAATGCACTATCTGCACAGCGACACGCCGGAATCTCTCTGGCCGGAACAATACCGGCCCCAACCTAAACGCCGGTCGCGCTCCCGAGTGACTGCGAAGCTACTCAAGAAAGGGCAATTCGCTCCGGATTTGCGTGGTGTCTTCCGCGGCGCTCGTGACCTCTCCATGAGAGAGAGGCGCAAGGGGCAGCTTTAAAGTCAGTCCCCTCGCCGATCAACGTCCGGGATGGGCAGCACCGTTCCCGTTCCGGCTCAGTAGTAGAATTGCTCGGAGACGATCTTGCCACGCTTGACCTCGTAAACGCAGAGTTCGGTCAGCTTCATGCGACCCTGCCCCTTCATCGTCATGTCGATGCTCATCGTGCAGGCGAAGGCCTTGTCGGCCACGATCGGCGCCGAAACCTTGAGGGAGTAGACCTTCTCCAGCGAGGCGGCGAAGTGCCGGCCCTTGGCGATGATGGCCTTGCGACCCTTGGTTTCCTTGGTGGCTGAGCCCGGGTTGGCCTCGGCCTCGATGCTCACGGCATTCCTGGCATATAATTTCTTCTGGGCGGTCTCCCATTGGGCCTTGCGGCAAAGGGCGACGAGTTGTTTGGCGATGGCGGCGGTTGTCATGTTTTCGGGGGTTGGGTTTTGCAGTCGATTACTTGTATCATTCTACCACGGGCCCTGACAGCCCTATGTCAGGAGTGAATGACAAATTCACCGCGGTCGCCTCAACCAAGCCAGCCAAGGGAAAATCGCGAAGTCAGACCTTCGTGTCTTCGTAAGGTGAAACTCCGTCTCCCCACGGTTTTCCTTGCCGGCTGAGCCCGCTCAGAGGAAAAAGTGGACGTGAACCTACCCCTCGTTCCCCGCCGGCTCGTTGCCGTCCTCTCGTTCTGTCTGCTCGCGCTGCGTGCTCCGCTCGGACACGCGGCTGATGTTACCCCGGCCGCACCTGTGACTCCGGCGCCGGTCGTGGCTCCGACCCCGCCCGCTCCGCCCGCCTTGTTGCCGCCCTTGCCGCCGTCGGCCCTGCTGCCCGCCCCCGCGCCGGCCGCAGTGGCCATCGCGCGTCCGTCCGCGGACGAAGTTGCGATTGCCACGAAAGCCCTCGAGAAGTTTCTGGCGCAGGTCGATCCCGCGACCAAGGCCATCGCGGCCAAGTATCCCGACATGCTGGCCGTCCGTCCGCCGCGGGTGAACCCCCTGCTCGCCCCGGGCCTCGCCACCGGCCACCGCCAGAAGCACGCGAACAATGTCGCGCGCGTCAAGGAAGGTGACATCGACCTCATGTTCATGGGCGATTCGATCACCGATGGGTGGCGCACCGGCGGCCGGGCCGTCTTCGAGAAATACTACGGTGCCCTCAAGACCGGCAACTTCGGCATCGGTGGCGACACCGTGCAGGGCGTGCTCTACCGCCTCCGGGATGGCGAGGGAGAAGGTTATCACCCCAAGGCCATCATGCTCATGATCGGCACCAACAACAGTCCTTCGGCCTCTTCGGCGGAAATCGCCGAGGGCGTGGGCGCGATCGTGCTGGATCTGCGCACACGTTTCCCCGACGCCAAGATCCTGTTGCTCGCGATCTTTCCCCGTGCGAATCCGGGCGATGCCCTCCGCAACACGGTGATCGGCGCGAACCCCCTCATCGCGAAACTGGCCGACGGCGAAAAGGTGTTCTACCTGGATATCGGGGACAAATTCCTCGCCGCCGACGGCACGCTGCCCGCGGACATCATGCCCGACAAGCTGCACCCGAACGCCAAGGGCTACGAAATCTGGGCGGCCGCGGTGAACGACAAGCTCGCCGAATTAATGAAGTAAGGGCCGGCCCGAGGGTCAGGCCTTGGGGGTGGGCGATTGCGCGGGACCCTTCGGAAATATTCTGTGCCGTTTCGGGCGGGGCGGCGGCATCACGCTGGCCTTGGCCCGAGGAGTCTTGAGCGCATGACGGCGGATGCCGAGGCGCCGGTTCTCCGCCGTGCGGGTGATCTGGATCTCCTGCATGCGCATGAACAGGTCGATCATCTGTTTGGGCAGCGCGTAGTGGTCGAGTCCGCTGCGGTCCAAGGCGAGCAGCAGTTCATGCGTGGCCTCGAGGGTCGAGAGACAGCCCGGCTCCGGCTGCTTCTTGATGAGGTAGCGACTGGGCGCCGCGTTCGAAAACATGATGCAGGGCAGCCGTTGCAGGCTGGCGCTCAGGCGCAACATGGGGCGCGCCAGCCGCCAGGTGGCGTCGAGCAGGAAGACCACGAGTCGCCGCGACTCGAGTTGAGCGTTGAGGGTTGAGAGTTGAGGGTCGGACGGTTGGACCGTCGACAGATCCACCGCTCCCTTCCCCGGGTAAAGCAGCACGGGATAATTCTTCGGGTCGTTGATCAACGCCTGCACGGCCTCGTGACCGTCGAAGGTCTCGCCGATATGCAGCTCGCTGTCGGCGAGGCAGAGGTGCGTGAGCCGCCCGGTGTTGGCCTTGATCCGCTTGAATTCATGCGGGTGCATCAAAATGACGAACTTCGTGCGCGTCGGCATGGGCGTGATCGACCCGCACCAGCAAAGCGGCTCCGGCCAAAAGCATTTGTAGCACATCACTCTCATGGCTCGTCACCCGGCGCGCCGCAGCACGCGGATGCGTTCCCTGCCCTCGCGCCCGCGAAAGGCCACCTCCGGCACATAGTCCTCCACGATTTCGTAGCCCAACGCGAAGAGCGCCGTCAGGTCAGCCACGCTAAAGGGGAATGGAGGGCCCTCCTCGCCGGGATCAAGGTCGGGATTGATATACCACACCCCGATCAACAGGCCGCCCGGTCGCAGCGTCAGGTCAATGCCGCGCCGGTAGCTGGCGCGCAGCGAAGGATGCAGACCGCTCATGCAGGTGTGCTCCAGCACCACGTCAAAGGCGCCGCGCATCTCCGCCGGCGGGTTGAACAAGTCCCCGACGACGAAACGTTCCGACAGTTGAGGATAAAGCGCCCGCGCCTCCGCAATCCCCGTCGGCGCGATGTCCAAGCCGATCGCATCCAGTCCGTGCTCCACCGCCAGCACGACTTCATGGCCGTGGCCGCAGCCCGGCACCAGCGTGCGGCCGCGCACAGGCTGGCGCGCCAGATACTGCTTCAGCGGCAGCGACGGCGCGCCCTTGTTCCAGAACGCATCGCCCCTGCGGTATTTTTCATCCCAGTTCGTCAGCATGTCTCTCACATTCCTAGGGGGCGACAAGGGGTCAAGGGAAAGACATGAGGTCGAGTCAAGCCTCCGCCCGATTCCCCGGCCCGCAAGGCTGCCTTGACCTGGTTCCGGTTGAGTCGTGTCATGGCGTCAACCCCCGCCCATGCGCCAAGCTTTCGCCCGTCTCGCTCTTCTGCTCAGCGTCGCTGTCATCGCCTGTGGCCACGCAGCCGAGCCGCGCCGGTTGCGGGTGACGGCCGATCACCGCTTTCTCGAATACACCGACGGGACCCCGTTCTTCTATCTGGGCGACACCGCGTGGGACCTCTTCAGCCGGCTCAACCGCGACGAGGCTGCCGGCTATTTCGCTAACCGCGCCGCCAAGGGCTTCACCGTGATCCAAGCCTCCGTGCTCGCTTCGGAAGGAGGCGTCACCACGCCGAATGCCAATGGCGACCTGCCTCTCGTCAACCTTGACCCGGCGCAGCCCAACGAGGCGTATTTCAAACACGTGGATGCCCTGGTGCGCGAGGCCGCGAAGGACGGTCTCACCATGGGTCTCCTACCCAGCTGGGGCCACTACTGGAAGCAAACCGACAAGGAGCGGCTGTTCACGGCGGCGAGTGCCCGGACCTTCGGCGAGTTTCTCGGCCGGCGCTACCGCGAGGACCCGGTCATCTGGATCCTCGGCGGCGACCAGGACATCAGCTCACCCGAGGATCGCGCCGTGATCGAGGCCTTTGCCGCCGGTCTGCACGCGGGTGACGGCGGCGCGCATCTCATCACCTATCACCCACGCGGTCCCGGCCGCTCCTCGGACAGCCTGCCCGACACCGCCTGGCTCGATTTTCAAATGGGGCAGTCGTCCCACGGAGCGCACGACCACGACAACGGCCTCTCGACCGAACACGACTACGCGCTGACTCCGGTGAAGCCCACCCTCGACGGCGAGTCACGTTACGAGACCATGCCGGTCGGCTTCTACTACATCAACGCGAGCCGGCTGGACCGGTTCGACGATTATGATGTCCGGCAGGCGGCCTATTGGTCGATGCTCGCCGGAGCCTGCGGGCACACCTACGGCAACAACAACGTCTGGCAATTCTGGCAGCCCGGCCGCGAAGCGCAGATCTGGGCCAACCAACGCTGGTCGGATTCACTCGACACGCCTGGCGCGTTCCAGATGGGCGTTCTCCGCCGGCTCTTCGAGTCGCGGCCGTATCAGCAGCTCGTCCCCGCCCCGGGGATGTTGCGTGACGCACCGCTAAGCGGCGGCGCCAAAGTCCGCGCGGCCTGCGCCCGCGACGGCTCGTTTGCCTTCATCTACTCGCCGCGGGGCGAAAACTTCACGGTCGACCGGGACAACCTCAAGGCAGCCCGGCTGCGCGAAATCTGGTTCGATCCGCGCTACGGTGTGAGCTACGAAGTGCACACGACTAGCACGCATGGCTTCCAGACCTACGCGCCGCCCACGTCCGGCCGGGGACAGGATTGGGTGCTGATCATCGAGGATGCGGCGAAGAAGTGGCCCCTGCCCGGCGCGCGTTGATAGGGCCGCTCAGGTTTCCTGTTCGCCGAGCGGCGGCCAAGGGCGGAACCCCGATGCCGAAACCGGAAAAAACCAGTTAATTCCGGAGCGGAAATCGGTCCGCGGCCGCACGCGACCGGACTTTTACCGCATGGTTACCCGAGCCAACACTTAGAGGCTCGAGTAGTTCAGAGCGCGGTCGATGCTTACTGCATGACCACCCGACTGCGCCTCTTCGCGATCAGCCTGCTGCTGCTGGGTTCGCTATCGGCGGAGCAGACGCCTTGGGCCCTGCTGAAGGTCGGCATGTCGGCGGAGGCCATCATTTCCCTGTTGGGCGATCCCATCCAGCGCAACAAAGGCCGGGGCTTCGAAACCTGGACCTACGATGGCGGGGCCGAGGTGCTGATCTACGGTCTGGTGGTGGGCTGGACAACGCCCGCCTCGGCCGCACTGCCAGCGCGGAGCGCCGATGTCTGGAGCAATCATCCCCAGGGTGACTATTTCGCGACCCTGCGGTCTGCGGTGCGCACGCACGCACTGCAGTCTTCAGTTGTTTCTGCGGCCAAGCCTTCACGTGAAACCCCGCGAGCCAATGCGGGAACCGGCTACGAGGAATATTTCCGAGGTTAAATCCCGGAAATACCCAAGGCTTGGCCGCCGCGACGAAATAGCGGCGAAGCCGCTCAGGTTTCGCGCTCGCCGATCGGCTCGTTCTGGGTGCCGATGTAGGCGTATTTGGCCACCGTATCAAAATACAAATAGAGCGGGCTCTCTTCCTTCAGCATCGTCATGCCATCGGCAAAGCGGCTCATCTTGTAGTAGAGGTAGATCCCGTTGACCGTATTCTGATTCACCGGCAGCGCCTTGTTGTTCG
>JAHFTH010000263.1 GCA_023269445.1 Lacunisphaera sp.
CCGGATATCGAGGCCCATGAAGGTCTTGTCGGCGACCTTGGTGACCTTGAGCGAGGCGTCGCCCATGATCGTGAGGACGCTGTCGAGGATCGTGCACTCGGTGACGAACTCATGCTGGCGCCAGTTGAGTCCGATGAAGCCGTCCGTGCGGTTGACATAGAGGCGCTGGTTGGCCGAGACGACTTCCGAGGCGTCGATCTGCTCGATCTCGTCGTAGCTGGTCTTCCGCTTGATGCCCTTGCCGTATTTCTCGGCGAGCATCTCGAACCAGGCGACGGCATACTCGGTGAGCTTCCGGAGGTTGGCTTTCGTCTCCTTGATGCCTTCCTCGATTTTCTTCATGGCCTCGTCGGCCTGGAAGCGGTTGTAGGCGGAGATGCGCTTGATGCGGATCTCGGTGAGGCGCGTGATGTCCTCATCGGTCACGTCGCGCTTGAGCTGCTTGAGGAAGGGCTTCAGGCCGCCGCGGATCTCGGCGAGGACGGACTCCCAGGTCTTGGATTTCTCGATGTTGCGGTAGATGCGTTCCTCGATAAAAATGCGCTCGAGGGAATCCCAGTGCCACTGCTGCTCGAGTTCGCCGAGCTTGATCTCAAGCTCGCGCTTGAGGAGCTCGCGGGTGGCCTCGGCGCTGGTCTTGAGGATGTCGCGGACGCCGAGGAAGTGGGGCTTGTCGTCGCCGGTCTTGGGGTCGCGGACGATGACGCAGGCGGCGGGGTTGAGCTGCACCTGGCAGCTGGTGAAGACGTAGAGCTGCTGGATGACCTTGTCGGGCTCGGCGCCCTGCGGGAGGTGGACGAGGATCTCGACCTTGTCGGCGGTGTTGTCGTCCACGTGCTTGACCTTGATCTTGCCCTTGGCGTTGGCGGCGAGGATGGACTCGATGAGACTTTCCGTGGTGACGCCGTAGGGGAGCTCGGTGATGGCGAGGAGGTATTTGGAGCGCTCCTCGATCTTGGCGCGGACCTTCACCTTGCCGCCGCGCTCGCCGTCGTTGTATTCCGCGAAGTCGGCGGTGCCGCCGGTGGGGAAATCGGGGAGGATGCGGAAGGTTTTTCCCTGGAGGTGGTTGATGGCCGCGCGGCAGAGGTCGTTGAAGTTGTGCGGGAGGATCTTGGTCGAGAGGCCGACCGCGATGCCGTCGGCGCCCTCGAGGAGGACGATCGGGAACTTGGCGGGGAGGGTGATGGGCTCCTTGTTGCGGCCGTCGTAGCTGAGCTGCCACGTGGTGGTCTTCGGGTTGAAGAGGACGTCCTTGGCGAAAGCGGTGAGGCGGGCCTCGATGTAACGGGGGGCGGCGGCATCGTCGCCGGTGAGGGTGTTGCCGTAGTTGCCCTGGGGCTCGATGAGCCAGGCGCGCTGGCCGATGGACACGAGCGCGGCGCCGATGGAGGCGTCGCCGTGCGGGTGGAGCTTCATCGTGGCGCCGACGACGTTGGCGACCTTGTGGAAGCGGCCGTCGTCCATGTCCCAGAGGGTGTGGAGGACGCGGCGCTGGACGGGCTTCAGGCCGTCGTCGATGTGCGGGACGGCGCGGTCGAGGATGACGTAGGAGGCGTAGTCGAGGAACCAGTTGCGGTAGGCGACGGCGAGCGGGGCCTGCTCGTCCTGGACTTTCTGGCCTTTTTTCCGCTTGGGCGGAGGCGGCAGTTCCTCTGCCGCCGTAGCGGTGAGCGGTAAGCTCGAAGCTTTAGGCTCGGCAGCCTTGGGACTGTCCTCTGTTGCCTGTCCTCTGTTCTCTGGAGCCGGCGCCGCAGGCGCGGCGTCGAGCGGGAGCTCGGGCTGTTCGGAATTCTTGGCAGATTTTTTCTTGGCCATCGGGGAGAGTGAAAAGGGGAAGTAGTGGGGCGGGGGCCCTACTGCGCCCGGCAGGGCCGGACTACGAAGGGCAGGCTAGGGGTGCGTGCGAAGGGCCGTCAAGCGGCCCTTGCAGGATCCGCCGTCCGTCAATTCCGTCGGGCCGCTGGTCAATCCGGGGTCGAGCGGATGGGCGGAGGCGCGATGCTGCGGGGCATGAGCGCTACCATCACTTCGAATCCTCCTTTCCCGGCGGTGGAGACGGTCGCCGCCGTTTATCCCGGCACTTATCACCTGACCGATCTGGGCGAATCGCCCGAGGGTCTGCCGTTGCTGCCGGTGGCGCTCAACGACGCGGGGCAGGTGGCGCTCTACGGCCATCCGCCGGAGCGGCAGACCAAGCTGGGCCAGGTGCGGGGATTTTTGCGCGAGGGGATCACGTTGCATGAACACCTCGCCACCTTCGGCGGAGTGCCGTTGGCCGGCTTGAGCGCGAACGGCCTGATCTGTGGTCAGGAGCGCGCGGGGCCGGGGCCGCTGCGCGCGTGGGCCAAGCATCTCGGCAACATCGGTGCGACGCACTGGCCAGAGGTGGAGAGCGGAGCGATGGCGGTGAACACGCGCGGCGACACGGCGGGTTATGTGGCGTTTGAGGCGGACGGTCGCGTGCGCCGCCGGGTGTTTCTGGTCAACGCGCGCAATGAGGCGCGTTTCCTGCCGGCTCCGAACGGCAGCAGCGCGATTCCGTCGGCGATCAACGAGGCCGGCGCGGTGTTGATCAACAGCGCGACCGGATTTTATGAATTCAACTCCCAGGCGCTGATCTGGAGAAACGGCGTGTGCACGCCGATCGCCGGCCTGGATGGCGGCGGCATCTGGGGCGCGGCGCTGACGCCGGAGGGCCGCGTGGCCGGGCGGCTGTTCACGACGCTCGGCGGCATCCGCGCATTCTTGCACGAGAATGGCTGCACCTATGATCTCAATCGCGGGCGCGGTTTCCAGAGCGAGGCCCTGGCGTTGAACGACCAGCGCGTGGTGGTGGGCCGCCTGCTGGGCCTGGATGGCCAGCGGCAGGCTTTCCGCTGGACGCCGGCCGACGGCATGCGCCTGTTGTCCGAACTGGTGCCCCGGGTGTCCGGCTGGGCGTTGCAAAAGGCCGTCGCGATCAATGCCTCCGGCCAGATCGCCGGCACGGGGCAGTTCAATCAAGCGCCGCGCGGATTCCTGCTCACGCCGGTCGGCTGAGCCGGCTTCCGCCCGCTGGCGCAAAGCGGGCTCGCCCCGAGTGCTCCATCTGCTTGCCTTATCCGCCATGCTCCGCCCCATCAGCTCCGCCCTGCTGTTCCTCGCCCTGCTGGCGGCGGGCTCGGCGCAGATCGCGAGCACGCCGGTGCCGCCCAGGGAGCGCGGGCTGCCGCTGATCCGGAATTTCCTGCCGCGCGAATACAAAGGTCACGAGCAGATCTGGGCGATCACGGAGACGGCGGGCGGCGTGATGCTCTTCTCCAATTTGAATCATGTGACCGAGTTTGACGGTCAGACTTGGCGCACAATCCCGGTGCCGGGCGGTTCCTACCTCCGCGCGATGGCCGCCGATGCGACGGGCACGGTGTGGGTGGCGGGCGACAACGAGCTCGGGCGACTGGTGCCTGGGGCCGATGGTCGGCTGACCTACGAATCCATGCGCGCGCGTGTGCCGGCCGAGCTCGGCGATCTCGGGCCGATCTGGGGCGCGCACCTGCTGAAGGACGGGATTTATTTTCAAGGCAACCGCGCGCTGCTGCGATGGGATGGCGCGAAGTTCGAGGTGTGGCGCATCGACAGCAAGAAGACGGCGCTGTCGTATCCCTACCGCGACACGCTGCTGGTGGCCAAGGACACGGGCTGGTTGATGGCGCGGCCCGGCGGGCGGTGGGAGCAGGTGGGT
>JAHFTH010000086.1 GCA_023269445.1 Lacunisphaera sp.
GGGCGCGAAGTTTGCGGAGAAGGTTCATAAAAATCACTCCGCTCTCAGCGCAATCATCGGGTCGACTTTTGTGGCGCGCTGCGCGGGGACGAGGCACGCGACAAGTGCGACGACGGCAAGCAATGCAGCGGTCGCGCCCAACGCGATCGGGTCGTGCGGGCTGGTGTGATAGAGCATCGCCTGCACGAGCCGGCCCAGCGCGAAGATCGCGGCCAGTCCGGTCGTGAGGCCGACCACGACAATCAACATTCCCTGCCGCAGCACCAGAGCCACCACGTCAGCAGAGCTCGCGCCGAGCGCCAGGCGAATGCCCAGCTCGTTCGTGCGCTGGCTCACCGCGTAAGCCGTGACGCCATAGATGCCAATGGCAGCAAGCCCAAGGGCGACGACGGCAAACAGGCCGAGCAACGAGAGCGTCAGACGCGGTGCGCTCGTTGCCTCGGCCACCACGTCCTCCATGCTTTCAATCCGATAAATGGGTTGATCGCGGTCGATGCTCCAGATGGCCCGCTTCGCGCTCGCCACGAGGCTGGCCGGCGCGGCGGTGGTGCGGAGCACCAGGTTCATGCGTTGGGCCGGGCTTTGCAGAAACGATACATAGAGGGTCGGCCGGACCTCACGGTCGGCACCGGCGTGTTTCACATCGCCCACGACTCCGACGATTTCAAGGCGCGCGTTGCCTAGCAGCAGGTGACGGCCGATTGGATCGCCATCAGCGAAGAAACGCCGGGCAAACGCTTCATCGACCAAACCCACCAATGGCGCCGCGACTTCCGCGCTGTCATGGCGGTCCAGCTGGCGTCCGTGCTTGAACGCGATGCCCATGGTCTGGAAATAACCTGGGCTGACCTGCCGCAGATCGGACTGGAAGCGCTCGTTCGGCGGCAGGATAGGGCCGTTTTCGATGAGGAACCGCGCGCGCTGGTCCTGACTGTGCAATGGGAGCACGGATGTGACTGCGGCGCTGGTGACGTCGGGCAGCGACCCGACCCGCTCAAGCACCTGCGCGAAAAACGAACTCTGCTCCGGGCCCGTCTTGTAGTGCGAGTCAGTGGGTAATTCCATTTCCAGGGTGAGCAGCCGGCTGGCCTGAAAGCCGAGGCCGGTGTGCTGCAGCCGGGAGAAACTTTTTAGCATCAACCCGGCACCTGACAGCAGGACCAGCGCAAGCGCGATCTCGATCACGAGCAACGCCTCGCGCATCCGCCGCCCGCCGCCCGCCGAGGCCCGCGACCCGTTTTTCAGGCCTTGGATCACATCCGTTTTGAGCGCGTGGATCGCCGGCGCCAATCCGAACAGGAGGCTCGTGAGCAGGGAGACAACGAGGCTGAAAGCAAGCACGTGGCCATCGATTTCGAACGAACGCAGTGTGACCTGAGCCGACGCATCGGGGATGGGAATGGTGGCGGGGACGACTGCCGACAGAAGTGCCACGCCCCAGAATGCGAGCAGTGTTCCGAGCCCACCGGCCACAAGGCTCAATACAAGGCTCTCGGTGAGAAACTGCTGAATCAGACGTCCGCGGGTCGCACCCAATGCCGCCCGCATCGCCACCTCCCGACTGCGGCCCAACGCACGCGCGAGTAGCAAATTCGCCACGTTGGCGCAGGTGATGAGCAGAACGAGCGTAACGGCGCAAAACAACATGATCAGTGCAGGGCGGATGTATTCCGTAGTCACCAATTGCAACGGCACCACGGTTACAGCCCAGCCCTCGAGCTCGGGATGGGCCAGACGAAGGCGCGCGTGGATGGCATTCAATTCGGCTTCGGCTTGCGCGGCGGTGATCTCCGGTTTCAGCCGACCGATGACACCGAGGTCATGGGCCAGGCGTCCACGCTCGAAGCGCAGCTCGTCATCCGGCCAGGGCACGAACAAGTCGGATTGAAACGGGAGCCAGAAATCGCGACCCAGAACTCCGATCACTTGATAGGAAATCTGGTCGATCCTGACGGTTTTCCCGACAATTTTCAGGTCGCCGCCGAACGCCCGCTGCCAGAAATCACGGGAAATAATCACGCGTGCCTGGCGACCGCCGTGACCGTCTTCGGGCGCGAACAGCCGCCCGAGGGCCGGGCGCACGTTCAGCACCGAGAACAGATTCGTCGTGACGCGCATGGCGCGAACCTGCCGCGGCTCACCCTGTCCGGTGACTGTGCCGGTGCCGAGCTCGATGGCGGCCAGGTCTTGAAACAAGCGGCTCTGCTCGCGCCAGTCGTAGAAGTTGGGTCCTGCAGGACCCTCGCGTTTGACGCCTTGTTGCGCGCTTGTCTCCCAAACGACCGTTAATCTATCGGCAGACGGAAACGGTAGCGGACGAAGGAGAACGGAGTTGATGACACTGAAGAGCGCGGTGTTGGCGCCGATCCCAAGAGCCAGCGTGAGCAAGGCGGTGGCAGTGAAGCTAGGGCTCTTGCGCAACGCTCGCACCGCATAGCGCAGGTCCTTCGCGAAGCCCTCCAGCCAAGACCACCCCCGCCCTTCCCGCGCCTGTTCCTGAATGCTCGCCACGTTGCCGAAGCGACGCTGGGCCGCGTAACGCGCCTCGTCGGGCGGCAGGCCGTCGGCGAGACTGTCCGCCGTGCGTTCGTCGAGATGGAAGCGCATCTCCTCGGCCATCTCGGCTTCGGTGGCTTGCCGGCGAAACAAATAGCGCAAGCGGCGTAGAAAATTCATGGCTGGAGGGAGTTCGAAGTGCTCCGGTCAGGCCGACTGGGTCACGAGGGTGATGATGGCACTCATGCGGTCCCACAGCGCCTGCTCGTGTTCGAGCTGTTTGCGGCCGGTGCGGGTGAGCGAGTAGTATTTCGCACGGCGGTTGTTCTCGGTCATCCGCCACTCGGCCTCGATCCAACCCTTGGCCTCCATGCGGTAGAGGGAGGGGTAGAGCGAGCCTTCATCAACCTGCAGCGCGCGCTTGGAGAGCTGCTCCAGCTTGTTGGTGATGCCCCAGCCGTGCAGTTCGCCGCGACTGAGGACGCGAAGAATGAGCATGTCGAGTGTGCCGGGGAAGAGTTCGGATTTGTCGGCCATGCCCACTCACCTAGCCTATCTAAGGCAGAGATCAAGTTATTTCCTTAGACTGTCCAAGGCTGGGTGACGCGCCGGCCGCTTGCGCGGTGAGCGGAATGGTGCATCGTGCGGACGTTGCATACCCCCATGAAACTATCCCTCGTTGTCCTGACTTCACTTATCACCGCCGGGGCGCTTTCCGCCGCGCCCGCGTCCATCGTCTCCACCAAGGCGCCCTACCCCAAGGATGCCAAGACCACCATCGAGCGCCTCGATTCCGCCCTCGATGCGTTGCTCGCCGCTGACGCGGTGGTCGAAAATCTCGGCGCAGGTTTCCGGTGGTCCGAGGGTCCGGTCTGGGATCCTAAACAAGGCGCGCTGCTCTTCAGCGATGTGCCCGAGAACCGCGTCTATCGCTGGAAGGATGGCGCAGGCATCACGGTGGCCGTCGAGCCGAGCGGCTTCACCGGCCCCGAATACAACGGCAGCGAGCGCGGCTCCAACGGCCTGACCCTCGACGCCCAGGGCCGGCTCACCCTCTGCCAGCACGGCGACCGCCGCGTGGCCCGGCTTGCCGCTGACGGCAAAAGTTTCGAAACGATCGTAGACAAGTTCGAGGGCAAGCGCTTCAGCAGCCCCAACGACCTGTGCTTTGACAAGGCCGGCAATCTCTTCTTCACCGATCCGCCCTACGGTCTGCCCGCCGACACGAAGCAGGAGACCGCTTTCAACGGCGTCTACCGGCTCGGCACCGACGGCAAACTGACCGTCATTGCTAGCGAGTTGTCCCGCCCCAACGGCGTCGCTCTCTCGCCCGACGAAAAAACCCTCTACGTCGGCAGCACCGAGGGGAAGGAACCGTTCGTGAAGGCCTACGCGCTCAACACCGACGGCACCGTGGCCTCCAGCAGGATTTTCTTCGACGGCTCCGCCCTGATGAAATCCGGCCGCCACGGCGGCTTCGACGGCATGAAGATCGACGCCCACGGCAACGTCTGGACGACCGGCCCCGGCGGCGTGCTCATCATCAGTCCCGAGGGCAAGCACCTCGGCTCGATTCTTACCGGCCGGCCCACCGCCAACTGCGCGTTCGGTGACGCCGATCACTTGACGCTCTACATCACGTCCAACGAGTCGCTGCTGCGGGTGCGCACGCTGGTGAAGGGCGCGGGTCGCTAAGGCTGCTGACAGATCGGAATGTGGGAGGGGCTTTATGCCCCGACTGCGTTGACCGCACAGTGTTCGTGTCGGGGCGTAAAGCCCCTCCCACATTTTGAGCAGTTGAGATTTTCTTCGTGTCCTTCGCGTCCTTCGTGGTTGAGTTATCCCGATGCGTCGCCTCGACCAGCTTCTCGCCAATCTCGGCTACTGCTCCCGCCGGGAGGCCCGCGACTGGATTCGGTCCGGCCGCGTCACCGTGCGCGGCAAAGTGGTGGATGATTTCGGGGCCAAGGCCGACCCGGCTGACGTCCGCCTCGACAGCGAGCCGCTCGATCATCCCGACGGACTGTTGCTCCTGCTGCACAAACCGGTGGGCCTCGTCTGTTCGCACGACGAACGCGAAGGCGCCAATGTCTATTCGCTGCTCCCGCCTCGCTGGCGGACACGCAATCCCCTCGTCACTTCCATCGGCCGGCTCGACAAGGACACCAGCGGCCTGCTCCTGCTCACCGACCGAAGCGAGCTCGTCCACCGTCTTACCTCGCCCAAGCACAAGGTGCCAAAAGTCTATCGCGCCACGCTCGGCACTGACCTGCCCGCCGGACTCGCCGCGCTTTTTGTGGCTGGCACGCTGGTGCTGGAGGGCGAGGCTGCGCCCTGCGCCCCGGCGGAACTGAAAATTCTCAGCCCGCGCGAGGCCGCGCTGACACTGACCGAGGGCAAGTATCATCAGGTGCGCCGGATGTTCGCCAGCCAGGGTTGCGAGGTGCTGACGCTCCATCGTCCGCACTTCGGCCCCCTTGACCTCGGCGACCTGCCTGCTGGACAATGGCGGGAATTACCGCTCGATACCTTCCCAACATGACCGAACTCTCCTCTCTCACCGGTGCCCAGAAGACCAAGCTGCGCGGCCTGGGCCAAACGCTCAGCGATTCACTCCGCCTCGGCCGGCAGGGTCCCACGCCGGCATTGCTCGTCGAGCTCAACCGCCAGCTCGATACGCGCGAGCTGGTGAAGGTCCGCTTCGAGGGGGCCGATCGCGACGCCCGTGCCGTGCTCTGCGACCAGATCGCCGCCAGCGCCTCCTGCCAGTGCGTCGGGGCCGTCGGCCACACCGCCCTGTTCTGGCGCCCCGGTCCCGCCGGGTCGCGGCTCCTGTAGCCCCAGTTAGTTGTCCGCAGTCACCCGGAAATAAATTGTGATCTGGGTTCGGGTGTTCACGGGCCGGCCCGCCTTGTAACCGGGCCGGAATTTCCATTTCTCGAGGGCGAGCAACGCCGCTTCTTCGAAACGTCGGTTCTGCGCTGAAATAGCGCGGGGTGAAACCACCGCGCCTTTGGTGGTGATGATAAACTCCGCCACCACCGACGCCTCGGAATACTCCCTTTTCATTTCATAAGGGAAAACGGGTGACGGTCGGAAAATCGGCTGCGGCTGACGGTCCAGATCCGCCACGTTGAAAATTTTGCCCAACTTTTCCACGGCGGCACTGCCGCGCGCGATATTGGTCGGCACCGTCATCAGGTGCGAGGCATCGGGGCTGGTGGGCAGGGCCGGCGTAAAGTCGAGCGGCTGCACAAAGGCGTCGACGGGAACCAGACTCGGCAGATCTGCGAGCGTGGGCACCGCGATGCTGGGCGTCTCCGGCGGCACATCCCCGAGTGCCTCGACGGGCTCGACCTTATCCTCCTCCAGATCAGGCATGGTCATCTGGATGACCGGCTCATCGCTGACCACCCGGCGCTTCTTCGCCGGGACGTGCTCGTTGAAGCCAAAAAAAACCACGGCGTGCAGACTGAGCGAGAGCAGGCCGGCAAACACCAGCGTGCTCCGCGACCGTCGCCTAGTCCGGTATTTCCACCGCCCGGTCGGTTCGGGCACCCTTCTGTCGGCTTGAAGCCGCAACGGACCATCCGCCCCTGCCGCACGCGGGATGGATGCGATCGCCCAACCCTCAATGGCCTGAGTCATCCTAGGCATACCTTATGATACGCCAACCCCGGTCGCCTGACTTCGCATCCGTTGCAGTATGCTCACCGTGCCTTGCCCCCTGCCCCGGGTCGCAGGAGCCAAAACCCAGCGTTGCCCAACACGGGACCGTGATGGCAAGCTGCAGCGGTGACCCTTGAACAGCTCGGCTGGGATGAAAACTTTGCGCACGCCTTCGCGCCGCACGCCGCGGCGGGGTGTCTGCCCGCACGCGTCACCCTCGAGCTGAAGGGCCACTTCGAAGTCACCGGCGAGACCGGGGCGCGACTCGGTGAATGCGCCGGCAAGTTTGCCCACGGCACCCGCACCGCCGCAGATTATCCCGCCATCGGCGACTGGGTGGCCATCACTCCCCAGACCGGCGACGACACCCGCGCCCTCATCCACGCCGTGCTGCCGCGCAAAACCAAATTCTCCCGCAAGGCCGCGGGCGAACAAGAGGTCGAGCAGGTCGTCGCGGCCAACGTGGACACGGTGTTCCTCGTCAGCGCGCTCGACGGCAACTACCACCTGCACCGCACCGAGCGCTACCTCGCCGCTGCGTGGGCCAGCGGTGCCCAGCCCGTCGTGCTGCTCAACAAGGCCGACGTCAACGACGACACCGCCGACATCACCGGCGAGCTCGCCGTCATCGGCCGTGACGTGCCGGTGTTCGTGATCAGCGCGCAGACGCGCCGCGGGCTCAAGGCGCTCGCGCCTTACCTGCTGCCCGGTCGCACCATCGCGCTGCTCGGTTCCTCCGGCGTCGGCAAATCCACCCTCATCAACCGGCTCGTGGGTGACACGGTCCAGGATACGCAGGAAGTCCGCGACGCCGACAACAAGGGCCGGCACACCACGACGCAGCGCGAGCTGATTGTCGCGCCCTCTGGCTTCATCGTGATCGACACGCCTGGCATGCGGGAACTCCAACCATGGGACGCCATCGCGGGAATCGATGCGGCCTTCAGCGACGTGACCGCCGTGGCCGGCCAGTGCAAATTCCGCGATTGCGCCCACACCGGCGAGCCCGGTTGCGCGGTGGCGGCCGCGCTGGCCAACGGCTCACTCGACTCCGCGCGGTGGGAAGCCTATCTGCGGATGCAGCGCGCCTCGGCCTACGAGGTCCGGCGCACCGACCGCGCGGCCCAGCAGCGGCAGAAGACCGACGTCAAGAAAGCCACCAAAGCCCTCCGCCAGCGCGTCCACGAGAAGCACGGTGAGGACTGAGCCCGACGTTGACCCACCGCGCAATCAACGCATACTGCCCGCAATATGTTCAACATCCTTGGAACCGACGGGAAGGAATACGGGCCGGTCTCTGAGGCCAAAATCGTAGAATGGATCGCGGGCGGCCGCGCTAACCTCCAAACCAAAGCCCGGCGCAGCAACGTGGCCGAGTGGAAGACTCTCGGGGAATTTCCCGAGTTCGGCACCCGGCCGGTCCCCGCAGCCAGTGAGCCGCCGTCGGTTGTGCCCGCCGCCGGACTGGCGCTCGCCAGCCGCTGGCTGCGGCTCGGGGCGGCGATCCTCGACAGCATCATCGGCGGCCTCTTTATCGGCCCCGGCATGTTAATGCTGGTCTCGGCGGGAGTATTTTCCACGCCGAACACGCCCAATGCCGCGCTGCTACTCGCCGGCTTTATCACCACTTGCGCCGGCCTCGTGTTGCTGCTGGCTATCCAGATCTACCTGCTGGTCACCCGGGGCCAAACCATCGGCAAGAAATTCCTCGGCATCAAGATCGTCAGCTTCGAGGACGAATCCAACCCGGGCTTCGTGAAGGTTTTCCTCCTCCGCATGGTCGTCAACGGCCTGATCGGAGCGGTGCCTGTCATCGGCATCTTCTACAGCCTCGCGGATATCCTCTTCATCTTCCGCGATGACAAACGCTGCCTCCACGACCTGATCGCGGGCACCAAGGTCGTGCAGGCTTGAAGAAGGAGGGATCTGGATCCTTCGCTCCCGCTCAGGATGACGGCTGCCTCAAGCAGCCATCACTTGGCGGCGCCCTGATTCTTGCCCAGCAAGGCGTCGAGCGACAGTTTGCCGGGGCCGAAGGTCAGCACGATGAGCGAGGCGAGCAGGAAGAGGAACGGTGAGGCGGTGACGAACTTGTCGGGCTCGCTGGTGATCGCGTTGAGCGCCTCACGATCTGCCGTCCAATAGGCCACGAGCATCGTGAAGATCAGCGGGACGGAGGCCGGGCGGGCGAAGAGCCCGAGCGCGAGCAGCGCCCCGCCCACACATTCCGTGCCGCCGGCCATGATGGCATTCACTTTCGGCAGGGGAATATTGAGCGACTCGAAGTAACCGGCGGTGCGGTCGAGATGCGTGAGCTTGCCCCAACCGGTCTGGGCAAACTGCCAGCCCCAGTAGAGGCGGACGGCGAGCAGCAGCGGGGATTGCAGGAAATTGGCGACGGCATCGAGCTTGGCCAGCAGGGAGCGGAGTTGCATGGGGATGGGAGGTTGGGGGGTGAAAAATTATTCCCGCCGGCAGAGCCAGCCGAGCTCCATCCAGTTGCGGAACCAGCCCTGGACCTTGGCGGCCCAGTCGGAGCGGGATTTTTTCGCCCGCGGGATGCCCGTGGCGAGGGCCTGCTCCAGCGTGGCCCCAGCCCGGAGCGCGGTGAGAATCCGGTAAGCCGCCGGCTCGAGCCGCTTGAAGTAGATCTGGCTGTCCAGCCGGTGCACGGCGACGTGGGTGCGGGCGCGCGGGGGTCGCTTGGTTTTTTTCTCGCGCAGCCGGCGCTGCTCCGTCGGCGCGTTGCTGGCCTCGCCGCGCAGCAGCTGCGCCTCGCGCTGCTTCACCGCGAGGATGAAGTCGTCCACCGGGTAATCCAGCCGGAGCAATTGCAGGTAGGGCTGCAGGGCGAGCTTCAGCTTCCCCTGCCGCGCGGGCGGCACGTCGAGCAAATCGTCGATGGTGAAGAGCGGACGCGAGGCCGTGTCGAACACCTCGACGCGCGCCCACTCGAAGCGGGCGAGGTCGTGGCACAGCGCGGTGTGCGGCCGGGTGTGGCGCGGGGTGGTGCGGATGAAGTGCGCGAGGCGGCCCGGCAGGTTGCGCAGCGTGAAGGAACCGGAGGGATATTTCACGAGGTAGGCCTCGGCCAGGCGGATGAACTTCGTGTCACCGAGCACGGCACGCAGCCCGGGGCAGTCCTCGTAGAGGCTGTCGAGCACGCGGAACCAATACATGCGGTTGTAGATCTCGAGCCGCTCAAAGGAGGTGAGCCGGTCGTTGGGCTTGGCGATCTGCGCCGCCACCGTGCTGGTCGCCCGGCCGTCGGTCCAGCGCGACTGCATGCGGCTGTCCGCCGTCAGCGGACGCGAGATGACCCGCCACATGGCGCGCTGGAGATCCGCGAGATCCCCGGTGGAATCAACGCGCGCGGGCGCGAACGGTTTTTCGCGGGAGGACGAACGTTTCGGTTGGGCTGGCCCAATCGCCGGCTTACCGGATCTTCGTTCGTGAAATTTTTTGCGGGACGGGGATTTTGGCTTCACGGGCTTGGGCGATGAATTCGTTGGCCTTGAGGGCTTCGTTATGGACCTCGTCGAACGAAGGGATCTTGTCGTCCCACTCGAGGAGCGTGGCGGTGACGCCGCAGAGCTTGGTGGCGTGGGCGTAAAGTTTCCACACCGGGTCGAGCACGGGATGGTCGTGTGTATCGAGGATGTATTTCTCGAACTTGGTGTGCCCGGCGATGTGCATCTGCGCGACGCGGTGGTGCGGGACGTTGTCTATGTAGTCGTAGGCGCTGAACCCGTGGTTCTTCGCGGAGACGTAGATATTATTCACGTCGAGCAGGATTCCGCAATCGGCCAGCTCGACGACCTCGCTGAGGAATTCCCACTCGGTCATCTCGGAGACGTGGAACTCGGTGTAGGAACTGACGTTCTCGACCGCGATCGGGATCTCCAGGGTGTCGCGCACCTGCCGGATGTTCGCCGCCGTCTGCTTGGCCGCGGCGAAGGTGTAGGGCATGGGCAGCAGGTCATGCGAAAAGGTGCCGTCGACGCTGCCCCAGCAGAGATGGTCGGTGAGCCAGGGCGTCTTGGTGCGCTTGGTGAGCGTCTTCAGGCGGCGGAGGTGTTCCTTGTTCGGACCGGCGGCGGCGCCGAAATACATCGCGACCCCATGCTGGACGACCTGGTATTGCGCGAGAATCTGATCCAGCACCTCGAGCGGCCGGCCACCGTCCACCATGAAATTCTCGGAGATGATCTCGAACCAGTCCACCGAGGGCTTCCGGCTGAGGATGTGCTCGTAGTGCGGGATGCGCAGGCCGATGCCGATGCCATAGTCGGTGTAGCCGTTGAATTTGTTGGCGGGCATGAAGGGGGACGGAAATCAGTGTGGCGGATGAATCGCGGGAAGCGAGTCGGAGAAATGAAAGGAGGCCGGGCCGACTGGCCGGGCCTCCGGGAAATCAAACGGCCGGCCCCTGGGGGCGGCCGGTCATAGCAAAAAGCAAATCAGGCCGACTTGCAGCCGCCTTTGCCCTTGCAGGAGTTCTTGCCCTTGCAACCGGCATCACCGGACTTGCAACCGCCCTTGCCCTTGCAGTCGTTCTTGCCGGCGCAGGAATTGCCCACGCTGGCCGTCTTGCAACCGCCCTTGCCCTTGCAGTCGTTGTGGCCCTTGCACTCGTTGTTGGCCGTCTTGCAGCCGCCCTTGCCCTTGCAATCGTTCTTACCTTTGCAGCTGTCCTTGGCGTCCTTGCCGCTGCAGCCGTCTTTGCCTTTACAGCTGTCCTTGGCTTTCTCGCCGGCGGGAGCGGTTTTGCCAGCGTCGGCCGCAGAGGCTTTGACGGCGAGCGCGCCGGCGTAGAGACCGGCCATGGCGGCCGCGGTGATGATGAGTCGGGTGGATTTATTCATGGGGAGTTTTAGTTGTTTTGGTTTCGAAACCACCGCGACCGGCACCATGCCAGCGGGCAGCAAGAAAGTGTTGAACCGATAGGAGAAAGGCGGGCGGTGAGGTATTCCCGAATAATTTCCGGATAGCACCTGCAAGGTGCGGGAGTTACGGAAGGCCCTCCAGACAATTGCGGTCGGTGCCTGTTCCGTTGAGGGGATTTGACCATTGCCCGGGCCGAAGCGCACCAACTAGCCTCCCCGACATGACAACCCCCGCCCGTTTGGTGCTAACCGCGTATCTGGGCCTGTTTGCCGCGTCGTTCGCCTCGGCTAAAACCCTCATCCATGCCGGTGCTTTGATCGACGGCCAGTCCGACACCGTCCGCAAAAACGTCACGGTCGTCGTGTCCGGCGAACGCATTGAGGCGATCCAGGACGGTTTCACCGCTCCCGCCATCGGCGACACGGTCATCGACCTGAAGTCCTCGACGCTCATGCCCGGCCTCATGGACATGCACGTCCACCTCGACGGCCAGCAATCACCCGAGAGCTACACCGAGGAATTTTTCCTCAACCCTGGCGACTACGCCCTCCGCGCCGCCTTCTACGCGAAGAAGACCCTGCTCGCCGGTTTCACCACGGTGCGCAACCTCGGCGATTCGCAGAACTCCACCCTCGCCCTCCGCAAGGCCATCAACGCCGGCTGGGTGCCCGGCCCGCGCGTCTACACCGCCGGCGGCGCCCTCGCCACCACCGGCGGCCACGCCGACCCGACCAACGGCCACAACTTCGCTCTCATGGGCGACCCCGGCCCGAAGGACGGCGTCATCAACAGCGCCGACGAAGCCCGCAAGGCTGTCCGCCAGCGTTACAAGGACGGCGTCGATGTCATCAAGATCACCGCCACCGGCGGCGTGCTCTCGCTCGCGACCAACGGCCAGAACCCGCAGTTCACCGAGGAGGAAATGCGTGCGATCATCACCACCGCGCACGCCTACGGCCTTAAGGTCGCGGCCCACGCCCACGGCACCGAGGGCATGAAGCGCGCCGTCCTCCTCGGCATCGACTCGATCGAGCACGGCACGTTCATGACCGACGAGATCATCGCCCTGATGAAGGAACACGGCACCTATTACGTGCCGACGCTCAGCGCCGGCCATTTCGTCTTGGAGAAGGCCAAGGTCCCCGGCTATTTCCCCGCCGTCGTCATCCCCAAGGCCATCGCGACCGGTGCGGCCATGACCGCCACTTTCCAGCGCGCCCAGCAGGCCGGCGTGAAGATCGCCTTCGGCACCGACCAAGGCGTCGGTCCACACGGCGAGAACGCCAAGGAGTTCATCTACATGAACG
>JAHFTH010000087.1 GCA_023269445.1 Lacunisphaera sp.
GGGACTTGGCGCGGTCGGTGTGGCTGAGTGCCAGCAAGGCAAAGATGCCGCCCTCGCCGCGGTTGTCGGCGCGCGTGACGAAGATCAGGTATTTGCCGACCACCACCAGAGCCATGGCCCAGAACACCAGCGACAGCGCGCCGAGCACGCCCGTGGCCCGCTCGACCGGTGGCAGATAGTTGAGGCATTCGCGCAGGGCGTAGAGCGGGCTCGTGCCGATGTCACCAAAGACGACGCCAAGCGCGCCGAGAGTCAGACCGACTTTGGCGGCTGTGCCGGTAGGTGTCGCGTGGGTGCTCATTAAAGAAGCGGCATTGTCGGGCTGCGGCCCCACACTCCAAGCAGATTTAGGAATATGTCGGAAGTAGCTTGACCCGTTTTGGTAAAAACCGGCCTTTCCGTGAAAACGGTTGCCGCTCAAGGCACTTCCTCCACCCTGAGGGCATGGCAATCGCTTGGAAATCCGCCGGGAAATACACCGATATCCTCTACCACAAATCCGGGGGCATCGCCCGCATCACGATCAACCGGCCGGAGAAGCGTAACGCTTTCCGTCCGCAGACGGTCTCCGAGATGCACGCTGCTCTGCTCGATGCCCGCGAAGACCAGAAGATTGGCGTCGTGCTGCTCACCGGCGCGGGCCCGGCCAAGGACGGCAAATACGCTTTCTGTGCCGGCGGCGACCAGTCGGTGCGCGGTCACGGCGGCTACATCGACGGCGACGGCGTGCCTCGCCTCAACATCCTTGATGTGCAGAAGCTCATTCGCTCGATGCCCAAGGTCATCATCGCGCTCGTGGCCGGCTACGCCATCGGTGGCGGACACGTGCTTCATGTGATTTGTGATCTCACGATCTCGGCCGACAACGGCGTGTTCGGCCAGGTCGGGCCCAAGATGGGCAGCTTCGACGGCGGCTTCGGTTCCAGCTACCTCGCCCGGCTCGTGGGCCAGAAGAAGGCCCGCGAAATCTGGTTCCTCTGCCGCCACTACAACGCGGCGGAAGCACTGGAAATGGGTCTCGTCAACAAGGTCGTGCCGCTCGCCAAGCTTGAGAGTGAGGGCGTTGCCTGGGCCAATGAGATTTTGCAACGCAGCCCGCTCGCCATCCGCTGCCTGAAGTCGGCGTTCAACGCCGAGCTCGACGGTCAGAGCGGCATCCAGGAACTCGCCGGGAACGCCACGATGCTCTACTACATGACCGAGGAAGCGAAGGAGTTTAGCACGGCCCAGCGTGAGAAACGCAAACCCAGGGCCGGGAAGTTCCCGTGGCTGCCGTGAACACACCTGCGCCAAAGACTGAGGCTAGTGGCTGGGGATGGTTGATCGCTGGGGTCTTGGTATTTGGAGCAATTGCTTACTTTGCTGGACAGTTCTTCCGAAACGTGGCCGGGAAAGTGAATACGTGGACGCCCAAGGCGGGAGTTGAAAAAGAGACCGATCACAGAAAAGCATTGGCCGAGCATCTGAGAGGAGAACTCAAAGAATACTCCTGTATGGAGGAATATGCCGATGAGCGCAGTAGATGCGATATTGCAATTGGGTCTGCTCCTGCTGGCGTAACTACCAGTGACTCCAGAATAGCTATCGAGCTTAAGAACCGACTATCCTCGAAGTCAGAAGTCGATAGGTTGGTGGGGCAGTGTGTCGGCTATAAGCAATTCGGATACGAAAAGGCGGTCGTAGTGCTTGTAGATACTGAACCGAATATGGCTGAGATCCTAAAATCTCGCGCTGCGTCTGAGCCACTACAGGGCTTCTTGTCCTTGGTGTTCAAGCAATCTGCGTAATAGTCTTTTGTGGTTTTAGCCGCTTGTCTTTGTGTCGGTCGCATCCGTCGCCCAGACGACGAGCCAGCCGCTTTCCTTGTCCACGTAGACCATCGTTGAGGCGTTAGGATCGCCGGCTTCGACGTAATCAGCTCCGGCGATCATCGAGGGATCATATACCGGCGTGAGGGCCAGTTCACCCGACGGTGTCGACGTGATCGGGCGGGTGACGAAAAACGCAAAGGTGAGGGCGGCGGCGGCGGCCAGCGGGGCGCCGAACCAAATAACCGGGGCCAGCGGACGCTTCCGGGCTGGCTTGTGCAGCCGGCTTTGCAGGTCGCGCCAGGCTTGGTTGGTGTCGGGCACCGGAATCGCGGCTACATCGGCTTTGTAGGTGTCGAGTGCGGTGTGGAGACGGGTGCGAAGCTGGGCGCAGGCGGGACAGGTGGCGACATGGTCCGAGAGGGCGGCGCGCTGTTCGGTGGTCAGCGCGCCGTCCCGTTCGGCCAGAATCAGGGATTCGTTGTCGCGACAGTTCATGGCGGATGAAGCGTCAGAGTTTAGCGGCGATAATCGTGGTGGCCGCGACCAGAGTCACGGTCGTTGCCGTAGCCGCGACCGATCTCACGATCATGCCGGTCGTCACGATGATCATCGCGGCGGTCATCCCGGCGATCGTAGCGGTTGTAGGCGACCCACACGCGATCGTTGCGGCACTCGTAGTGGCCCTCGACGTAGCGGCGGTAGCTGTGGCCATGATGGTTGCGCTCAACGATCCAGACGGCAGGCACCCAGACGCGCACCTCGACGGACTTCCAGTAGCCGTCATCGCAGCGGTCGTTCACGATGACGGTGTTGATATCGCAATGGTCGTTGAGGGCCGAGGCGATGATGAGACCGCCGATGATGCCACCGACCACAGCGAGACCCTTGTCGCCGGCGACGGCAGGCTTGGGGGTGAAGGTAAAGGCAGTGGCGGCGGCGAGAGTCAGGGCGGTGATTTTGGTATTCATGGTATTGTCCTCCAAAGGTTGAAGTTGAGGTTCTGTCCTTGGGACGTGGCTCACCAAGGCTTTATTCAAAAAAAGAATCAGTGGTTTAATAAGCACTGGCCTTCAGTCGTTTGCATGTGTGGGAGGGGCTTTATGCCCCGACGTTTAACGCCCGCAACGAACCAGTCGGGGCGTAAAGCCCCTCCCACATAGAGGCCATGCAGACTTTAGGTTTCGATCTGCGGAATCGCGCTGATGAGCGTCTTGGTGTAGGGATGCTGCGGGCGCTCCATGATATCGAGCGCGCTGCCGAGCTCGACGATTTTGCCGTGATGCATGACGGCGATGCGATCAGAGATGTGTTTCACCACGGACAAATCGTGGGCGATGAAAATCATCGTGAGGTTCATCTCGCGGACGAGGCGCGAGAGGAGATTCAGAATCTGCGCCTGAATGGAAACATCGAGGGCCGAGACCGGCTCGTCGGCGATGATGACCTTGGGCTCAAGCGCGAGGGCGCGCGCGATGGCGATGCGCTGGCGCTGGCCGCCGGAGAACTCGTGCGGATATTTGTTGAAGAAACGGGGGGCGAGGCCGACCTGCTCCATGAGCCGGGCGACGCGGGCGGCGACTTGGTCCTCGGGCACGATGTGATGCACACGCAGCGGTTCGGCGAGCGCGGCGAAGACGGTCAGGCGCGGATTGAGCGAGGCGAACGGATCCTGAAAAACCATCTGCAGGTCGCGCCGCGCGGCCTTGAGCTCGTCGGTCGAACCTTGCGTGAGATTCTTGCCGCCAAGGATCACGGTGCCCGCCGTGGGCGGGATGAGCTGCATGATGGTGCGTGCGAGGGTGGATTTGCCGCTGCCGGATTCGCCGACCAGACCGAGCACCTCGCCTTGGCGCACCTCGAAGCTGATGTCGTCGACGGCCTTCACCGTGCCGGTCTGCTTTTTGAACACGAAGCTGGACTCGAGCGGGAAGTGGGTCTTCAGCTCCTGCACCTGGATCATGGGCCGGCCGTGCGCGGTCGCCGAGACTGGCGGGGCGGGTTCCTCAGGCGGCAGAGCGAAGCGCGCGAGCAGCTCGGCTTCGGTGATCGGCTTGGAAAGATCCGGCGGCATGCCCGGGATGGCGTAGAGCGCGCGGCCCTTGGGTTGGAGGGCGGGGATGCAGCGCTGCAGCGCCTTGGTGTAGGGATGCTGCGGGCTGTTGAACAGGGTGCGGGTGTCGGCCGTCTCGACGATGCGGCCGGCATACATCACCTGCACGCGATCGCAGAGACCCGAGACTACGGCGAGGTCGTGGGTCACAAAGATGATGGCCATGCCCGTCTCTCGCTGGAGCTTTTTAAGCAGTTCGAGGATCTGCGCCTGAATGGTGACGTCGAGCGCGGTGGTCGGCTCGTCGGCGATGAGAAGGTCGGGCTTGGTGATAAGCGCCATTGCGATCATCACTCGCTGCCTCATGCCTCCGGAAAATTCGTGCGGGTAGGCGTGGATACGCTGTGCCGCGTTGGTGATGCCGACG
Organism: Lacunisphaera sp.; assembly: GCA_023269445.1. Classification (GTDB taxonomy): domain Bacteria; phylum Verrucomicrobiota; class Verrucomicrobiia; order Opitutales; family Opitutaceae; genus Lacunisphaera. Next base: position 4,289 of record JAHFTH010000087.1, read on the forward strand.
GTTTCCAGCATGGTGAGCGCGCGGGCGAGGGCGTCGGCCTTGGACAGGTTCTCGTGGATCATCAGTGGCTCGATGAGCTGCTCGGAAATCCGCAGGTATGGATTCAGCGAAGTCATCGGATCCTGGAAGATCATCGCAATGCGCTTGCCGCGGATGGCGCGGAGCTGCGCCGGGGGACTGTGCAGCAGGTCGATGCCGTCGAAGAGTGCTGTGCCGCCCTCGATCCGGCCCGGGGGCTGCGGGATGAGTCCGAGCAGTGAGGAGCACGTGACGGACTTGCCCGAGCCGGACTCACCGACGATGCCGAGAATTTCGCCGCGCTCCAGAGTGAAGCTAACGTCGTTCACGGCCCGATACACTCCGGAACGGGTGTGAAAGCTGACGCTGAGATTGCGGACTTCGAGGAGGGGCACGGTGTTCAATACTATTACAGGCTTGTCATCCTGAGCGGAGCGAAGGATCCAGCGGAATGCTCGCAGCCGCGCATTGCTCCGTATATCCCAATGGATTCTTCGCTCCGCTCAGAATGACAGATTTTCATTAATGATGGAGTAGTTACTTAGGTGCTGGGGAGACTTTCAGCAACTCCGCGAACAGGGATTCGTAGCGACCAATCATGCGGCCGACGGAGAACGTGGCCGGGGCATCGGCTCGGCCGCGCGCGACGACCGCTTCGATTTCAGGTCTGCCGCCCAGCACGCGACGCAGAATGTCCGCGAGCGCGGCATCGTCGCCCTTGGAGAACATCCAGCCGTTGACGCCGGGTTGGATGATGTCGGTCACGCCTGACACTTCGCTGCCGATGGCGGCACAGCCGGCGGCCATGTAGTCGATGAGGACGAGCGGCAGGCCCTCGTAGTGGGTGGCGAGCACGGCGGCGCGGCAACGGTGGTAAAGCGGGGCGGCGTCAGCCACGCGTCCGAGAAAATCCACGCGGTCAGTCAGGCCGAGGGAGGCGACGAGTTGCTCGCAAGCGCGACGGTGGGAGGTTTTGCCGTCACCACCGAGGAGGAGGCGGCCGGTCCAGCCGGTGTCGGCGAGGCGCTTGGCGGCGCGGATGAGCGTCGGTTGGTCTTTCTGCCGGGCGAAGCGCGCGACCATGATGATGTCTTGGCTGCGCGAAGCGAAGGGCGGGGCCCCGACCGAGTAGCGGGTGGCGTCGGCGCCATTGTGGATGATCTCCAGGCGCGGACCGATGAGACCCAGCGGGCGGAGGTGATCGGCGACGCCTTGGGAAACGCACACGGTCGCGCTGGTGCGCGCGCCCAGCGGTCGGGCGGCCCAGCGGCGCCAGAAAGCATAGCGTTCGCAGTTCTGCTCGATGTGCAGGACGACCGGCACGTGTGCGGCGAAGGCGGCCTGACGGCCCCAGATGTGTTCACTGAAACCATGCGCGGCAAAAATCTGCGGCTTAAATTCAGCGATCAGGGCCGCGAGCTGGCGGCGCGTGGTCCACTTGGGCCAGTCGTCCACCCACGCGGTGCGCAGTCCGGCCGCGTCGATTTGGGCCTGCATGGAGGTGGGGAGGGAAACTTTCTTTCGCCGCATGACCAGCAGCGGTTCATAGTGGCCACTTTTCAAATGCCCGCAGGCGAGCTCCAGTGCGACCTTGGTGGCGCCTGAGCCGCCGCCCGTGACAAAATGAATGACGCAGGGCAGGGCACTCATGACTTAGGCAGGTGGGTGTCGAGCGCGGTCTGGGCTTCGGCGACGGTCAGGCGCAGCAACGGACGCGGACCCGAGACATCGGTCGGGCGCAGGATTGTGTGCCTCGTGTCCCACGGATGCCAGCGCCACGGTTCAAGTGGGCCGTAGAGTCCGATTACGGGAACATGAAATGACGCGGCGATATGAATGAAACCCGTGTCGATGCCAAAGCAGAGATTCATCCGACGCATCAGCGAACCGGATTCGCGGATGCCGAGCTTCGCGCTCGAGTCGTGGCAGTGCGGGCGCAGGTCGGCTGGCACACCGGCGAGAATCGCGGCGTAGTAGCTGGCGTTGCCGGGCGAGTCACAGAAATGAACCTCGGCGTTTCGGTCGCGGATGAGCCACGTGATGACCTCGGCGAAGCGCTCCGGCGCCCAGTCCTTCAAGTCGAAGACGGATTTGGCGCAGATGAAAACACGAGTGCGTTTGCCAGCTGGCAGTTCCGCCTCGACGCGAGCGTCGGTCGCCGGGTCGGTCCAGTTTTCGTTGCGGGTGTCGGTGATCGGAATGCCGTCGGCGCGGAGGACATCGAGGAAGCATTCGACCTCGTGCTTGTCGGCGTAGGGCGTGCTGCGTTGGAGCAGCCAGTTGCGGCCCTCGGTGGAGAAGCCCACGCGGTGCGGGATGCCGGCGAGCAGCGGGAGAATGGCGCTGGAGAACGAACGGCGCAGAATATAGCAGCGGTCATAGTGGCGGGCGCGCAGGAAATTGGCGGCGCCGAGCAAACTGGTGGGAAAGGCGGCGGTGCGCTTGCGTTCGCCCTTCAGTCGCGGGCCGTAATAGAGCAGGTCGTTCTTGTAGGGACAGTGGGCGAGAGTGTCGCCGGAGACCGGTTCGGCCAGAACGTCAATCACCGCATTAGGGAAGGCGAGGCGCAGGTTGCGCAGAGTGGGGATTGCGAGGATCGTGTCGCCGATGAAGCGGTAGCGGATCACCAGAATGCGAAGCGGACGCTGGTCGGGCCAGGACATGGTCAATAGGCCTCGGGGTAGCCCGGGCCGCGGGCCTTGAAGCGCTTGTGCACCCAGAAGTATTGTTCGGGCGCGAGGCGGATATTGTCCTCGATGAGGCGATTGATGCGGATCGCATCGGCGGAGATATCCTCGGTGGGAAAATTCTCCAGCGGCGGATGGATACTGAGGGTATAGGAGCCGTCGGGCTCGCGCCGGGCGAAGTAGGGGACGACGGCCGCGCCGGTCATCTTGGCGATCTTGCTGGTGGCGGTGTTGGTGATGGCCGGCACGCCGAAGAAGGGGAGGATTTCGGAACCCGGCGAGCGTTTGCCTTGGTCGGGCGCATACCAGATGGCGTGGCCGGCGCGCAGGGCGCGGATCAGGCCCTTGAGGTCATCGAAATGGACGGCGATGGATGCGACGCGTTCGCGGTGGCGTCGCATGGGCAGGGCGGCGACGGGATTGTTGGGTTCGCGGTAGAGGCAGCCGACGGGCAGTTGCGCGGTGAGGTAGCAGCCGCAGATTTCCAGCGTGGTGAAATGGGCGGTCAGCAGCACGACGCCGTGCTGGGCGGCGAGGGCGCGCTCGAGATACTCGGCGCCGATGATGCGGTGGGGCGGGAGCTGGTCGAGCGGTTCCCACCAGCCGGAAGTGGTTTCAAAGAGACCGAAGGCAAGCGCGTCGTAGTGCGCGAGTGCGAGGGCGTGAGTCTCCGCAGCGGATTTTTCCGGAAAGCAGAGACGTAGATTTGTCAGGACGATGTGGCGGCGCAGGCGGACGACATGAAAGACGAACCACGCTATGGCGCGGGCGAGCCGGCGCTTCTCGGGCCACGTGAGCAGGCGGGCGCAGGCGTAGAAGAAACCGAGACCGGTCCACGTCGGCCAGTGCTGGGGTAGCCAGAGGTTGGATTGCTCGCTGGCGCGGCTCATGCCTTGGGGGGCTGACGGTAGAGCTGCGGGTTCAGCGCCGGGTCGTTATACATCTTGAACTGGTAATAGACCGAGAAGGTGCGGCGGCCGGCGGCGACGTCATCGAGCAGCTCGCCGAGACAGGTCGTGAGGTCGGCGCGCTGGCGGTGGATGCGGGCGAGTTTCTCGGTGCACTTCGCGCAGTGCTCGGCGGAGGCGTCGGCGCGGACAGTCTCCTCGTGCATGTGGAATTCCTTCAGCGCGAGAATAGAGAGGCGGTCGATCATCATGCCGGGTGTCTCGGAATTGCGCGGGCAGCCGGACTCGGGCGGGTGGAGCGCGGCGACGATGGCCTTGTCCATCTCCTCCGCAAAGTTGTTTCGCTCCTGGTTGAAGCGGTCGATGGCGCGCTTGGCGCGGTAGACGGCCTCGAAGCCGAGGTCGTCGCGACGAGCGACGTCCTCCTCGTGCCAGAGCGAGAAGTTGCGGAGGTGGTTTTCCTCCAGCAGACGCATGAATCCCGCGCCAGTGGCGACCGGGGCGGTCTGATGCCAGCGGACGGTGAGTTCGTTCTGGCGGGCGGCGATCTCGGAAGCGGAAACCATGCGCGTGCAGCGTGCACGGAGCGCACCCGTCTTGGCAAGCCGCGGTTGGGTGCCGGGATTTTCGCGCTGTCAATCCGGCGGGTGAGCCGCTAGGCAAAGCGGGATGGTCAATATCATCTGCATGAAGTGGGGCGTGAAATACGGCCCGGAATACGTGAACACCCTGCGGTCGATGCTGACCCGCCATCTCGCGCGACCCCACCGGCTGATCTGCTTCACTGATGATGGCACGGGCATCGGGCCGGGCGTCGAGATCAAGCCGCTGCCGACGATGGATCTGCCGGCGGACAAGGAGCGCGGCTGGCGCAAGCTCTCCACTTTCCAATCACCGTTTGGCGACCTGACCGGCCCGGTGCTTTTTCTGGACCTGGACATTGCGATCACGGGCAACATCGACTGCTTTTTCGACCATCCGGGGGAGTTCTGCATCATCCGCGACTGGGCCAAGCCCGACAAGACGGGGAATTCCTCGGTCTATCGCTTCACGGCCGGGGCGCATCCGGACATCCTCGATTACTTCCTGAAGAACATCGACCGGGTGAAAGCCGAGGTGCGCAACGAGCAGGAGTATCTCACGCGCGAAATGAACCGGAAGGGCTTGGTGAGCTATTGGCCTGAGGAATGGTGCGTGAGCTTCAAGCACAGTTGTCTGGCCACCTTCCCCCTGAATCTCTTCCAGACGCCCCGGCTGCCGGCAGGGGCGAAAATCGTGGTTTTCCACGGCAATCCCAACCCGCCCGAGGCGGTCGTGGGTAAGAGCAAGAACCTTTACCGGCACGTCCGGCCGACCCCGTGGGTGGCCGAGCACTGGCGCTGAGCGCGGCGCGGGCAAATCCCTGTTAAATGCCTGGCACTGTGCCGGGCTAGGGAGGTTCGCATTTGCCTTCGGGCCGCTCCGGGTAATGGTGGGAACGCCGCGCCGACCCTGCGGTCAAGACCTTCCACCATGCCGGAAATGCTCATCATCAAGCCGTCTGCGCTGCGTGACATCGTGCACGGGCTGCAGGTGGCTGCGTCGATCAAGGCGCAGAAGCCGGAGTGGCGCATTTCGTGGATCGTGCGCGACATCTTCACGCCGCTCGTGCGCGCGAGCACGGCGGTCGACCAGGTTTTTGTTTTCCAACGCCACGAGGGCGCGCGGGGTTTCCTGCGCACGATGCGCGAGGTGCGCAAGCGGGAGTTCGACCTCGTCTGCGATTTCCAAGGATTGCTGCGCACCGGGCTCATGACCAAGTGGGCGCGCGGCCGCCGCAAGATCGGCCGGCCGGACGCGCGCGAGGGCGCGGGATTTTTCTACGACGAGAAAATCAAGCTGCCGCCCGAGGGCGCGTCGGCGCACGTGCTCGAGGGGCTGTTGCAATTCTGCGCAGTAGTCGGAGCGGAGCCGCGGCTGACCGGCCCGCTGCATTTTCGCGATCTGGAGCGGCTGCACCTCGGCTTCATGGACCCGCGCAAAGGGCAGCGGCCGATTCTGATTTTTCCTGATAGCGGAGAGAGCAACAAAAAGTGGAACGGCTACAGCGAGCTCACCGCGCTGTTGATCCGCGAGGCCGGGCGCAAGGTCGTGTGGGCCGGGTCCAATTATCTGCCCTGCCGCGAATCCTTTCCCGAGGGCACGTTTGTCAACCTCACCGGCAACACCAGCCTGACCTCGCTGCCGGCGTTGCTGACCAAGGCTGACTGGGTAATTTCCAATGACAGCGGACCGATGCACCTGTCCGCCGCGATGGGCCTGAAGACGATCGGTCTGTTCGGTCCGACCGATCCGCGGCAATACGGGCCGTATCCGCTGCGGAGCCCGACGAATTACACCATCCAGGCCCCGGTGGGGGAGATGGCGCTGTTGTCCGCCAAGGAAACTTTCTATCTGTTCAACCGGATCGAGGCCTCGCTGCACAAGGCACAGGCCCGCGCGGCGCTGGTGCAAGGTTGAGGGAGTAGGTGGGCGTCGGTTTCCATACCGACGCATGTCGCCGATGTGGAAATCGGCGACCACCTGTCCCGCCCACAAATTTAGCCTGTTCATGTGAGGGGATACGCATTGAATGCGCTTTTCCATGCTCGATCCCAAGCTCCTCCGCGATTCCCCCGAAACCGTGCGCGCCGCCATCGCGCGCAAGCACCTCGCCGTCGACCTCGACGCCGTGCTGGCGCTCGACTCGTCCTGGCGGACGCAGTTGGCCGAGGTCGAGACGCTGCGCTCCAAACAGAAAGCAGCTAACACCGAGATGGTCGCGCTGAAGAAGGGTTCGCCGGAGTTTCTGGCCAAGGTGCAGGAGATGAAGGCGGTCTCCGCTGAGGTGAAGGCCAAAGATGAGGCGCTCAAGTCGCTCGAAGAAAAATGGCACGCGGCCATGTTCTCGCTGCCAAACATTCCCCACGCCACCGTGCCCGAGGGGAAAACGCCCGAGCAAAACGTCGTGCATGCGACCAGCGGTTCCATCGACGCGACCTCGAAGCACGCAATTCCGCACTGGGAGATTGGCGGCTTCAGCAACCTGATCGACTTTGCCCGCGGGGCGAAGGTCACCGGGGCGGGGTTTCCGTTTCTGATTGGCGACGGCGCGAAGTTGTCGCGGGCGCTGCTGCAGTTCTTCTTGGATGAGGACGTGAAGGCCGGCTACACCGAGGTGAGCCCGCCGATCTTCGTCAACGCCGCGAGCGCGACGGCCACCGGCCAGCTGCCCGACAAGGAAGGGCAGATGTATGAGACGCTCGACAAGCTCTACGCCGTGCCGACTGCCGAGGTGCCGCTGACCAATTTCTTCCGCGACGAGATCCTCGAGGAGGACGCGCTGCCCGTCTGCCGCTGCGCCTACACCCCGTGCTTCCGCCGCGAGGCCGGCAGTTACGGCAAGGATGTGCGCGGACTCAACCGCGTGCACCAGTTCGACAAGGTCGAGTTGTTGAAATGGGTGCATCCGTCGAGCAGCTACGACGAACTGGATAAGCTCCGCGCCGACGCCGAGCGTCTGCTGCAGAAACTGGAATTGCCCTACCGGGTGCTGCTCATGTGCGGTGGTGACCTCGGTTTCTCCCAGTCGAAGAAATACGATCTCGAAGTCTGGGCCGCCGGTCAGAAACGCTGGCTGGAGGTTTCGAGTTGTTCAAATTTTGAGAGCTTCCAGGCGCGCCGGGCGCAGATCCGTTTCCGCAACAAAGAAACCGGCAAGCCCGAGCTGGTGCATACGCTGAACGGCTCGGGTCTGGCCGTGCCGCGCGTGCTGGCCGCGCTGCTCGAGAACAACCTGCAGGCTGACGGTCGCGTGAAGATTCCCGCCGCGCTTGTGCCGTATTTCGGGAAGGAATACCTGAGCTTCAAGTGAACGTGCAATGTCTGTCATCCTGAGCAACGCGAAGGATCCAGAGTTGGAGGGCGGACGCCCTCGTCCGCCATGCTTCGCGGGGTGGGGGCACCCCGCCCACAAAATCATCGATTCTTCGCTACGCTCAGAATGATACGCAGACAAAAAGTGGATTCCGTATGGTGTGGCAAGGCAGAGCGGGTGGGGGAGCTGCTGCCGCAGTCTCGGCTGCATCCGGCCGTGCTTCGCTGGGTGGCGGAGCACAGGCAGTCCGGACCTTGGGCCGTGGCTTATTCGGGTGGAGCCGACTCACTCGCGTTGCTGCTCATGCTCTGGGCGCATTGGCCGGAGAAACGCGAAAAGCTGGTGGCGTTGCATTTCAACCACCGCTTGCGC
>JAHFTH010000088.1 GCA_023269445.1 Lacunisphaera sp.
AAGGGTGCGGCGAACAGGCTGATCAGGTCAGCTTCGGGCATGACGGATGCGGCGGGCGATCTCACGGTGACGCTCGGCCGGGGTGAACTCGGGATGGATGGCGCGCAGCCCAGAGTCCATCAGCTCACGCATCTGGCCGTTCATCCGCATGGCTTGCGCCAAGCGATCTGCCGGCGTCATCCGGCGGTAGATCTCCACCTGGTGGGCGTCGGCGGCGGTCACATGGGCGGGAACGGCGAGCATGGCTTTACGGTTAGCACCGACGCGACGCGGCGCAAGCCCGGGTTCGGCTGGGCAGCCGTAGGCCTAGCGAAGGCTGATGGCGACCCGTGGGGGGAACGATGCAGAATTTGCTCCGGGCGTAAAGTGCGGGGTGGGGCTCAGGAACCAAGTCAGTCAATAGTCAAGACGTGACGTCCTGGATCGGACGCTGCTTGTCGGCGGGCCGGCGTTCAAGGCGAGGGGCTGAGACTTTGAATCGCTCCGGCGAAGCATCAAAATCGGATCAGACCCTCAGCACGCCGCGGAAGCCGCGGCCGCTGTAGTAGGATTCCGCGCCGTTGTGATAGATGAACACGCGGCCGAAGCGGCGGTCGCCGAAGATCGCGCCGCCGAGCTTCCGGATGGCCGCCGGTGTGTTCAACCAATTCGATGACTTCGTGTCGAACTCCCCGAGCTGCTGCAGTTCGTGATACTGCTCCTCCGTCAGGAGTTCGACGCCCATGACCGCGGCCAGTTCGGTGGCGCAGCCCTTCGGTGGAAACTTCTTTCGACTGTCCAGCGCCTCCCGGTCGTAGCACAGGCTGGCGCGGGCCTCGGGGCTTTGCGCCGCGCAATCGAAGAAGATGAACTCGCCCGTCTTCTTGTCGTGGCCGACGACGTCCGGTTCGCCGCCGGTGCGTTCCATTTCGCCGAGCGACCACAGTTTGTCGGACTTGGCTTCCAGCCGGGCCTGCACCTTGGCCCAGACGAGACCGGCGTGGCGGGACATGTTCTTCTCAAAGCGGGCCTGTAGCGCCGCGAGCAATTCTTTGCGCTGTGTGGGGGACAACGTCTTCTTGGTCGTGGCTGCCATGCCGCGAGGTTCGCCGGAAAGCCAGGGCGGTCAATTCGGTTCATGGGTCCGGGGCACGCTGAGGTTCGACAGGGATTCCACGAATAAGCACGCATTTGTGGGAATGGGTGGAATTCGTGTCTCCCCCCGTGGATCGACCAGGCCGATTTGCGCAGAGGGCGCGGAGATCGCGGAGATATCTCCAAAATGATGACTTGCCCGGGCCGGGGACATGACTGAGGTGAGGCCCGGCAAAACGCCTTTCGGCCCAATCCAATCCGGCATCACCATGAGCAAACTCGCACCGTATCGCGCCAACCCGTTTGGCCAATTTGAAAAGGAGGAGGACCCCTTGGATAATCCCTTGCTCCTGGCCATGAACGGTCTGCCTGATGATGATGACCTCCCGGAACGGATTAAGGAGCAGCAGGTGATCGTGAAAAGCAAGCAGGCCAAACCCGATCCGATCGGCCTCCTGCGGGAATTGGGCACGCTGGCCATGTATAAGAAACAGTTTCCCACGGCGCTGGATCATTACCTGCGATATTTCGAGCAGTCCGCCGGGACCGACCATGCCGGGGTGCGGCTGAGTTTTTTCCTCCTGGAGTTTCGCGGCCTGGTGCGCAGCTATGATGCCGCCGGCATCGCCTACGACCGGCTGATCACCGATCGCTTCAGCCGGATACTCGACGGGCGGGCTTCATCGCGCGACGCCCTCGAGTGGTTTGCGCTGATGCGTTATGCGAACTTCACGGCCAAATCCCTGATCCGCTTCCGTCGCCTGCTGCACGCCGAGCGGCAGCAATTTCCCGGCGGCATCGACGCCTGCCTGCGTGGACTGGACCAGGCGATCGAATGCGATAAGGCAGCCAGCTCCGAATAGGCCCGCGCGCCCTGCGCAACTCTAGCGAAGCAAGGGCACCCGTCTGCCGGCTTACAAAATCGATTTCAACCCGGGAATCCGGCGGGCGAGGTCGGCGAACGCGTAGCTGACCGCCAAGCCGGTGACGGTGAGCAGCGCAACCAGTCCGTAGAGGTGATACGGCAGGGCGCGGTAGAGCATGGCCAGCGCGATCAGCACCGGTGCGTGCAGCACATAGACGCCGAAGGAACGGTCGGCCAGCCAACGCAGCGCGGGCGAGTCGGTGTTGCAGCGCCGCGAGAACAGGGCGAGAGCGCCGAGCGCGAGGCCGAGCCCGGCTAACTGCTCCCACAGCGCCAGACCGAAGGACTGCCAGTGTGCGCCGCCGAAGAACGTCTCAACGGTCGCGCTCTTCGAGCCTGCGGCCAGCAACGCGAGTAGCGTCACGGGTCCGACGACGAGTGCCAGCCAGCCGGCGATGCGCGCTTGGCGCGATGACGCCAGCGGGATCAGCCAGCCGTGGCGCGCGGCGTGCAGGCCGGCCAGGAACCACGCGATGTATTGCACGAAGAAGCAGAGCTGCAGGTTCAGGACATTCGTCCCGATGGGCTGCACGAGCCGGACGGCGAAGGTGCCGAGACCGAGTAAAAGCGCGAAACCGAACAGGAGTTTTCCCGACGGCGGTGTCGTCGTATTGGTGGAGCGACCTGGCCCCAGGGCGCTTTTCCCCGCCGCCAGCACGAGACTGAAGATCAGCAAAGCGACCGCGAACCAAAGCGGCCCGCTTTCGCCCAGGAAGTCTCCGGACATGACGTAGCGCGCGTAGAAGGCGGCGGGCGGACCGAAGTCGTGGTCCCACGGATTCAGCCCGAGCAGGATGAATGGGTGGATCACCAGCATGTAGAGCAGGGCGGGCAGGCCGAGGCGGACGAGGCGTTCGCGCATGAAGCCGCCCGGGCCGCGGCGGGCGAGCGAGCCGGCGGCGAAATACGCGGCGAGGAAGAACAGCAGTCCCATGAAGAACGACTGCAGCATGCCCTGCCAGACGATGAATGGCACCTTCGCCGTCATCGTCGGCTCGGCCATCATATACCAGTCACCCACGTGGCTGTAGGTGACGCAGGCATGCATGTTGACCACGAGCACGATCATGAACGTGCGCACATGATCGACCCAGGGCATCCGAGCGGCAGGCGTGGACATGCGCGGAGGCTGGGCGCCTGCCCGACCCGAGGCAAACGATTCTGCCGGCCGGCCTGCGCTTCCGGTCAAGAGTCACGACGTGACGCCTTGGATCGGTCCGAACCGCACGGCGGCACAATCTGCCGTGGTCGGTCGCAGGGCAGCACTGTGCCGGTGAAAGCGTGATTTGCGATTGTTGCGATTGGGGGACATCGCAGGCTCGGGCCATGATTCTGCAGCATCTCGGCGTCACGCCCTCGATCGACCCCACCGCGTTTGTCGCCCCCAATGCGGTCGTGTGTGGCGACGTGGCGGTGGGGGCCGGCTGCCGCATCATGCACGGGGCACAGGTCATCGCCGAGACGGGTCGCATCCGGCTCGGCCGGAACTGCATCGTCCTGGAAAACGCCGTGCTGCGCAGCGCCGCCGAGCATCCGCTCACCCTCGGCGACGCCTGTCTTGTCGGGCCCCACGCGCACGTCGCCGGCTGCACGGTGGAGGCCGAGGTGTTCATCGCCACCGGGGCGGCGATTTTTCACGGAGCCCACTTGGGCCGGGGCAGCGAGGTGCGGATCAACGGCGTGGTGCAGATCAAGACGCGGCTTGAGCCCGGCGCGACCGTGCCGATCGGCTGGGTGGCCGTGGGCGACCCGGCACGCATCCTGCCGCCGGACCGGCACGACGAGATCTGGGCGGTGCAGAAGCCGTTGAACTTTCCTCTGACGGTCTATGGGCTTGATCGCGCGCAGGCCAGCATGCCCGAGATCACCCGCCGGTTGTCCGAGAAACTCGGGGCCCATGCCGGCGATCGGCCGGGGTGAGGTAAAAGGTAAAGCATGACCCCCGTCCGACTACGGAAAGCGTGAGGCATCGGAGTTTCCGCATGAGATGGGTTTTCTGTAGACGGGCTCCGGGGTCAAACGAGGAAACGTCACTGCGGTTGGTTTTCGGATACGCTTCCTGCCCTCCTGATTCGGTCCTCAGGATTTGAGGTGATCGGCGACGAGTTTGGCGACCGCAGTTTGGTCGGGCCCGCCGTCGGCCCGCAGGCCGGCGACGACGCCGTGACGGTCCGCCTCGCTGCGGTTCTGGCTCATCTTCCACTTCGCCTCGATGCGGGTGACCGCGATTTCAATGCCGACGATCACCTTCAGTTGGGCGGCGACGAAGTCAGCGGGAGCGTCGGAGACTTTCGAAGGTGCGGGGCGGGTGCCCTCGTGGGCCTGCGTGAGATCGTCGATCTGGCGGCGGAGCCAGGCGGCGTCCTCGTGGATGCGCGGCCGACCCCAGACGTGCACGGTGGCGTAGTTCCACGTCGGCACCGTCCGATGGTTCTCGGCCTTGGACGGATACCACGACGGGCTGATGTAGGCGTGCGGGCCGGAGAAGACGATGAGGCATTCGGTCGCGTCGGCGAGTTCGCGCCACCGGGGATTGGCCCGCGCCACATGGACGCGCAGCACACCGTCGCCTTCCTCGGGATAGGCGGTGAAGGGCAGAGGATTTGCCATCAGACCACCGGGGCCGGCCGAGATGAGGAGCCCGAGCGGGTGCGTCCGGATGAGGTCGAACTGCACCTCGCGGCGTTTCTCCTGATAGAAAGCGGGAAGATACATGCCGGCATGGTTTCCTCATCGCCCGGCTGGCGACAAGCCCGGACACGGTTCCCGTCGGCACAGGCTCGTGATCAGAACCGGTCCGACTGAAATGCACCCAAGCGCTCAATCGTGGGTGCCTGCCGGAGCCGAAGTAAACGATTCTGCGGGGCTCGGGCCCGGTCCGGCGTTAAACAGAGGGGAACCCCCTCTCGGCTTTTCAGCGCTTGTCCGGATTCGCGATCATGGTGTGGAAGCCCATTTCCTTGGTGGCGTCCGGGCCTGGAGGTGGATCCAGCAGGAGCATGACACGCTGCAAAACTTCAACGATGGCGGTCTCGTGAGTATCAAGTCGCGACTTCAATTCGGTTTCGAGTGAGGCAAGCTTCTTTGCCAGCTCGCGGGTGTCGGTGAGCAGGCCGCGCATCTTGATGAATGCGCGAATGACGAAGACGCTCATCTGGATCGCCTGCGGGCTGCTCAGAATATTGGCGGCCATGAGCGCGCCGTGCTCGGTGAAGGCGAAGGGACGCGCACGGGGATCGCGATGCAGTTGGGTTGAACCGGTCACAATTTGTGACCGGTTCAGGGCTATCAGCTCCGGGCCAGTGAGTTGCATAATAAAGTCGGGCGGAAATTTATCCCGATTTCGTTTAACGGCCTGGTTCAGTTGCTTGGTGCTGACACCATAAATCTTAGCGAGGTCGGCATCCATGATTACGCGTTCGCCGCGGATGGTGTGGATGACGCCGTCGATCGAGACAGCGGGAGAATTCTTCGGGGCAGGTTTGCCGCGACGGAGTCGAACGGAGACGGGCTTCTTCATGATGAGAGTGAGTCATCCTTGGCGAAGGATGATGGCGGCCCGGGGTTGGAACGATGCAGAATTTACTGCGGGCGTAAAGTCCGGGGTGGGGTTCTGGAGATCTGGTCAGTCAAGAGTCAACCTTGTCTCTTCGGTTTGGCTCCGGTCCAGGCTCCTTGGACCGTTGGATAAATCGCTGGACACGCGGCGCGGGAATTGCGCCTTATCCCACCACATGAAGACAATGTCTCTCTCGTGGTGGATTAGCCATCGGACTTGGGCGCTGGTGGCTTTCGTGGCGATCCTTCCTTTCAACTTATGCGGCCAGAGCGCGATGACGATTGCCGATCTCGCCCTTGAGCTCGTGCCGATCCTGGCAGGCAAATTCACCATGGGTAGTCCGGACAGCGAGGCGGGGCGCAAGTTTGACGAGGGTCCTCGGACTGAGGTCACCCTTTCCAAGAGTTTCTGGCTGGGGAAAACCGAGGTGACGCAAGGGCAATGGCTGGCGGTTATGGGGAGCAGTATTGCCGACCAGCACGCCAAGACCGGTTCCGAGAATCCTTTGGCTGACGGAGATGGACCACAGTATCCGATGTATGACGTGACTTACGAAGAATCGTTGGCTTTTTGCCAGGCGCTCACGGAACGAGAAAAAGCGGCGGGCCGACTCCCCGCAGGCTACTCCTACACTTTGCCCACCGAAGCGCAGTGGGAGTATGCGTGTCGCGCCGGCACAAGTGGACCTTTTGCGGCGGCGGACTTGGACACGCTGGCGTGGTATATGGACAATGCCGAAGAATCCTCGCATCCCGTCGCCACGAAAAAGGCCAATGCTTGGGGCTTGCACGACATGCACGGGAACGTGATGGAGCGCTGCCTCGACTGGTATTCGGCCAAATTATCCGGCAGTCCGCTCAGCGATCCGTCGGGTCCAACTTCGGGCATCGGTCGCGTCGCCCGCGGCGGTGCTTGGGACTGGGCTGCCGCTAATCTCCGCTCCGCCTCCCGCCGGGCGATTGGGCCCGGCACCCGCAGCAGTCGCCTCGGCTTCCGGGTCGCCCTCAGCCCGGTGCCGTGAGGCCCGAGTGAAAAGCGGCCGGGCAGGAAAAACCGGGTGGCAAGGTGCGGAAGCCGGCGGCTGGTTTCAACTCCACATTCAGCGGCCAATATCAATATCCGCCGCCAGACCCGAATGGATTGACGAGGAAGGCGATTACCTGTTCGCGGGTGATGGAGGGAAAGTCGTCGAGGAACTCGTCGATGGTGGAGCCACCTTCGAGGTAGTCGGTCAGGTTCTTCACGGGCACGCGCGTCCCGGCGAACACGGGTGTGCCGCTGAGGATTTCGGGATTGCTGACCACCACGGACTTCATGCCGACAAACTACCTGCGAAATCTGCCGGCGTAAGCCCGGGGGTTGGCCTGTCAGCCGTCCTGTCCGCCATAGGCCAGGCGACGGCGGAAGGCCTTGCGAAGGCTGATGGCGGCCCGTGAGGGGAACGATGCAGAATTTGCTCCGGGCGTAAAGTCCGGGGTGGGGTTCAGGAATCTGGTCAGTCAAGAGTCAGGACGTGACGGCTTGGATCGACCTGTGATCCGAATCTTGCCAACGCCTGATACCCCTGCTCTCTTCGACTCACGGCCGGCCGCCTAGAAAAGCAGTCTTCTTTACACAGAAAACAATGACCGGCTCGGAATCAGTCGATTTGATAAAGAATGCGATCACTGCGTTGCGACAGCAGAAGCGTGAGACCGTGACTCTCGAAGAGCTAGGGCGTGTTTTCAAACCCGATGAGAGAGCCAATCCAGGATTGCGGCGAACTGCACGAAGGCGAGAAACGTCGCGGCGAGTTTCTCGTAGCGCGTGCTGATGCGGCGGTATTTTTTGATGCGGCCGAAGAAGTTTTCGACCTGATGGCGACAACGGTAATACTCGCGATGAAACCGGGCCGGCTGGCGGCGGCCGCGTCTGGGCGGAATGCAGCAGGGCGTGTGCTGCCGCCTCAACCGATTCCGAAAAGAGTCGGCGTCGAAGCCTTTGTCGGCCACGCAACGGTGGTGCCGCAGGGTGGACAGCAGCGGAGCCACCGCGTGCAAATCATGTCGGGGACCGGCGGCCAGGCAAAGGCCCACCGCTCGGCCGTGTCGATCCACCACCGCCGCCAGCTTGGTGTTCAGTCCGCCCTTGGTCAGGCCGATGGCCTGCGCGGCTTGGCCACCTTGCGGGTTGGTGCCGTCTTGGTGCAGCTTGATATGTGCGAGCAGTCCACATGGCGCAGAATGCCCTGGGCGCGCCGGGCCAGGCGTTTGAGCAACCGGCGCCACAGGCCGCTCTCGCACCAGCGTCGCCAGCGGGTGTAAATCGAACCCCATGGACCATAGCAGGTCGGCGCATCGCGCCACGGACAACCCGTGCGCAGCACATACCATATCGCCGTTACAACGATCCGGTCGTCCTTGGGCGGTCGCCCGCCTTGCAGCCTCCGCCTGCGCGTTTTGGCCCGCGCACGGTTAATTTTTTTAGCCGCGTCCACAGCGACTCAGCCAGGGTGTATCGATCATATTTTCGCATGACCGCACCTGCGACTCAGCGCGCTATCCATAGTTCCACCCGGTTTGAAAACACGCCCTAGTCCTTTCTCGCCACCCAGAAGCGGCAGTTGTCGGAAAAGTTGCGGACCTTGGGGGTTTCGCTGGCGAGTTCGTTGCGCGTCCGGTCGTGCACGTGGGCCCAGCCGGTGGCCGCCATGTCCTCGAGAATCTCGCTGCGCACCGGCAGGTGCATGAAGGTGTTGCCGGTCTCGTCGGTGAAGTAGCGGTCGCCGAACTCCAGCAGGCGCGGGTTCTGCTCGCCGCGCGCCCAGCGTGCGGCTTCCTTGGCCCACTCGGCCAGATCCTTGGGGTCCTCGCGGTCATGCGTGGTGAAGATGAAGTGTCCGCCCGGGCGGCAGACGCCGTGCAGCTCGCGCATCGCCATGCGGCGGTTCTCGCGCCAGGGGATTTGCATCAGGCCATTGAAAAGAAACAGGACACCGTCGAACGGTTTGTCATCTATTATATGACAAGTGTGCAGTTGAGTGGCGTCGGCGTGCAGGAAGGTGAGGCCGCTGATGCCCTGTTCCTTGGCGAGGTTCTCGGCCTGATCAATCAGTTCCGAGGCGAAGTCGAACGCCACGATGTGCCGGTAGCCTTGATGCCAGAGCCCGACGGCCACACGACCCGCACCGCAACCGGCCTCGAGCAGGCGGACCGACTGGTCGGGGAAATATTGCGAGATCAGCGCCAGCTCGGATTTCCACAGGCCGATGAAGTGCGCGGCCCGCGTGTAGTGCAGCACCGTGTTGATGGCGTTGAAGTCATCGCGGACGGTCGCGCCGGTGACCTTGCTCTCGCCTACGCTCACAGATGCTGGGCGAGGAACTTCTCCACGGCCTCGAGGAATTTCTGCCGGTTTTCCCGCTCAGAGAAGCCATGGAATTCCGTGTCGAAAAACAGTTTCTCATGCGTCACATGATGGGCGTCGAGCTCGGCCAGCAGCTTGGTGGACTGGCGGTAGTCCACCGTCGTATCGAGCTTGCCGTGGATCACGAACACCGCAGCTTTCACCGCCGCGATCTGGGTGATAGGGGAGAAATCCTCAAACCGGGCCTGCTGCGTGGCCGGATCGCCGAGTCGCTGGATCAGGCGGTCATAGTTGAATTTGTCGTCGTCGGATTGCGCCCATGATTGCCGCACCAGTTGCTTCCAGTCGAAGACGCCGGCAAACGTGATCGCGCAGCGATAGAGGTCGGGTTCAAAGGCGGCGCCGGCCACGGCGAGGTAGCCGCCGAAGCTGCCGCCGTAGATGGCCAGCCGTTTGCCGTCCACGATGCCCTGAGCGACGAGATGTTTGACGCCGTCGGTGACGTCGTTGTGCATCTTGCGGAATTCGAAATCATCGTCCTTCGAAATGGCCTTGGCGTAGCCGGTGGAGCCGCGGTAGTTGGGCTGGAAGACGGCGTAGCCGCGGCTGGTGAAAAACTGGGCGTCGGAGTTGAAGTTCCAGGTATCGCGGGCCCAGGGGCCGCCGTGGGCATAGACGATCAACGGGGGTTTGTGGCCGTCGGCGGCGGGGGCGGGCAGGGAGAGATAGCCTTCGAGGACGAGACCGTCACGGGCCGTAAATTTGATGGGACGCTGCACGCTCATCTCGGCCGGCTTGAACCACGGGGCAGGGGCGGGCAGGGGCAGGAAATTCTTGGTCTCGTGGTTGTAGATGACAAAGCGATCGGGTTCCCGGCCACTCAGCGAGGCGACCACGAAATTATGCATGGCTTGGTCACAATTGTAGATGATGTTCAGCCGACCCGGTAACTTGGCATTGATCGCGGCTTGCACCTCGGCGAACATGGAATCGAGTGGCAACTGGCTCATGAGGTCCCGATGATAAATAAGGGACAGGGTGCGTAGTTTGCCGTCGGGCTGGCGGATTTCCTGCACCGTCGCTTCGCTCATGGAATAGGTGGCGTCCTCGAACAAGGACGGGCCGAAATCCCCGGTGCTCACCCGGTAGCGATGCAACCGGCTGCTCTTGGATTCATTGGCATAGTGGGCGATGTAAATCAGGTCGGGATCGTTGGTGAAACCGATGACCTCGGTGGCCTCGTAGTCGAAAGGCAGTTCAGTCCATTTAGCCTCCGGCGTTGTGCGGTAATAGTAGCGAAGCTTTTTGTCCGAGTAGATCGAGACCAGGCGAACTTCTCCATCGTAGTCGATGAGTGTGCCGTGATGTTCGCCTTTGGGCAGATCGATCCACTCTTTGACGTTGAAACGGGAGTTGTCCTGCCCCGCCATTTGCTTGGGGCGCAGTTTGGTGCTGATGATGGCGAGCCCCGCCGAGCCCCGGCCGTCGTCATAAAAACGGGCCACGAAGAGGCTCGGATCGCGGCGCAGGCTACTAATGAGCGTGAAAAACTGGCGCTCGTAGCTCAGGTTTGCGCTCACCTTGCTCTGTTTGACGTCGAACACCTGCATGCGGTTGCGGTAGTCGGGTAGGTTTTCACTGTAGAGCACCAGTCGATCGGCATCGATCCATTCATAGCCGGTGACGTCATCGCCCCCGAGGTCGAACTTCTTGGATTCCTTGGTCTGCAGGTCGTAGACGTTGAGGTCGAAATACCGGACCTTGCTGGGCGTGAGGAAGGCGACGTAGCGGCCATTTTCAGAAATCCGCACACTGGTCACCTCCGGGCGCTTGACGAAATCACTGACCGGGGGCGGAGCGGCGAAAGTGGTGGCAACTAGGGCAAGAAGGAGCGGAACAAGGCGCAGGGATGAACGGGTGGGGAACGTTATCATGGTGTGGGTTGATAATTCGTCACGCCGGCCCGGGCGTGGCTTGGTCTAGTGTGTTAACAAAAATAATTACCGTGTCCACGGCGGAAGCGGTGGCGGCGGATCGGGCTATTTCCGGCGCCAGACGGCGATGAACATGCCGTTCGCGTTCAGTTCGTGCGGCCAGAGGGTCTGCGCGGAAACTGTTTCAAATTCCGGGTGGGCGGCGGTGAAGGCGTCGGCGACGGCGGTGGTCTCGGCGCGGGTGAGCGTGCACACGGAATAGACGAGGCGGCCGCCGGGCTTGAGCGAAGGAGCGATGTGGTTCAGTAGGCTCGTCTGCACCAGGGCGAGTTCGCTAACGTCCTTGGGCTGCGTCGTCCAGCGCGCGTGCGGGTTGCGCTGCCAGGTGCCGACGCCGCTGCACGGGGCGTCGACGAGCACGCCGTCGAACTTCGTCTTGGTCGGGAGTTTTTCTCCACCTTCCCAGACGGCCGTCCGGTAGTTGAAGACTTGGGCGCGGGCGGCGCGGTCCTTGAGCTTGGCGAGCCGGCGCACCGAGCGGTCGCTGGCCCAGAGCATGCCCTTGCCCTGCATCAAATCGGAGAGGTGCATCGTCTTGCCGCCCTCGCCGGCGCAGGCGTCCCACCAGGTTTCGCCGGGCTGGGGGGCGCAGGCGAGGCTGACGAGTTGCGAGGCGAGATCCTGGATTTCAAATTCACCGGCTTGGAATTCCTTGGTGCGGTAGAGATCGGTGAGGCCAGAATAGCTGAGAGCTGATAGTTGAGGGTTGAGAGCCGGAAGTTGCGGCAGGGAAGCTGGGCGGGAGTGACTCAGCTTGGCAGCCAGACTGACTGCCTGGCCTTGCTTGGCGCGGATCCACAGGGCGGGTTCGCGCTGGAGCTGGCGCAGCCAGTCCACGGGAATCGGATCCATCTCTGCCTTTAACCACTCTGGCACGGCGCGAGCGCTCAGGGCCTCGGCTTTGATGGCGGCGGGGTCCTTGTTGAATCGCTCCTGCAGGACGAGGGCGGCCTCGAGCTGCTTCTGCGGGGAATCCTTGGGGTCGAGCCAGCGCAGCCAGCGGTAATAGGTGAAGACCGCACGGCTGATGCCCCGGCGCTCGGCCGGCGCAGTGTAGTGCCGGTCCTGAGTGAGGGACTCGCGCAGCGCTTGGTCGGCGGGCGTGCCGGCCTGCACCAGTTTCAGGACGCGGGCGGCGTTGTTGATGATCTTGGAGTCAGCCATGATCAGCCGCGTTTGTTGCCCCAGCGTTTGACTTCCTTCATCTCGGGGCGG
>JAHFTH010000089.1 GCA_023269445.1 Lacunisphaera sp.
ACCGCGGGGCGGTCCTGCTTATCCTTCCAAGCCTGGAGAATCGCCTTCACGACCGGGGCGGCGAACATGCCGCCCATGAAATGGGTGTCGTGCTCCTCGCCCTCGAGGACGACGGCGATGGCGATCTGCGGATTTTCCACCGGGGCAAAGCAGACGGTCCACGCGAGATCGATCTTCCCCTTCTGCGCCGTGCCGGTCTTGGCCGCTCCGTTCAGGCCTTCCACCTTGGCGAGTTTGGCACCGCCGAGTTCATAGCACAGTCTCATCCCGGCCAGAACCGCGTTGTAGTCGGCGGGCGAGAGGCCAATGGCCTCGGTGTGCTGCAGCGGGTGTTTGGGATCGTGGAGAATGGTGGGCTTGGTCGCGATTTCCCCGCGGGCAAACGAGGCGACAAAGCAGGCGGCTTGCAGCGGCGTGATGAGCGTGTCGCCCTGGCCGATGGAGATGTTGGCCGTGTCACCGGGGAACCAGCGGCCTTCTTCTTTGCTTTTGTAGAAGGCCTGTTTCCACGCGGGGTCGGCGACGCGGGGATGCTTGAACTCGGCGGGCAGCTCGATGCCGGTGGGTTCGCCGTAGCCGAAGCGGCGGCCCTCGGCGGCGATGAGATTGGGCCCGATCTCGAGGCCGTATTTGTAGAAGAAGACATTGCAGGAATCACGGATGGCCTTGCGGAGGTCGACGTCGCCGTGGCCGTTCTTATTATGGCAGGGGAACCGGCGGTTGCCGACCATGTAGAAACCGGGGCAGAGGACGTGGGCAGTCGCGGGATCAATGGCGCCGGACCGGAGCCCGGCGATGGCGGTGATGAGCTTGAAGGTGGAGCCGGGCGGATACTGGCCTTGGATGGCGCGATTGAGCCAGCCGCCGGATTCCTCGATGGCCTTGGCCTCGTCCTGGGTGAGGCGCGGCACGAATGTGTTCAGATCGTAGTCGGGCTTCGAGACGAGCACGAGGACCTCGCCCGTGCGGATGTCGAGGGCGACCGCGGCACCCATGCGGTCATTGCCATCGGGATCTTTCATGGCGGCCTCGGCCGCCTCTTGCAGCTCGATGTCGAGGCTGGTGGTGATGTTGTGGCCTTGCACCGGCAGGCGTTTCTCGACGGGCAGGTCGACCTTGTAGCCGGCGGGATCGACGCGATAGATGGCACCGCCGGTCTCGCCCTGGAGCTGGTCGTCGAAGATTTTCTCCAGCCCGGTGCGGCCGACCGAGCCTTTCATCTTGAAGGTCGTCAGGTCTTCGCCGGGAAAATCCTCGACCTCGGGATCGCTGTTGATGCCGACATAGCCGAGGGTGTGCGCGGCGGCAGTATTGAAGGGGTAGTTGCGCGTGCTGGAGGTATAGACTTGGAGGGGGGAAGTGACGGGCAGGCGCTCGATCAGGCGCGCATATTCCTCGGGGGCGAGATCATCGAGCAGGACGTAGGGGAGGAGCAGGGTCTGGTTGATGTGGCGGTTGAGCTCCGTGGAGCGGACCTTCTCGCTGCGATTGAGGATGAAGTTGACCTTGTCGAGATAACGCTGGGCGACGGCGCTGCGGGCAATCCGCTCCATCTGGTCGGCGTTGGGCCGTTCGTCGGCCGGGAGCGCGGCGTAGTTGCGCGCGATGCTGCGATATTCGGTGCGGAATTCGGTGCGTAGTTGCGCGAGATCAAGCACGACCGAGAAGCGCGGGCGGTTAGCGACGAGCAGCCGGCCGTCGCGGTCGTAGATGTTGCCGCGCGGGCCGGGGGAGACGACGCGGCGGAGATTCTGCAGGCGCTCGCGCTCGGTGTAGAGGCCGGTCTTGAGCAGCTGCCGGTAGGCCAGCCCGCTGGTGAGCACCACGACCAGCCCGATGATCGCGCCGTGAAACATCAACAGGCGCGGGTTGCGGTGGGTGCGGCTTTCGATGAGACGGCTCACGGGGACAACAGATGCAGGTGGCCGCAGAAATCAACGCGCCACGGGGCGGCCGGTCTCGGGGTGGATTTCCGCCAGCTCCATGGCGCGGTCTTGCAGGGCAATGAACCACGGGGCGACGACCAGAATGGCGAGTTGGGAGAAAAACAAATCGGCGAAGATCCGCAGCCACGCGTTACCCGGCCGGGGATTGGCTCCGACGAGCAGGAAGGACAGCGCGATGAACAAAAACAAGTTGGCCAGCAGGGCCACAACGATGCCGAAGACCGCGCCTTCGCGGGGAAAACGCTGGCGGCCGTAGAGCACGGTGACATGCACCAGGGAATAAAGGAGCAGGCTGGCGCCGAAGGGCACGGGCGCGAGCGCATCGACCATGAGCCCGGTGAGGACCGTGGCGATCAGGCCCTGCTTCGGGTCGAGCCGCAGCGCGGCGTAGGCGATGAGCAGGCCACCGAGGTAGAAGTGAATGGCGAAGCCGGCGCTATAATGATTCGCCAGTCCGGTGAGCCACCAGAGCAGCAGGTTCGCCGAGGTGACGATGAGCCAGCGGGGATCGTAACGGCGCATGGTTTTGATCAGTCAGCTCGGTTACACTTACCGGGCGAAATGGGCAGGCGTGATTTCATCCTCGGATGCAAAACTATTCCTCCGGATTAAGGGGAACCAGCACCGTGACTTCGGTGAGGGTGCCGAGCCGTTGGTCGAGCTGGACCTCGCCGCTTTTGAACAGGCCGTCGGCGCTCGACTCCAGGCTGGTGATGTCACCGATCGAAAGGCCGGGGGGGAATACGCCGCCGAGGCCGGAGGTCACGAGATGCTTGGAGGCCGCGGCCGTGGCGTAAACGTCGAGCGGGACGAAGTCCACCGTGCCGCGCGGGGACGTGAAGGAGTTGTTCAGGCCGCCTTGGTAGCTGATGGGCCTAGTGTCGCCCGAGACCGTGGCGGCGAGGCGCAGGGTGGGGCTCGTGATCAGATCCACGACCGAGGTGTAGCGGTGGACCTCGGTGATGCGACCGACGACACCGCCGGCAAACACCACGGGCGCGCCGACGGTGATGCCGTAGTTGGAGCCCTTGCGGATAATCATGCGCTGCCACCAGCCGGAGAAGTCGCGCCGCGCGACGCGCGCCGGCTCGAAGCGAAAGTCGGGCATGGAGGGAATATTGAGCAGGTTCTCCAACCGCAGGACCTCGGCATCGAGGTAGGCGATGCGGTCGTTACTGCTCGCATAGGCGGCGATGAGCCCGGAAACCTCCTTGCCGGCTTTCAACAACTCTTCCTTGGAATGGGCCTTGTTGGACCAGAAAGTCTGGAGGTCGCGCACAAAGGAGTCGGCGACGATGAGCGGGGCCTGGATCTCGAAGAAGGTGGCGCGCGAAAATGATTTCACCGCCAGCGGCAGGAAAATCCACCCGAGCAGAATAATGCCCAAGGTGACGAACGGGCGGGCCTGATCGAAGCGTTTGGGAAACACGGCGCGGGCGGCGGAGTGGCCGTCGGAGGAGGCCGGACCCCGGTCAGAGGTCCGCGGCGATCCGGCGGTAATCCTCGATGTTGTTGATGAAGACGCCGGTGCCGTTGGCGACGGCGGAGAGCGGATCGTCGGACACGGTGACGGCCAAGCCGGTCTTCTCGGAAAGGAGTTTGTCGACGCCGCGGATGAGCGAGCCACCGCCAGCCATCACGAAACCGCGATCAACGAGATCGGCGGAGAGTTCGGGCGGGCAGCGTTCGAGGGTGATACGGACGGCCTCGACGATGGCGCCGATGGTGTCGCCCATGGCCTCGCGGATTTCCTGGGAGGTGATGTGGATCGTCTTGGGCAGACCGGCGACGGAGTCGCGACCCTTGACCTCCATGGCGAGCTCGGTCTCGAGCGGGAAAGCCGAGCCGATGGTCATCTTGATTTCTTCCGCCGTGCGCTCGCCGATGAGGAGGTTGTAGGCGCGCTTCATGTAGTTGATGATCGCGAGGTCGAGCTCGTCGCCGGCGACGCGGATGGATTTTGAAAACACGATGCCGTTGAGCGAAATGATGGCGATCTCGGTGGTGCCGCCGCCGATGTCGACGATCATGTTGGCGGCGGGTTCATCGACCGGCAGGCCGACGCCGAGGGCGGCGGCGAAAGGCTCGGGGATGGTGTGGACCTCGCGCGCGCCGGCGTGCGTGGCGGATTCCATGACGGCGCGCTTCTCGACCTCGGTGATGCCGCTCGGGATCGCGATGCAGACGCTGGGCTGCGGGAATGTTTTTCCGCCGTTGGCCTTGCGGATGAAATAGCGGAGCATGGCCTCGGTGATGTCGAAGTCGGCGATGACGCCGTCCTTCATCGGGCGGATGGCGGTGATGCTGCCGGGGGTGCGGCCGAGCATGCGCTTGGCCTCGTCGCCCACGGCGCGGACGCGACGGGAATTAGTGTAGACCGCGACCACGCTGGGCTCGCGAAGCACGATACCCTTGTCCTTCACATAGACGAGGGTGTTGGCCGTGCCCAAATCGATTCCGATGTCGTTGGAGAAAAGTCCCAGGAATTGGTTGAACATGTGGCGGTGACGAGGTTTCCAAATCAAAGCGACGCTTCAGGGAAATTGTCAAAAGCAAACTCGTTGGGGCAGCGACATTTCGGCGAGCCGTTCAGTCTGAACGGGCAGAAATTTCCAATGCTTGTCCGCCGTCTCTGCCTGTATAGCCAAGAAGGGATGTGATTTTTGCACCAGTAACTTCGGCGCGTTCACTCTAGTCGCCTGTATTTAGGTGTTTTAAAATCTCAGTTTGGCTTCGTGGTTAGGGTAATCTAATCCGCGATGTTTCTTCAATGGTGCATGAACCAGTTTGGTTCCCACACGCAATATACAGATGCTAATTCCAGTCTTGGATGCACTACCTAGTCATTTGAAGTAGCCCTGCCAAGAACTCTAAGTCCTTCCCTATTTTAGCTGATCATCCAAACACAAATTACACTTCAGGACATTACGACTATGCAAGATACTATAGAACTACCCAAGATGGTGATATACGGCAGGATAGCGGTATCGAAGCCGAAATCACCAAGATGCAGATGAGGCTGCTATGGGACTCCGCTAGTGAGCGTTTCAATATCACAACCATCGGGCCAGATATAAAGATCAAGGTCATCCGAGATATGGTTGCTAGGCCGGAATTTCCGGAAAGAAAGGCTCTCACGTTGAGACTATTATATCTGACGAGATTCAGCGGAGCTATGCTTGCTGCTATTGAGTGGTCATTCTCGGATGGAACCTTCGAACAGTATCTGTATCCCTATGACCCCAACACAGACACTATGTGGTCGTTCAATGCAGATTATCCCGGTAATCACTGGTCTTGGTGCGAATTGGCAAGCGGGTCTAGCTGGGACACTACTGGCACCCGTCCAGTTCCGGCATCATTTAGCATCACTCTGGGTTTGAATGGTCTTCCCACGACAGAACCCTGAGTAAAGTGTGGTGAGGATATGAAACTCAGAAATACTATCATAATTCTAGTTTGTGTTCTGCTATCCGCTTTAATTATCGGGGATCGACTTCTACGTGGGGAGAAGCCGGTTTCTGTTTCCCGCCCTTCTGCCATTATACTGGTCCCCCCCAGTCCTAAGGCCACTGTTCGTGTTGAAACTGCTTCCGAGAGGGAATACATGGAAAAGGAAGCAGCGAGAATAAGAGCGCTCCTTGTGAAGATAAACGCAGAAGGTAATGTCCCGCCCCCTGCACCGCTGCCAAGCAAGTAGGTCAGTGGGAATCGCCCCCGAATGTTTGGCTGACAGCCGCGCTCGGCCGCCGGTGGCCCCTCATGGCTTGAGCCGCAGCCGATACATGAAGCTCCAGTCGATCGTGGCGTTCTGGATCTTGATCAGGATCCGGTTCGTGCCCTTTTTCAGGCGCAGCGGCACCACGTCGTCGTCCACCCGGCTGGAGCGGCGGATCCACTTGTCGTGCACCAGCTCGCCGTTGAGCCAGAGCTTGACGCCGTCATCGCTGCCCAGGCCCAGCCAGGCATCGGTCTCCCGCGGAACCTCGAACTCCGTCCAAGCATAACCGACCGTGTAGTCTCTGGGGAGGCCGGTCTGCATGTCCACAAACCCGTTCTGGCTCCGGATCTTCTCCCAGGTCAGCACGGTGCCATCGTCGATCTTCTGCCGGTCGCCTTCCTTCGGCCGGACGCTGTCCGCTCCGGTTGTCGTGAACCAGTCGCTGTTGAACGCGCTCATCTGCGCGGCCCGGGAGATTTTTCCACTGTTCACTTCAAAGGCGTTCAGGATGACCGTGCCGTCGGTCCTCTCGCCGATGATGGACGACTCGAAATCCTGTTCCGACACCTTGATCGGCCGGAGCACGAGCCACTCGCTGATGGGCAGCACCGGATACGTGGTGCTGCTGAGCCAGACCTGCTCGGCCTCGCGCAGAGGGTCCACCGGCGGCACCTCCAAGAGGTAGTCCAGCGAGCCGGCCACAGGCCGGCCTTGGTCCAAGGCGGGAGCAACCACCGCTCGCGCTAGGGCTGAGGTGAGAGGAGCGGCTAGATCGGCCGGCACGTCCGCCGGGCCCGACAGCAGCGTCGGCGTGATTTTCCCGTCGGGTGCGACCGTGAAGCGCGCGGCGACCCGCTTGACGCCGTATTTGCGCAGGCCGTCCGCCCGCAGCGGATTGCCCACCAACACCGGCTCGGCCCGGGATTTCGCGAATTCGGCCGGCCGAGTGGCGTTCAAGTAATGGAGACGGTCGGGCCAGCCCGCGGGATTGGCGGGGTCGATCTGCCACAGAAATTCGGATGCCTGATCCAGGAAGATCCGCACCGATCCGATGTCACCCGCCGGGGAGGCCACGAGCGGCACGCCCTGCCGCGTAACTAGCACCACATTAGTCCCCTCCTCCCTCGGAATGTAGCGGCTGAACGCCGACATCGTCTCCTGCATGCGGAGATCAGCCACCAGCCACGGCATGGCCGACTGGATGGCAATTTCGCGATGCTGCCCGATGTCGTGGCGGGCGCCCAGGAATATCCCCTCCATGAGTCCCGGATAAACGCGCCGCACCCGCCAGAAAAATTGATTCAGATTGCTGGCCATGAACCAGCCGTCGCCGGAATTGTGCGAACCGCAGAGCACGAGCAACAGGTTCGGCTCGGGCTGGCCCGTCAGGTCGGCCGGCAACAGGTCCCGGTTCTGGACGCGCTGGACCTTGCCGGCGAGTTCGCCGGTGGCGTAGCCCTTGGCTTCGGTGAAACTGTCCGCGCGCGGCGGGAGGGCGGCAATCTCCGCGTGAATGCGCCGGCAATCCTCCGGGGAAAAAGTTCGCAGCAGGGCGCGCCGGCCGCCGCCGCCGCTGATGCGAAAAACCACGAAGGGGCCGAGAATCTCGGTCGGTTCACCCTTAAAGCTCGTGCCTTGCACGTCCTTCCAGGCCGACAGCTTTGCCTGGGCGGGCGACAGCATTGCGAGCAAGGCGCTCAGGACGAGTAAACGGGTAACCAACCAACGACGGTAGAATCCGCAGAGGGGTGTTTGGAAGCGAGGCGAGATCACGGCTTGTTGTTGGCAACGGGGAACGGGGCGTAGGTGGCGCTGGGTTGGAGCTCGGTGATGAGCGCGTCGAGGGTCTGGCCGCCGAGGATGGCGGGGAGGGAATCGGCGAGGCGCTGGTGGTAGTGGGCGAGGACGGGGTCGACGTTGTCGAGCAGGCCGGCGGTGGGGGCCTCGCCGTAGTTCTCGAATTCGCGGCGGAATTCATCGAGGGTGATCTGGTCGAGCGGGCGGGCGGGCTGGTAACGGAGGTCGTTGGGGTCGGCACCCTCGGCGGGCGGGAGCTCGGTGATGAGCTTGATGTCGCAGAGGCGGTTTAGGCTTTCGTTGAGGATCTGCGAGGGAACGCGGATGAGCGCGGCGAGCTCGCTGACGGCGTAGGCCGGGGCGGCGACCTTAAAGCGGCGGGCGATGAGCAGGAGAACGACAAGCGACATGCTTTCGCGCGTGGCGTGGTTGAGGCTGTGCCAGGCGGTCTGGCTGCTGCGGTAGCGGACGTTCTGCACGGCGTAGGTGATCTGGCCGCCGACGAGCACGAAGAACCAGAAGATGTAGAGGCCGATCATCAAAATCGGCATGATGCTGACCGAGCCGTAGAGGCTCTTGGAGAGGACGACGCGCTTGAAATAGAGGAACGCGAGATAGTTGTTGAGAAAGAGCAGGGCGGTGACGACGACGGCGCCGAGGAGGGCGGCGGTCCAGCGCACGCGGGTGTGGGGCACCAGCCGGTAGAACAGGGTCAGGATGAGGACGAGGAGCAGGACGGAGCCCGAGGGCAGCATCCACACGAAGAGGCTCTTGAGCTGGGCACCGAGCGGGATCTTCTCAAAGAAGACGTTCATGAACGCGCCGGCGGACAGCAAAGTGAGCGAGGTGAAGAACAGCAGGGCGCCGAGGGTGATGACGCTCCAGTAATAGACGATGCGGGCCAGCAGGCTGCGCCCGCGACGGACACCCCAGATGTCGTTGAAGGTGTTCTCAATCGTGGTGAACAAGCCGATGACGATGACGAAGAGGGTGAGGATGCCGATGAGGCCGGCGGTGCCGGAGCGGGAATTGACGATGAAGTTGTTGAGCAACTGCACCATCTCGGGGGTGGCGGGTGCAGATGAGGGATCTACTACTTGGACGGAGCCGGAGGCGCGCTTCACGACTATCGCATGCTCGTTCTCCGTGGCCTTGTCGTATTGGGCGACTTGGGGCGCGATGAAACTGATGATGCGGTTGAGCCCTTGGGCCACGAGGGCCGGGTCCCGGTTGCCGAGGGCAAAGCCGGAGATGAGGACGGCGATGGCGATGAGCGGGCCGAGGGCGAGCAGCGAACTATAGCTGAGCGCGGCGGCGCGGATGGCCACGTGGAGCTCATGCAGGCCCGAGATGGTGATCGAGCAAACGCGCAGGAGCGCGAGAAACCGGCCTTTCAGTGACGGATCCCGCGAGAGACCGGCGGCCCAGATATCATGCTGCCAGAGTCGCTGGAGCCGGGACAGAAGGGAGGGCAGCGGCATGGGGCGAGGCAGCGCCGGGCTGCGCTCAGGTATAGGACATCGTGGCGAGCATCGCCATGCCGCCGAGGCCAAGCAGAGCCGAAACCGCCAGCGGGATATAGCTCAGGAAAATCGTGCAGAAGTAGAGACCCACCGAGCCGGCGGCCACGGCGATCATGGGCGTGAGCTGACCCTGCGTCATGAACAGGAAGCCAAGGAAGCCCAGACCAAACACGGCGCGGAAGCGCACGAAGGGATAGATGGAGATCACGCCGAGGAGGAGCAGCAGGCCGATGAAGCCATCGATCGCGCCGATGACGACGCCCGGGAACAGGATGAGCTTGTTGAAATCCATGGCGGTGAGGGCGTCGATTCCGGGCAAAATCAGAGCGGCGGCGCTGGCGAACGAGATGATGGCGGCCGAGCGTGTGCCCCACAGGGCGGCGGACATCATGATGACGTTCTTATCCTTCTTGCCCTTGGTCTCGTCGGTCTTGCCCTCGGCGGCGTTGAGAAAATCCTGCACGGTGATCGGCGGGGCGCTGTCGGACTTCTCCTCGTTGACGGCCTTGAATTCCTTATGCTTGAAACCCATGCGTTTCTTCTCGGGCCACAGAATCGAATTCATCTCGGCGTTGCTGGAAATCAGGAGCCACTGCTCGGTGGTGGCGTCGTAGTAGTAGGTCTCGGCGGTGACCTGGGCGGCCTCAACCAAGGAGGTGAGCTGCTCCATGGTGAAGGGGCCTCGGGCCTCGGTATCTTTCACGCCACGGATATAAATTTCTTGGTTGGCCATGGCTGAGATATTGGGCGGCGGCGGAGTTGCCGCAAGAGTGAATTCGGCGGCGCGGCGTAAGAACCTTGCTACATCCGTTCGAGCGTGCGGAGGCCGAGCCGGTGCAGGCCGGTCTCCAGCACGATCAACGTGCGGTGGCAGAGCAGCAGACGGCGGGCGCGCACTGCGGGGGCGTCCACGATGACCTTGTCGGCGGCGTAGAAGCCGCTGAAGGCGCCGGCCAGTTCGAAGAGATAGAGGCAGAGGAAGTGCGGGCGGAGCTGGCTGGTGGCGAGTTGCACAGCGTCGGCGAACTGCACGAGTTTGCGCGCGAGCACGAGTTCCTGGGGGGTCTCGGGAGGCGAGGCACCCGTGACGGGCGGAGTGGAGGGATCAAGACCGGCCTTGCGGAAAATCGAGTGGATGCGGGTGACGGCGTAAAGGAGGTAGGGCGCGGTGTTGCCGTCGAGCGCCAGCATTTTGTCCCATGAGAATACGTAGTTGCTGCTGCGGTTCTGCGCGAGGTCGGCGTATTGCACGGAGCCGACTCCGACGGTGCGGGCAATCTCCCGGCGTTCGGCCTCGGGCAAATCGGGACTCTTCGCGGTGACGAGCGCGAAGGCGCGGTCCTCGGCCTCGTCGAGCAGGGCCTTGAGTTTGATGACGTCGCCGTCACGGGTCTTAAGCGCCTTGCCGTCTTCGCCGGTGACGGCACCGAACGTGACGTGGTGCAGCGCGGGCACGCGGTAGTTTTTCGCGGCGAACCATTTTCTGGCCGTGAGCCAGAGTTGCTCGAAGTGGTCGCCTTGGCGGAAATCGGTGACGACGACGATGCCGTCGGCTTTGAAGTGTTCGGTGCGGTAAAGCGCGGTGGCGAGGTCGGTCGAGGCGTAGTTGCTGGCACCGTCGGCCTTGCGGATGAGGAAGGGCTGCTTGGCGAAGCGCGGGTGCTCGGGGTGGAAGACGACGAGCGCGCCTTCGCTGACCTGCGCGAGGCCGGTCTCGGTGAGTTCGCGGTAGATGCGCTCGACCTGGTCGTTGTAGAACGACTCGCCGAGGTTGTGGTCGAAGTGGATGCCGAGTCGACCGTAAATCTGTTCGAAGGCGGCGAGGCTGACGTCGGAGAATTTTTTCCAGAGCGCGACGTTCTTGGGGTCGCCGGACTGGAGCTGCACGAGTTCGCGGCGAGCCTCCTCGAGCTCGGGCGAGCCGTCGGGCGTGGCAGCGTGGCCGAGCTTGTAGAGGCGCTCGAGTTCCTCGATGGGCTCGGTCAGGAGGGCTTCGTCGTCGACCCAGCGTTTGTAGCCGTAGATCAGTTTTCCGAACTGCGTGCCCCAGTCGCCAAGGTGATTGTCGCGAATGACCTTGGCGCCGGTGAATTCGAGGAGCCGGCAGATCGCCTCGCCGATGACGGCGGAGCGGAGATGGCCGACGTGCATCTGTTTCGCCGTGTTGGGCGAGGAATAGTCCACCACCCAGGTCTGGCCCGCGTGTGCGTGCGCCGCACCGGACTGAAGGTGGGCCTCCGAGTCGTAGGCTTGGAGCCAGGCGAGCAGGGCGGCGGGTTTCAGGCGGAAGTTGATGAAACCGGGTCCGGCCAGCGAAATATCAAAACGCTCCCGCAATTCATCGAGCGAATCGACGATCTGCTGGGCTACAGCACGGGGGTTCAGTTTCTCGCGTTTGGCGAAGGCGAGGGCGCCGTTGGCCTGGAAATCCCCATGCGCTGGGTCGGCCACGCGCACCTCTGGGTCGAAACCACGCTCGGTCAAACCGAGCGTGGTGGCGGCGGACAGGAGGGAGGCGTCGAGATAGGCAGCGACGTCGAACGGGAGGTTCATTGGGGGATTGAGGAATTGCGCTTGGCTTTGAGCAAGAAGGATTTTCGCTGGTTTGTTCAGAGCGCTGGCTATTCCGAAAGTGGTGAGTGACTAAATGACCAAATAGGTGGTCATAGTGGGATTATAGGCTCGACAAAACCGGCAAAAACCATTGCCCTTTCGAGCTTTGCGCCGCAAGGCGCCTATTCCTGCCACACTCCCGTGACCTCCATGAGAAAACGTCCTATTCCCACCCGCCGGTTCATCAAACCGTCGTTTACATCATTGATTGAGAAGAAACGCGACGGGCAGGAATTTTCCCAGGAAGAAATCCGCTATATCATCGACTCCACGCTGGATGGAGAGATGCCCCAGCACCAGCAGGCCGCCCTGCTCATGGCGATTTACTTCGCCAACATGTCCGCCCAGGAGACGGCCATCCTCACCGAGGAAATGATGCTGTCCGGCGAGGTCATCGATTTGTCTCATATCGCCAAGCCGAAGATCGACAAATACT
>JAHFTH010000090.1:0-11476 GCA_023269445.1 Lacunisphaera sp.
ACCGCCCGAGAGTTCGCGGATAAGACTGTCCGCATCGAGCCAGATGAGCTGGCCTTCCGAATAATAGTCCTCGCTGCGTTGCCAGCTGGTCCAGCCCTTGGGCCGGCGCTGCGCGACAATCGGGTCGTTGGTGGTGTCGAGCAGCGAGCGCCAGGCGCGACCGGCGCGCGTGTCGTAGGTGGCGGCAACACTGGCGAAGGCCGCAAGAGTGTCCTCCTTGGACATCAGGCCGGCGCGCGCGGCGAGCACGTAGCCCCAGAACTGGGTCTGGCCTTCGTAAACCCAGAGCAGGCTGTCCTGCATCGGTGTGCGGTAGTCGGGCGTCCAGAGGTCGGCGGGGCGGCGATATTTGCCATTCCAGCTGTGCGTGTATTCATGCGGCAACAAGTCGTGGTCGGGGAGGCTGCCCTTCCAGTCGGTGAAGTAGGCCGGGTCGACGCCATTCTCCGAACTGCGCTGGTGCTCGACGCCGATGCCGCCCTGCCGGGAGCTGAGCGCGAACAGGAAATCGTAGTGGTTGTAGTGCTGGGCGCCGAAAAGTTTCACAGCCTGCGTCACGAGGTTGCGGTGGAGCTGGAGCTGTTCCTCGGTGGCGGCGAGCTGCTCGGGTTGGTCGGCGACGAGGTTAAGGCGCACACCCGGGGCGAGGGTCTCGGTGCGGACATTGGCCCCGGCGAAGACCGGGCTGTCCACGAGGGTCTCATAGCTCACGGGTTGGTAGCGGACGGTCGCACCGTCCTGTGCGGCGACCTCCAGCGCGGTCGCGACCTTCCAGCCGGCGGGAAATTTCGCCGAGGCAGCGACGGTGATCTGCCGGACGTAATGTCCCGCGGGGTAGAGCGAGACGGAAAACCATTGGAGGTTGAGCATGTCGGGCGTCGTGACGATGCGCCCCTGCGCTGCGTCAGTGGCGGCGAGGAACTGGAAGCGCGCCTCGACGCTGGCCGCTCCCGCCGGGACCTCGACGTGGAAAGCAAAGACGTCCACCGGGTCGCGTTTCCACGCGAGTGGTTGGCCGCCGGCGGTGATTTGCAACCCGGCGAGTTTCGCGATCTGGCCGGTGGGCGAATGATTGCCCGGGATCCACTCAGGATACAGCAGCGTGAGCGGCCCGGCCGCATGGACGGGAATGGTCTCGGTGACACGAAAGATGCCCCGGGTCACATCCGAGGCATCGACGGAGAGGCTGATGACTCCCGGCCAGGCGATGTCGCGGGCGACGGGGATGGCATCGGCGACGGGCTGGGCCACGGGGGCGGTGTTATCGGCAAAAGCGAGAAACGGGCAGAGGGCGAGGAAGACCGGCAGGAAGCGTTGGCGCATGGGGTGGTGCGTGGGTTTATGTCACTACGCCAACGAATCACCCGGCAGGGCGAGCCCAAATTAATTCTTTCAGCGCAACAGTGCGCTGGCGCACCAGAGCACCGGGGCCTGGCCGTGGAAGTCGCCGGTGATGCGCGGGCGGTTGAGGTAGTGGGCGCGGTCATTTTTCGCGCCGGTGCCGGCGCAGACTTCGCTGAGGTTGGCCGTTTCGTCGAGGTAGGTGATGAGCGCGAGCCAGCCCTTGCGCGCGGCGGGGCCGTAGGTCGCGGCGTCGAGCCAGCCTTCCTTCACGCCGGTGATGAAGGTGTAGGTGAACATGCCGGTGCCCGAAGTTTCCAAATAGGAATCCGGCCCTTCGATCAGCTGGTGCCACATACCGGTGGCGTCCTGATGCTGGAGCAGGGTGGCCATCATGAGCTGGTAACCCTGCATGATGCGGGGCCGGTCGGGATTGTCCGCCGGCAGCGAGCGCAGGAGCTCGGCCATGCCGACGGCCATCCAGCCGTTGCCCCGACCCCAGAAGAAGGGAGTCGAGGGCGTGTGAAAGAAAAGGCCGTTCGGTTTCTGCAGCTGGTCGAGGTAGTAGACCATTTCCTTCGCCGCGCGCTCGATGTAGACCTTGTTGCCGGTGGCGCGGTAGGCTTGGGCCTGCACCATCGTGATCATGAACATGTCGTCGATCCACAAGCGGGTCTGCCAGCTGAGGCCCTTCGCCTGATGCTCGGCGGCGCGCGGTTCGATGCGGGTGCCATAGGGTTCGCTCCATTGTTTCTGCGCCATCCACTCACCGAGGGCGAGGCAGCGCAGGTCCTTGTTCTGGAGATAAATTTCCAGCGGCACGGCACCAAAGACCGTCCAGTCCACGTGCTGGGGCGTGGGGATCTGACTTTTCTCCTCGCGGAAGAGCGGCTCGAAGCGTTGCACGAGCTGCGTCTGGCGGGTGGTGTCTTGGGTCAGTTGGGCAAAGGTCAGCGCACCATACCACGTGCAGACCTCGGCATAGTGGATGACCGGATCTTTGCCCAAGGGCATGTGGGGCCGAGGGAGAAAGTTGTCAGTTACGCGCTGCCCGATCTCGGTGGGCGAGGTGCCCGTCGGCCAAGGACCGAAGTCATAGGCGGCATCAGCGGAAAGCGTGCCGAGCAAAGAAACGAGGGCAACCAGACGGGGCAGGAGGGGTAGCATGCGCTGAAATTGGGGGGAGCAATCTGGCGCGCAAGTCCCCGGTAGCCGGATTGTCGGATTCTGGATTCCGGGTTCGACAAGTCGGGCCACATTCCAACCATGGTGCGCATGCAGAGTCTGAAGAAGCTGTTCGACCAGAACAACGCATGGGCCGAGACCATCAATCGGCGCGACCCGGAGTTTTTTCAAAAGCTCTCGCGGCAGCAGTCGCCCGAATATCTCTGGATTGGTTGCTCCGACAGCCGCGTGCCGGCCAATGAGATCATCGGCGTGTTGCCCGGCGAGGTCTTCGTGCATCGCAATCTCGCCAACGTGGTGGTGCATGCCGATCTCAACTGCCTCTCCGTGCTCCAGTTTGCCGTCGATGTGCTGAAGGTAAAACACGTGATGGTGGTCGGCCATTACGGCTGCGGCGGCGTGCAGGCGGCCTACCGCTGCGAGCGGGTGGGCTTGGCGGACAACTGGCTGCGCCATGTGCAGGATGTGAAGGCCAAGCACGAAAACTGTTTCTGCGCTTTGGCGGATGACACGGCGCGCTGCGACAGACTTTGTGAACTGAACGTTATTGAACAGGTGGCGAACGTCTGCGCGACGACCGTTGTGCAAGATGCGTGGGCACGCGGGCAGGCGGTCACGGTGCACGGCTGGATCTACGGTTTGAGCGACGGCCGTTTGCATGACCTGAAGACTTCGGCCGGCAGCACCGAAGAAGCAGCGACGGCCTACAAGTCGGCGGTTGCAGCGCTGGGGTAGGGCGCAAAAAAGCCCGCGGCGTGAACCGCAGGCCAAGGGTCGTTCAGCCGCTCAGGCGCGGCCGAGGTAGGAACCGTCGGCGGTGCTGACCTTGATCAGTTCGCCGGTCTTGATGAAGAGCGGCACCTGGACGACCAAGCCGGTCTCGCAGGTGGCGGGCTTCTGGACGTTGGAGGCGGTGTCGCCCTTGATGCCCTCGGAGCTCTCGGTGATCTTGAGCGTGACGGAGGAGGGGATGTCGAGGGTGACGGGGACGTCGTTGATGAAGAGGACGTCGGCCTTGCCATTGGCGACGAGGTAGTTCTTGGCATCACCGATCATCGTGGCGCTGATCTCAAAGGTCTCGAAGCTCTCCGGGTCCATGAACGAGAAGGTGTCGCGGTCGGCGTAGCTGAACTCGAGCGTGCGGCGGTCGGTGGAGAGGACGTCGACGTGGTCGGGGGAGTTGAAGCGCTGCTCGAGCGACTTGCCGTAGCGCAGATTGCGCATCTTCACCTGGACGAAGGCGCGGAGGTTGCCCGGGGTGCGGTGCTGCGTCTCCATGATGAGGTGGGGCTCACCGTTGAAAGTGATGACTTGGCCTTTTTTGAGATCGTTGGCAGCGGGCATGGCGGGATCGGGTCGGTGGTTTTGAGTGGTGTAAGGGAACAGGAATACCGGGCGCGTTTCGGGCCTGTCAACTGTGGTCTCCGATGAATTGATGTAGGTCGGGGTTTATCCCCGACATCGACGGCAATGTCGGGCGTAAAGCCCGACCTACACCGGCTCCTGCATCTCCAAGCTTGTCATTTCCAAGTGGTTTCCGACACTGCGCGCCATACCCATGAAGCAGCGCACCCTTTTGCGCGAGGTCTCCATCAAGGGCAATGCCCTGCACACCGGAGACGCCGTGCATATGACCCTTAAACCCGCCCCGGTGAATCACGGCATCGTGTTCAAGCGGATGGATCTGCACGGCCATCCCGAGCTCAAGCCCCGGATCGACCACGTCACCGACCTCGTGCGCGCCACGACCATCCAGGTCGGCCACGCCAAGCTCCATACCGTCGAGCACGTGCTCAGCGCTCTCAGCGGCTGCGGCATCGACAACCTCCTCATCGAGCTCGACGCCAGCGAACCGCCGATCATGGACGGCTCGGCCCGGCCCTTCGTGCAGCTCATCCAGCAGGGCGAGCCAGTCGAGCAGGACGCCGAGCGCGAGTATTTCACCCTCACCGAGACCGTCTCTTTCGCCCGGGGCAATTCCTCCATCATCGCGCTGCCTTACGACGGGTTGAAGATCACCTGCACCTCCGCTGATGACCGCGGCATTCACACGCAGCACCTTTCACTCGTCATCGACCCCGAGGTCTACGTCGCCCAGGTGGCGGCCGCCCGCACTTTCACCATCTACGAGGACATCGAAGAGTTGATCAAGCTAGGCAAGATCAAGGGTGGCAGCCTCGATTGCGCCATCGTCATCAAGGGCGACAAGATCATCTCCAAGGAGCCACTGCGCTTCGCCGACGAGTTCGTGCGTCACAAGATCCTCGATATCATCGGCGACATCGTGTTGCTCGGCATCCCGCTCAAGGCGCACATTGTCGCCACACGCCCCGGCCACGCCGTGAACGCCGAGCTGACCAAGGCGCTCTACGAGAAATACGAAGCGTGGAAAAAGGGCGGCAAGAAATCCACCAAGCCTGCTGCGGCCAAGGCCGAGATCACGACGGAAACCACTTTGGATGTCCGCCGCGTGCTCGACCTCCTGCCGCACCGCTATCCGTTCGTGATGATCGACCGCGTGGTGGAGCTGGCCGCCGAATCGCTCACGGCCATCAAGAACGTCACGATCAACGAGCCGTTTTTCCAAGGCCACTATCCCGGCAACCCGGTCATGCCTGGCGTGCTGCAGATCGAGGCGATGGCGCAGGCCGCCGGCATTTTGCTCATCCGCCGCAGCAACACGGAGGGCAAGACCGCGCTCTTCATGAGCTGCGACAAGGTCAAGTGGCGCAAGCCGGTCCGCCCCGGCGATCAATTGAACATCACAGTCAAGCTCACCAAGATCCGCGGCAGCATCGCTTGCGCCGAGGGCGAATGCAGCGTCGGCGGTCAGGTCGTGTCCTCGGCCGACCTGATGTTCGCCTTGGTGGCCAACACCGACGTGGAATAAGCCCATGGCCCAGCAGATTCACCCCACCGCCATCATCGAGCCGGGGGCCCAACTAGGGGAGGACGTCGTAGTCGGTGCCTATGCCTATGTCGGCGGCAAGTCCGTGGTCGGCGCCGGCACCGTGCTGCATCACCACGCCAACGTGGAAGGCCGCACCACGATCGGCACCCAGTGTGAGATTTTCCCCTTCGCCTGCGTCGGCACCAAGACCCACGACCTGAAATACACCGGCGGCGAACCGGGCCTGGTGGTCGGTGATCGCAATGTTTTCCGCGAATACGTCAGCGTGCACGGCGCGACCAACGAGACCGACTACACCCGCATGGGGCACGACAACGTGATGCTCGCCTACAGCCACATCGCGCACGACTGCATCGTGGGGAACCACCTCGTGATGAGCGCGCAGTCGGCGCTGGCCGGCCATGTCATCGTCGAGGATTACGTGAACATCGGCTGGGGTTCCGGCGTGCATCAGTTCTGCCGCGTCGGTGCGCACGTGATGCTCGGCGGCATGTCGAAGATCGTGCAGGACGTGCCGCCCTTCATTATCGCCGACGGCAACGCCGCCATCGCCCGCTCGATCAACAAGGTCGGCCTCGAGCGCCATGGCTTCACCCTCGACCGGGTCGATGCGATCAAGCAGGCCTTCCGCATTTTCTACCGCTCCGGCTACAACCGCACCCAGGCCTTCGAGCACATGCGCCAGCACAAACTCGCGGCCGCGCCGGATTTCCAGCACTTCCTGAACTTCGTGACCAAGAGTGAACGCGGCGTCGTGGCCGGGAAGTGACTTGGAAGGTAGTTGCTGGGCCAGCTCGAGTAAATTGTAACGGCGGTCTATGACCGCCGACTCCGAAATCGACGCTCATAGAGCGTCGCTACAGTAAACTGACCCGTGGCGACTTACTTGGGTTGCTCGCCCAGCGACCGCAGCAGCTCGTAGGTGTAGAGCCCGGTGCGGTGGCCGTCGCTGAAATCGAAGCGGATGGCATAGTTGCCGACGCGCTCCCAGTCCTTCACCTCGACCCCGACATAATCCCTCGGCGCTTCGCCGCCATACTGCGTGCCGAAGATGTCGCGCTCGCCCTTCACCTCCGCGCTCGGCGAGGCCGCCCGCAGCGCGGCAAACGTGATGAAGCTCTCCTTGCCGTCATCCCAGCGGATGGCGACCTCGGTGCCGATAATCTGGATTTCCTGCGGTGCGACCATAGTGGCTCTTTCAGCTACAGTCATCGCCCGGTGGATGGGAAGCTATAAAGTGTCCGTCGGCAACCCGGTCTTGTCCTGCGGCCGCAGTTGTGCATCAAGACAGGACGCTTTCCTCAACCCCATGAAACTGACCCTCCGTCTCCTTCCTGTTCTCGCCGGCCTGATTTTTATCACGGGCTGCGACAAGAAATCCGCCTCGACCTCCGCCACCCCCGCCGCCCCGGCGCCCGTGAAGCTCGGCTATCTCGTCAAGCAGCCCGAGGAACCGTGGTTTCAATATGAGTGGAAGGGCGCCGAGGCCGCGGCCCGGAAACACGGCTTCGAGCTCGTGAAGCTCGGCGTGCAGGACGGCGAGAAGGTCATGACGGCGCTCGACAGCCTCGTGGCGGGTGGGGTGCAGGGCTTTGTGATCTGCACGCCGGATGTCCGGCTCGGGCCGGCCATCGTGGCCCGCGCGAAGCTCAAGGGCCTCAAGCTGATCACGGTCGACGACCGCTTTGTGTCCGCTGACGGCAAGTTCATGTCGGAGGTGCCGTATATGGGCATGTCGGCCTCGAAGATTGGCGAGGCCCAAGGTCAGTCCCTCTATGCCGAGATGCAGCAGCGGTCCTGGCCCGTGGCGGAGACCGCCGTCTGCGCGGTCACCTTCGAGGAACTCGACACCGCGCGCGAGCGCACCGATGGCTCGGTGGCTGCGCTCAAGGCCGCCGGGTTTCCGGCCGACCGCATTTTCAAGGCCCCGCAGAAGACCACTGACGTGCCCGGCAGCTTTGACGCCGCGAATATTCTGCTCACTCAACATCCCGAGGTGAAACGCTGGCTTGTCCTCGGGATGAACGACACTGCCGTGCTCGG
This sequence comes from Lacunisphaera sp., assembly GCA_023269445.1. Classification (GTDB taxonomy): domain Bacteria; phylum Verrucomicrobiota; class Verrucomicrobiia; order Opitutales; family Opitutaceae; genus Lacunisphaera. Next base: position 7,481 of record JAHFTH010000090.1, read on the forward strand.
TGCCATCCGTGCCACCGAGGGCCGGGGTTTCGCGGCGGAAAATATCATCGGCATCGGCATCAACGGCACGGACTGCATCGACGAGCTGCGCAAGACCAAGCCGACCGGCTTCTTCGGCTCCATGCTGGTCTCCGCCCCGTCCGAGGGCTTCAAGACTTCCGAGATGCTCTACCACTGGGTCAAGGACGGCACCACGCCGCCGCCCGACACGCGCACCACCGGCATCCTTATCACGCGGGCGAATTTCGAGCAGATCCTCCGGCAGGAAGGCATCATCGAGTGATTGGATCTTGCTAGGGCGGATTATCCCTAATCCGCCGGATTTGGGCGGCGGACGTTAATCGCAACGGCGCGTTGATGATAACGCGCCCTACCTATTTCGCGTCCATTAGCCCGCCCGCCTTCGGCGTATAGTTCGCGGAATACCTTGGCATCCGCATTTACTCCGGGCCGCACCGCGCTACCTTGGGCCTATCGTGAAAACGAATTCTCCGCGTTTGCCGCATGTCGTGGTCCTGGGCGCCGGTTTCGGCGGACTCACCTTTGCGAAGGATTTCCCGTCCCACATGGCGCGCGTCACGGTGGTGGACCAGCAGAATCACCATGTCTTCCAGCCGCTGCTTTATCAAGTGGCGACCGCGGGCCTGTCGGCCCCCGACATCGCCCAGCCCATCCGCAGCATTCTGCGCGACAAACCCAACCTGACCGTGCTCATGGCGGGCGTGAAAAGCATCGACCTCGCAGCGCGCCGGGTGGAGCTCGATCACGGGACGCTCGAGTTCGATTACCTCGTGATCGCGCTCGGCGGCCAGACCAGCTATTTCGGCCACGATGAATGGGAACAGTTCGCCCCCGGCCTCAAGACGCTCGACGACGCTGTGCGGCTGCGCCGCAACATGCTGCTGGCCTACGAGCAGGCCGAGGTGGAGACCGATCTGCGGAAACGTGAGGAGCTGATGACCACCGTCGTGGTGGGCGGCGGCCCGACCGGTGTGGAACTCGCGGGCAGCTTTGCCGAGCTCGCCCGGACGGTTTTGTATCGGGACTTCGATCACATCGATCCGCGTCAGGCGCGCATACTCCTCGTGGAAGGCAGCCCGAACATTCTTTCGGGTTTTCCCGCGGATTTGTCCGCCAGTGCACTGCGGCAACTGACCAAGCTCGGGGTCGAGGTAAAGCTCAACACCCGCGTGACGGCGATCCGCGCCGGCGAGGTGGAGCTCGACGGCGTGCCGTTGCGCGCCGGCAATCTCGTGTGGGCCGCCGGTGTTGGCGCGAGCCCGGTCACTCGGTCGCTCGGCGTGGAGACGGATCGCGCGGGCCGCATCAAGGTGCTACCTGACCTCAGTCTGCCGGGGCATCCGCACGTCTTTGCGATCGGCGACCTCGCCGCGCTGACTGACGCGAAGGGCGTCGTCGTGCCGGGCGTGGCGCAGGGCGCCATGCAGGGTGGGGCGCACGTCGCGAAACTCCTGGCCTACGATATCGCCGTGGGCGACCGCCCGCCGGCGCAACGCGCGGCCTTTGCCTATTGGGACAAGGGCAACATGGCGACCATCGGCCGCTCCAAGGCCATCGCCCAGGTCGGCCGCTTGCACCTGAGCGGGATTCTCGCCTGGGGCATGTGGCTCGCTATCCACCTCGTGTTCCTCGTGGGCCTGCGCAACCGGATCTCGGTGTTCCTGCAGTGGATCTACGCCTACTTCACCTACCGGCGCGGCGCCCGCATCATCATGGGTGAGGACAGGCGGTAGGATTGATTTGTGGGAGCGAGCTTGCTCGCGATTGCATTGATCCAAACCTCGCGAGCAAGCTCGCTCCCACATTCCAGCAGCGCCAACTCACCAAGCCTCCGGCTCTGTCGCCGGCGGCTTTTTCTTCAGCCGGCCCGCGTAGCTGCGGTCGATCTCCTCGACCTCCGGCTCCGGGATGCGCGTGAATGCGATGCGCATCGGCGCGTCCTGCGTCGCCCCATGCGCGCCGCCGAAGTAGACGGAGTTTTTCCCGAGCACTTTGTTGAGGTGGTCCATCGCCTTGAACAACTGTCCGTGGCTTTTCTCAGTCTCGTGCTCGAAGAGATCCGGCGTGTGCAGGCGCATCTCGAGTAAGCCCGCCAGCATCACGCCGATGCGCAGCGGTGTGCGGCGGGCAAATTTCTCGGGACGTTTTTTCCACAGCGCGTTCAGCGCGCGGGTCAGCACCAGCGTGTCCTGCGTCTCGGTGAGCTGCGCTTCGTCCGACCAATGCGTGTCGTCGGTGTAGTCCACCGAGACGCGCAGACTGCCCGCGCAGCAGTCGTTGTGGCGCAGGCGCATCGCGGCCTTTTGCAGGAGGCGGTGGAGCACGGCGATCGCGGCCGGGTGGTTGCGTCGTGCGGGCGGCAGCACGTGGCCGTGGCCGATGGTCTGGCCCTCCTTGTTCTCGAAGTAGTCGAGGTCCTCGCCGTGCAACAAGCGCCACATCTGTTCGCCGCGCACGCTTTTCCAGACACCGCGAAACTCGGCCATCGTGGCAGCGTAGAGCTGGGCCATCGTGGTGATGCCGTGCTCGCGCAGCCGTTCCTGCAGGTTGGAGCCGATGCCGGCGATGTCGCCGGGCGGAAGATGGAGCAGCTTCGCGGGAATGTCTTCGTCCTCGAGGATCACGAGCCCGTCGGGCTTCTGCATGTCGGAAGCAAGTTTCGCCAGCAGCCAGGTCGGGGCGATGCCGATGGAACTGCGCAGGAGCGGGCCGACTTCGCGGGTGATCTTCGCTTTGATCCGCTTCGCCAGTTTTTCGGCGGCGGAGCGGTCAAGGAATCCATGCAGCTTGCACGTTACCTCGTCGATCGACTGCACCTTGGTCTCGGGCACGAGTGATTTGATGACCGCGACGAGCTTGCGGTGATAAGTGATGTAGGTCTCCGGCCGCGCCTCGACGATGATGAGTCCGGGACATGCGCGGCGGGCGTCGGACACGCGCATGTTGCGGGTCAGGCCAAGTTGCTTGGCCTCGAGGCTCACGGCGATGCACCCGGTGGTTTCGGCCAGCACCGGCACGATACCGAGCGGTTGGCCGCGTAACTCCGGTCGCTCCTGCTGCTCCACCGAGGCGAAGAAGGAATTGAAGTCGATCGTGAGGTAACGCAGCGGCACGCCTCAAACGCTTGCCGGCTTGGCCCGGCTGTCAAAAGGGAAGGGGGGGGCGGTTAACTAACTCCAGAAAGTCCGGGTCTTTGGCGTTAGTTAATGCACCCGTGTAGGCCCTAGGCCGGACAAACCCGGGTTTGACGCCACCCGATCTGCAGCTAGGTTCGGGCCATGAACGCCAGCCAGATTATTCAGGAGATATCCACCCTGACCCCCGACGAGCAGGCCAAGGTGGTGCGCTTCGCCTACAGTCTGGATGCCGAGCGGCGTTTGAGCGGTCCCGAACTTTCCGCTCTTGCCGCCCGGATGGTCGCCGCCACCGATCCGGCCGAGACCGCCCGGCTCCGGGCGGAGATCACGCGCGGATTCTACGGCAACGCGGCCTAAGATCACCTCCCTGTCCGGATTACCCTGCTCGACAAACTAACCGGCCGGGTTAAGGTGCGATCATGAGTGAAACACTCCAATACCTGACAGACCCGCAGGGGCACAAGACCGCTGTCGTTTTGCCGCTTTCGGAATACGAAAAGCTGATCGAAGATCTGGATGATCTGGCGGCGGTGGCTGAACGCCGTGACGAGCCCGCGATTCTCCACGCCCAATTCAAAGCTGAATTGAAGCGCGATGGGCTCATTTGAACTCAAGTGGCGCATCTCCACGCGGAAGGACATCCGCAAGCTGCCGCCACAGGAAGTGGTCAGGATTCTGGCCGAAGTGGAATCGTTGCCGGCCAATCCCTTTCCCCCGGGATGCGAGAAACTGGCCGGGGCTGAGCACACCTGGCGAATCCGGGTCGGGGATTACAGAGTGATCTACGAAGTGCTCGCCGACACCCGGACCCTCGTGATTCAACGCGTGCGGCATCGCA
>JAHFTH010000090.1:11486-11956 GCA_023269445.1 Lacunisphaera sp.
ACATGGCTCGGCTCTTGGCCCTCACCCCCTGCCGCGCCTAGCCCGATGGTTGATTTGGCACCATGCTCCCGGCCAGCCCTGAGCCTGTCGAACGGGCTCCACGCTCCACGCTTTCCCCAACCCCGCGCTTGCCACTGTCCGGGCCAGCCGCTTCGATCCCTTTCGCAACGGGCTTGCCTCGCCGGGCCCCGCTCACGCGGGTGCGAGGTGGGCCGGTTGCCTTACCCATCACAAAACACTCATCACCGATAACTGATCACTTAATCTAAACCATTTCGCGTAGCTTCGGCTGCTGTCCGCAACGAAACCTTGGAAATTTCGGGACACATGAAGTGGCACTTCGAACCGCGCCCCCCTGGGGGCGCATCGAAAGTGTCTTCATGTGGGCTCTCCAAGGTGCCCGTTGCGGGACGCAAGTAGGTGCGTCCCTTTCGTATTATGGCACCTTGGGAGTCCACAGGAGACTTCCG
>JAHFTH010000264.1 GCA_023269445.1 Lacunisphaera sp.
TACAGCTGCGACATCTTCGTGCACCGCGGCGCCGGCGCCTACATCTGCGGCGAAGAGACCGGCCTGATCGAGTCGCTCGAGGGCAAGCGCGCCAACCCGCGCATCAAGCCGCCGTATTTTCCCGCCGTGCTCGGGCTCTACCAGTGCCCGACGATCGTGAACAACGTCGAGACGCTCTGCCACGTGAAGCACATCGTGGACATGGGCGGCGAGGCCTACACCAAGATCGGCACGCCCAACAACACCGGCACGCGCATCTTCTGCGTCTCGGGCCATGTGCAGAAACCGGGTTACTACGAGTTCGAGGCCGGCAAGATCACGATGGGCCAGTTGCTCAACGAGGTTTGCGGCGGCCCGCTGCCCGGCCGCACCTTCAAGGCCGTCATCCCCGGCGGCTCCTCGGCCAAGATCATGCGCTTCGGCGAGCGCTACAAGGGCAAGCGCAAGGTCGGCGCGGAGATGGTGGACTACGACTGGGGTGTCGAGGATGTCCCGATGGATTTCGATTCGCTCGGCATGATCGGCACGATGGGCGGCTCCGGCGGCGTCATCGTGATGGACGACACCGTCAACATGGTCGAGGCGCTGGCGAACATCAACGCGTTCTACTCGCACGAGAGCTGCGGCCAGTGCACGCCCTGCCGCGAGGGCTCGTTGTGGATGAAGAAGATCACCACGCGCATGGTCCACGGTGACGCGCGCGAACAGGACGCCGCCCTGCTCAAGAACGTGGCCGACCAGATTCCCGGCCGCACCATCTGCGCCTTCGGCGAGGCCTGCTCATGGCCGACCCAGAGCTTCCTCGCCAAGTTCGGCGACGAGTTCAAGGGCTACGCCGAGGCCAAGAAAACCAAGCCTGCCACTGTGCAGCCCCTGATCTGATTTTTTGCCATGTCCGCACCCGCCAAACCTGCCGACCTCGTGACCGTCAACATTGACGGCAAGGATATCACCGTGCCGAAGGGCACGAACGTGATCGAGGCCGCCAAGCTCGCCGGCGTTGAGATTCCGCATTACTGCTATCACCCGAAGCTGACCATCGTCGGCAACTGCCGGATGTGTCTCATCGAATTGGGCATGCCGGCCGTCGATCCCGCCACGAAAGCCCCGGTGATGGACGCGGCCACGGGCAAGCAGAAGATCAACTGGATCCCGCGCCCGCAGATCGGCTGCGGCACCAACGCCTCGCCCGGCCTCCACATCCGCACGAATTCCCCGATGGTGAAGGATTGCCGCGAGGGCGTGACGGAGATGCTGCTCATCAATCACCCGCTCGATTGTCCGATCTGCGACCAGGCCGGCGAGTGCAAGCTGCAGGAACACTCCACCGCCTACGGCCGCGGCTACTCCCGCTTCGTCGAGCAGAAGAACGTGAAGCCGAAGCGCACTGAGCTCGGCCCGCGTGTCACGCTCGACGACGAGCGCTGCATCCTCTGCTCCCGTTGCATCCGTTTCTCCAAGGAGATCGCGAAGGACGACGTCCTCGGCTTCATTGATCGTGGCAGCTACAGCACGCTGACGTGCTATCCGGGCAAGAAGCTCGAGAACAATTACTCGCTCAACACCGTCGACATCTGCCCCGTTGGCGCGCTCACCTCGACGGATTTCCGCTTCAAGATGCGTGTCTGGTTCCTCAAGGAAACGCCGAGCATTGATCCCGAATCCTCCGTGGGCGCGAACACCACCGTATCGAGCCGCGAGGGTGTCATCTATCGCATCACCCCGCGCCAGAACGACGCCGTGAACGACACGTGGATGTCCGATTCCGGTCGGGCGCTCTACAAGCAGGTCAAGGCCGCCGACCGTCTGCTCGCCCCGTCGATCAACGGCCATGCCACTGCGCCCGAGATGGCGCTCTTGGCCGCCGGCGATCTGCTCAAGGCAAGCGGCGCGATGCTGAAGGCCGGTTCCGTGGCCGTCGTCGGCTCGGGTCGTAGCACCGTCGAGGAACAGTTCCTCACCAAAAAAATCGCCACGGCCGCCAAGGCTTCGGTCTCGCTTGTCAGCCGGGTGGGGCAGGGCGATCGCCTCCTCATCTCTTCCGACCGCAACCCGAACGTCCGCGGCGCGCTCGTCACCGGCCTCATCACCGCGCTCCCGGCGCAGAAGCTCACTTCGCTCGCCGCCGACATCGACTCCGGCAAGGTCACGACGGTTCTCTCGATCGGCGAGGACCTGATCGCCGCCGGCCTCACCGCGGCGCAGCTCGCCAAGATTTCCGTGATTTATCTCGGCACGCACAAGAACGCGACGAGTGCCGCGGCCAAGGTCGTCATTCCCACGCTTACCGTGTTTGAGAAGTCTGGCTCGTTCGTGAACCAGCAGTTCCGCCTCCAGAAGTTCGCCAAGGCCGTCCCCGGCCCGGCGGGAGTCTCCGACGATCTCGTCACGCTGGCCGAGCTCGTGGCGGCCGCTGGGGGTGGCGTCATCTCTTTCGATCTCGCGCAGGTTTGGCAGAGTCTCGCGGCTGAGGTGCAGCCGCTCGCCGGTCTCAGTCACGCCAAGCTGCCCGCCACCGGCCAGCAGCTCGACGCCTCCGCGTGGGCTGGCCTGCCTTTCTGCGAGGGCGAGACGCTCCACTTCAAACCCGCCGCCGTGCCTGCGGCCGTCAACGCATGAGCGCCGTATCTTTCACTTTACCGACTCTTGCGATGCTGCATCCGGTTTTTGCGGCAGGCTACAAATACGCGTTCCTCGATTGGTTTTTTCAGCATGAGCTGTTGGTTGCCTTAGCCAAGGGCCTCGCGGTGATTGGCGTTATGTTCCCGATCGGTGGGGCGTGCTCGCTGGTCGAGCGCAAGGTCTCCGCGTGGATGCAGGGCCGCCCGGGCCCGAACCGCGCGCTCCCGCCTTGGTTGGCCTGGGTGCCGGGGATCGGCCTCGTGCAGAAGCTCGGCGTGTTCCATCTCATGGCCGACGGAGCCAAGATGTTCCTCAAGGAGGACTCGCTGCCCGGCCACGTGAACAAGTTCTACTTCCTGCTCGCGCCAGTCGTGGCGATGATTCCCGCGCTGACGACCGTCACCGTCGTGCCTTTCGGCGCGTATTTCAACGACGCCGGGCAGCTCGTCCCGCTGGCGCTGGCCAACCTCGACGTCGGCATCCTCGCGGTGTTCGCCGTCGGTTCGCTCGGCGTCTACTCGCTCATCCTCGCCGGCTGGGCCTCCAACTCCAAGTATCCCTTCCTCGGCGGCGTGCGTGCCTCGGCCCAGCTCATCTCCTACGAGCTGTCGATGACGCTCTCGGTGGTGCCAATTTTCCTGATGATCAATGCGCCCGGTGGCGCAGGCACGCTGAGCCTGTTCGACGTCGTGCGCTTCCAGAGCGGCACGAGCGGCTGGCACGGCACTTGGTTCATCATGACGATGCCGCTGGCCGCGATCATCTTCCTCGTTTCGCTTTTCGCCGAGACCAACCGCCTGCCGTTCGACATGGCCGAGGGCGAGGCCGACCTCGTCGGCGGTTTCCACACGGAATATGGCTCGATGAAATGGGGCCTGTTCTTCGTCGCTGAGTATTCGCACATGCTGATCGGCTCCGGCGTGTTTGTGCTGTTGTTCCTCGGCGGCTGGAACCCG
>JAHFTH010000091.1 GCA_023269445.1 Lacunisphaera sp.
CCAGCAGGGCATCGGCGTAGGAGGGAAAATCATACACCCGCGCATCCGGCCGGGCCTGCCCGCTGAGCCGCTGGCGCAAGGCCGGGTCGCGCAGCAGGCGCACCAATTGCGCGGCCAGTTGGGCGGCGGCATCGGGCGCGGCGTGGTCGAAGACGAGGCCGTTCTGTCCGTCGCGCACCAAGTCGGAGAAGCAGGCGAGCCGGGAGACGACGGGCACGGCACCGGCGGCCATGGCCTCGGCCACGGCAACGCCAAAGGTCTCGCCCTGCTCTGCGAGGCTGGGGTAACAAAAAATCCCGATGCGCTGGTAGACGCCGGCGAGTTCGTGCGCCTCGAACTGGGGATCGAGCAGGTCGAAGCGGCCGGGGAGGGCGGGGGAAAACTTTTGCCGCAACAGTTCGAGGAATTCCGGGCCCGAGCCGCCGCGGGCGAGATCGGACGGCCCGCACAGCAGCAGACGCCAGGGCGGCAGGCCGGTGGCTTGCGCCACGATCACCAGAGCATCAGCGAGAAGCAGCAGGCCTTTTTCCCGGTGAAGGCGCCCGACAAAACCGAGCGTCACCTCATCGACTGGGGTGGTGGTAAACGGTTGCAGCAGTTTCCAGTCGATGGGGTAGCCGCACACGCGCGTGACCGGAGCGAGGCCGGGTTTTTCCGCGAGCACCCGGTCACGGACGTAACTACTCGCGGCCAGCACCCGAGCGATGCGGTGGTAGTGGCGATACTGTCCCTTGGGTATGCGACCGGTCATGAGCACGACACGTCCGGCGCGGGGCTTGAGCCAGCCGAGCCAGACGGGCAGCGCCACAGCGTTCACGACGACGATATCGGCGGCAGGCAGGGCGAGGAACACCCGCCAGCTCCAGAGAAAATCGCGGAGGAGATTGAGGCCGAGCCGCTGGTGGTGATTCGCACCCGGCAGACGCAGGTGCCGGATGCCGTCGGCCGTTTCATCGTCGGGCCAGCCGGGCCAGCGGCGAGAGACAAAGGTGACGGTGTGGCCCCGAGCGGCGAAGATGCGCGCGAGTTGATGCCATGATTTCTCCGTGGAGCCGCCGCTGACGGGTGGCACGGGGAGGAAAAATCCGCTGACGATGGTGATGCGCATGGTTCAGGTGGGTGGCAGACTGGCGAGCGCTTGGAGCAAACCGGTGCTGGTCTGCTGATAGGTATAGTGCCCGGCCTTTTCCTGCGCGTTACGGCCGAGGCGAAGTAATTCCGCTCCGGGTTCGCGCAGCGCAGCGCTCAGCGTCGCGGCGAGTGCGGCGGGATCCTCTGCCGGGAAAACCCAGCCGGTTTTGCCAGGGTGCACGAGATCGCGTTGGCTTCCGACGCGGTCAGAGACGAGGCAGGGCACGCCGAGGTGCATAGCCTCGTTCACGGCGAGGCCCCACGTTTCGTAGCTGCCGCGGGACGGCAGGGCGAAAATATCGGCCAGCAGGTAGCGGGCGGGCATTTCACTCTGATTAGCAAAAGGCAGGAAGCGCACGCACGCGGCGGGCTGCGTCGCGGCTAGGGTCGTGAGCCGGTCCTTTTCCGCGCCGTCGCCGACGAAGACGAGTGCGTCAGCGGGTGTGGCGACTTGCAGGAAGGCATGCAGCAAGGCCACGGGCTGCTTGGCGGCGTTGAATTTGCCGGCGAAGAGCACCACGCGCTTGCCTGCGAGGCCGAGCTCGGTGCGCAAGGCCGTGGCTGCGGCGAGCGCCGCCGGATCTGCCGCGTTGAAATGGGCGGCGTTCACCGAGTGGGGGGCGAAGAACAGTTTTTGCTCGAGCACACCAAGCGTCCGGAAGTAGTCCCGGTTGGCCGCGCCCACATAGGTGATGGCGGCAAAGCGCGCATAAAGCTGGTGCAAAATAAATCGCTTCAGCCACGAGGGCGCGGAGCCGAGCAGGTGGGAGTCGCCGCGGAAAATGAGCGGGACGGGCGGCCGGAGAATCACGCGGAGGTGACTGCGGTAAGCGTAACCGAACAAGAGGACGGCGTCGGGTCGCCACGCGCGCAGGCGGGCGCCGAGGGTGGGATTGTCTAGGCCGCGAAAGTGGTGCGTGCCGGGATCGCGGGCGACATTGGGGACGAACTCGTGCTCGTAACCGGCGAGCAGATCCACGTCCCACTGGAAAGTGGCTCCGAACTGCGGGTCGCGCTGGACGGTGACGCCAAAATTCCAGAGATAGAACACCCGGAATTCCAGGCCGGTATTAGCCTTCAGCCAGCGGAACCACGGGCTGTAATATTGCACCGGGTGGGAGAGGACGATGGCGAGTCGGCGCATGTTTTCAGCTTTCGCCCAGCAGGCTGCGGAGCACCAGCGGCACGCCGAGCACCATAAACACAGCCTGTTGGAACGAGGAGAGCCAGGCCGCCATCGTCAGCTCGGCATTGAAGGCCCAGGCGGTCAGCAAAATCATGAACAGGCCCGCGAAGGAAAACATCGGACTGAAAGTGGACAACAGTTGCAGCTTTTTCAGGGCATGGCCCCAGAAGGCGCCGAGCATAATGGCACCGACAAGGCCGAAGTTGGCATAGGCCTCGGTCACGAGCCCGAAGGCGATCGTGGTGGAGTTAGTGTCCTCCTCGCGCTGGAGGCCGTAGTAGATACCGAGCTGGTAGGTGGCGACGTGGGAGCGGGGTTTTTCCGGCCAGAAAAAGCGAGGGATTAACTGGGGTAACACGTGTCCGTAGGTCGAGCCATAGAGATAGTCCTGCCGTTCGGGGGTGCGATCAATGATCAGGCAGAGTAGGTGCATGAGCGAGGTGCGTTCGAGCATTTTCTGGCTGACGGATTTGTCACCGCTGGTTGGCTGCAGGCCAAAGTCGATCCACTCGGCGAAGTAGGCCGGCAACTGGGTGAAGGTCGGGGCGGGGGCATCGTTATTCCAATATTTTTCCCGCATCCTGGTCTTGCCGGTGTGCAGGACGGCGATGAGGGTAAAGCTGCCGACGAGCACAATCCACGGGATGCGCTTGCCCCCGGAGAGATAGCCGAGGAGTGCGATGCCGAGCAAGCCGATGGAACTGATCAAAATCAGGCCCACACTCATGATAATGAGCTGGGGGCCTAGCGTGCACAGCAGGAGAACCTTCTCGCCCTGGGTCATCTCCCCGCGGCCCCAGCGCTGGCTGCTGACAAAGGTGCACAGGATGCCGATGCCGTAGAAGATCGCCCGTAGCGGGCTCAGGAGGTCGCCCGGAATCCAAGTGGTGAACTCGCTGATGAAGACATACGTCGTGGACAGGATCAGTCCGTAGACGATTTTCTTCTCGATCTGGTGGGAGATGAGCGACTGGCGCCAGAACGGGCTCCGGCCGGGCAATCCGGTGGTGGTGCGGTAGACCACGTTGGCGGTGACCAAGTAAAGTGCCACGGTCCAGCCGGCGCGGCTGATGACGTCGTCGCTGTAGGCGGCCAGCTGGTCGCGGGCATTCAGCAAGGGCAGCGCGTAGGCGTTGGCGCAGAGGAGCAAAATGGTTTCGAAAGCGGGAAAGCGGCTGCCCCCGGTCCTGGCCCAGAAGAGCGAGGGCAGAACCGACAGCACAAAGATGAGCAGGCCCTGGAACAGGTGGACCGGGTCGTTCACGTCGGCCTTGTAGGCCAGATAGACGAGAATTACCCCCAGCAGCACCAGCCCGGTCACGAAAAGCCGGCGGCCGCGCGCGATGTGTTCGCCGCCAAGCAACGAGTAATCGACGACCGTCTCGTTGGGCAAAGGGGTGCGGCTGACGTATTCCATGGGTGGAGAGGGGATCAGATGGCCCGGTCGAACAAGGCACACTGACGTTGGGTGAGTTCCTCCGCGAGGTAGGTCTGGTTAAACAGTTTTTCGTTGCGCACCGGTAGCGAGCCGGGCGGGAATCCCGCGATCGCCCGGTCGAAGAAGGCGGCGAGATCGGCATAGGCCGGCTCCTTTGGTTCCGGCGGGGAGAAGCGCACCATCGTGGCGCAACCCAGATCGTCCAGCAGGCGTTCCATGACGCTGTTCCGGAAAACCACGCCGAGGATCGGCTGGCCCGTGAGGAAATACGGGTAGATCTTCGAGGGCGAGTAGGCGAGATCGCTGGAACCCGGCAGGAGGAGCACATCCGCCTGTTGCTGCCAGCGCAGGGCCTCGAGATGGCCGATGCGGTGCGGAATTTCCGACACGACCTCGGCGACCGCGCAATCAGCGGCCACGGCCAGGACCGACGGCCGGCCCTTGCCCGGCGCAACGTAGCTGGTGCCCACGAAATGAAAGCGCAGGCGGGCGGCGTGCTCGGGCCGCATGGCCCGGTAACGCCGCAAGCCTTCGAAGAGGACAGAAAGTGAATGCGGCATCACGGGGCCGGAAGCGCCGGTATAGAGAAAATGAATCTCGCCGTGGGCTCGGCTGAACAGCGGTTGCGTGAGCGGATGGGCCGCAGCCTCCACGAGATCCTCGCGGCTGCCGCCAAAACCGATGACTTCAGCGGGCACGCGGGCAAACGTCGGGTAGCGCGCGCGGAGATCATCGAGATAACTCGGCGAGACACTCATGACCCCGCTCACGCGGCGGTAGGTCCAGCCCTCTAAGAGCCAGGCTTGGAAACGGGCGAACTGGTATTTCCAGCCGCCGGGGGGACGGCGCGATCCGCTGCGTTCATAGTAGTCGGTCCGCCACGGGTCCTGCACATCGATCACGTAGGGCACGCCGAACCAGCGCCGCCACAGTCGGCCGAGAGGAAAGGTCATGAACTGGGTGTTGGAAAAGAATACCAGGTCGAATTTTTCGGCGCGCAGCAGTTTAGAGCCATGCCAGAGCAGAGAGGGCAGCATGCGCAGACCGGCGTTGCCGAAGCCGCACCAACGGGCGGCCCGGACCGGGATGGCTGGAATCCGGATGACCCGCACGTCCGGGGGAATCGTGGCGAGCAGTTCGGGTTCGCGCACTCCGTCCTGATATTCATTGGCGAGGGTCAGCACGACCGGCTCCCAGCCGCAGGCCCGGTAATGGGGCAGGCTCATGCGGATGCGTTGCATGTCCGGCGCGTTGAGCGGCGGAAAGTGCGGGGAAATGATGAGAAGCTTTTTCACTGGCGGGTGGCCGCGGCGGCCGTAACCGGGAGAAGGATGCGGATATCCCAGGTTTTGTCACCGCCCGCGTTCACTACTGCGGTGACGTGCAATGTTTTGAAACGCGGGCTGAGCCGGCGCCAGATGGCGGCAGCGTTGCCCCACCGATAAAGTGAGACGACCAGAACACCACCGGGCTCGAGGGCACCGCTCAACCGCACGAGCGTCACGGCAGGGTCGTGAAAATAACCGATGACCTCATTGATCACGATCACATCGTAGCGGGTGGGCGGGGTCCACGTTTCGAGATCGCCCTGCTGAAGGACGGCGTTAGGCGGAGCGAGTTCGCGGGCATGACGGATGGCTTCGGTCGAGAGATCGACGCCGTGGTAGGCGGCCAGTTCATCCGGCTTGAAGCTGACGGCCAGCCGGCCGCTGCCACAGCCGGCGTCGAGGAGAATGGGTTTCGGGTGGTGCGCCCGGATCAACGCGACCAGCGCGGCGTAGCGGGCCTGCTCGTCGGTTGAATCCAGCAGCCGCCAGTGCCCCGAGCGGAATTCCGCGTCGAAGGCCGCAGCGGGCACCGGGTGGCCGAAGCCGCGCGGTGCGTCGATGAAGCGACGGCGCAGGCGACGGAGAATGCGGGCGATCATGCGGTGCGGTTGAGCTCAGCCTTCGAAGAAATATTCCTCGTCAGATTCAAAACTGTCGGCAAAGCCTGCGGGCAGCACCGGCTGCGGCCACGGTGGCGTGGGCGTGGTCTGGGAAACGTAGCAGGCGAGGGCCGCGCGCTTGGCGGCGACGGTCTCAGGAAAAGCGTGCCGCCATACGCGGCTGGTGAAAGCAGGGCGGATGAGCCGCTGCGGACTCCACCGGGCCCAGACCGGATATTCGAGGAGGCGCGGGTTGAGCTTGGCGTGCTGGAGGGCGCGCGCAGTTAACTTGAAGGCAGCGGTGTGTTCGGAACTGCCATCGGCTTGGCAGGGCAGGAATAATTCGGTTGGCGCGAGCGGAGCGATCAAAGCGGCGAGACGCTGGGCGATAGCTTCGAAAGCGGCTGGACTCAGGTGGGCCAGTGTGCCGTCGGGAGCGTTCAGAAATTGGAGCGAGGCAGCTTCGACCTTTAGCAGCTGCATGGCTTGGCTGGCTTCGCCGCGGCGGAGTTGGGCCAGATCGGCGGGGCTGATCTGCGGGTGGTTGGGATGCGACCCGGCGCCGTCGGTGATGTAGACGATGCTGACCGGCAGGCCGGCTGCGCGGCGCGAGAAGATGAGTCCGGCGCAGCCGAGAGCTTCGTCGTCTTGGTGCGGCGCAATGATGAGGCCGCGGCTGCCGGCGGCCAACGGATATGGCCGGCTGCGCATACGCAGGGCGGAGGTGACAGCGGTGCGGAGGCCGCGACGGAGCAGTTCCTTCATGGCGATTGCCGGCAGGCTGACGCAGGAGAAGCAGTCACGCAGGGCACGGTCGGGGTGATCATTGACGAAAACGTTTCAACAGGCGCTGCCACCACCGTCGTTCGGACATCCGTTGTCTGGCCTCGGTCCAGTCCACGAGGGAATCCCCGACATCATGAAAGCCCAGTTGCGCGATGGGCAGATCGCCCGCTTCGACGCGCCGGACGAGATCAGGGAGTTTCTGATAGAAATCCGCGCAGCGGTAGGGCGGATGGAGCGTCCACATGCCCGGCGCGGTGCCGAGGAAATCCACGCGGCGCAGGCTGTGTTGTGCCATCGCGGCGGTGAGGAGTCGCTCGGGCAGTTCACGGGGCGCGTTGCCCTCAAGCAGGGCGAGGAGCAAGCCGCGCAGAGGGGCGAGTGACGGGCGCAAGGCACTGATGCGCGTTTGAAAGCGCTCGCGGTCGAGGAGAAAGGCGCGGCTGCTCATCTCGGGAAAGGCGTAGGCGAGGCCGGGGCCGGCAAGGCGTTCGCCGCGCAACTCGGTCAGGCGGCCATCCGGCGCAGGCGCACCCGGCAGTGGCGCAGTGACAAAAACATTCGGTTCCTTTTCCAGCAACGCGCAGGCCTCGGCGAGCCACGTAGACGAGCCGCCGCCGAACATCATGTCAGCATCGCAATGGAGCACGTGCCGGTGGCTCGCGGCGTGGAGACCGTAGAAATACGAGTAGTAGGGGCCGCCGCGGTGGTCCTTGGCCGGCACGCTCTGGCCGCCGAAAAATTCCTTGGCTACGGCGGCGGCGGTCCGGGCAGCATAGTCGACCTCGGCGATCCGCGCACCCTCGATTGAATGGGCGAGAGAGAGGATCTTGTCGCGACCTTCGGCCCAGTCGTCGGCGAAGCGCCCGGCGCTGCGGTGCAGGTCGATGGTGAGCAGGATTTCCGCGACTTGTCCGCGCCAGGTGCGGATCTGGTGTGGCAGGATGTGCTGCGCGAGCCGGTGGTCCGACGGCGCGAGGCTGATCTGGAGGGTGACGGGCGGCATCACGCGGCCGGGGTGGCAAGGGCCTTCTTGACGGCGGCCAGCAGGCGGGGCGCCTCTTTCTCCCAGGAATAAATTAATTCGGCCGCGCGCCGAGCGGCCGCACCCATCTCGACTAAGCGCGGGCGATCCGCTACCAGCGTGTCGAGCTGGCGGGCGAGGACGGAGGTATCGCCGAGATTAATTTCCAATCCGGCCGCAGGGGCGCGGGCGAGCACCTCGCGCTGGCCGGCGGTTCCGGTGGCCAGAATGACGAGCCCGGCGTTGAGATACTGGAGGATCTTGTTGCTGATGGTCAGATCCTTGTTGGCGGGTGTGGTCGGCTCAAGGGCCAGGCCAATCTGGTGGCGGGCGATCACGACCGGAAGTTCCGCCGGGCTGCACAGCGGCAAAAAAGAAAGGCGATCCCGATGGGAAGGCGGCAGTTGATCGAGCAGTTCCTGACGATACTCCGGCGAGACATCCCCGAGCAGGCTCAAGCCGCTGGTCTGGCCGGTCTGACCCCAAGCTTGGAGGAACGGCTCAAGGCCCCGGCCCGGTCCGATGGTTTGGGAAAACCAGAGCAAAGCCGGCCCACCGACGGACTGGGACGGGGCCGGCAGCGGTTGCAGAGCGAAGGAATTGCTGATGACAATCGGCGGCTTGCCGCCCGACTCGCCGGCTAGGGCGGCCGCCAGTGCGTGTGATGTCGTGCTGGTATACGCCGCGCGCTGCAGCAAGCTGTGCTCGACGAGGCGCAACAAGCGTAGCGGCCGGGTCGATCGATTGGCGGGCAGCAGGTCTTGGGAATGCCAGTCTTCAAAGTCCGCGGCCACTCGGCGGCCCTCAGTCAGCAGTTGGGCGCCGAGGCAGAACGCGAGTTCGGTGTGGACAATGATCAGGTCGGAGGGAAGTTGCCGGGCCAGCCGGCCCAGCGGCCCCAGTGGCCCGAAAGCATGGGCCGATTCCCATCCCAAGCGCGTCCCGCGATGAGCCAGCCATGTCGTGAAGCGGCTGGTGAAGTGACCCAACCGGGCGATGGGCGCGATCGAAACGTGGTCGACCACGCGCTTTTTGAACGGGGCTTCTCGCAGGATCTCGGTGTCGTAGGTTTCGAATCGGGCGAGATTGGCCACGGTCAGAACCGTGACATCATAGCCGGCGGTGCCCAGAGTGTTGGCCTCTTTCAAGACGCGCGGATTGCGACAGAGGGGGCCGCTCGAAATGATAAGTATTTTCGCGGGGGACATGACTACCGGAATTGGGCTAGCCGCTTGGCCAGGCGCCAGCCCAGCAAGCGGGAGGCGAGTTGGAATTTTGGTCCGCCGGGAGGAGGTAGATCAGTCCCCCCGAGTGCAGCGATGTGGACGGCCGCCGCTTGGCGACTTCCGATCGCCTTGGGGTAGGCCTCATAAATGAACATCTGCAGGGCTGTGGCGCAGGCGTGCCGGGCTCGGGGTGAATTCTGCGCGGCGAGCACGCTCGTCACCGATTGGTCAAGCGAGCGATAGGCGGAGAGGTAGGCCGCCTCGGACTTGTGTGCGCTCAGGCTCTCCGACAGGCCGGAGCGGTAATAGGATCGGGCTTCCGGCACATGACGCACGCCTCGGGAGGACAGGACCACGCGTAGAAAATATTCACCGTCGTCGTCGAGGGAAAGGGTCTCGTCCCACGGGCCGGCGCGCCCGGCCACCGCGCGCGGGACCAGCCAGGCCGCCGGATGCATCATGGCGTTGCGCTCAAACTTGATCAGGGCGAATTCGATTGGATCCAGATCGGTGCAGAGTGGCTCGGGCGGGAATGAGGCTTCCGCAGCGCTGGAGGTGAAGCGGCTCCAGCGGGCGCTGAGCACCCACTCGTTTCCGGTCTGGGCGGCCACGGCGAGTTGCCGGGAGATTTTGTCAGGCGCCAGCAGGTCGTCGGCATCGAGAAACTGGATGAACTCGCCGCGAGCCAGACGCAGGCCGTGGTTGCGGGCTGCACTGGCGCCGCGATTCGGTTGATCGATGACCTGCACGCCGCGAGTGACAAACTGTTGCGCGACGGCGAGACTGTCGTCGGTCGAGCCATCGTTGATGACGAGGATTTCCTTCGCGGTCCAAGTCTGCGCGAGGGCCGACTCCAGCGTCTCGGCCAGCCAGCGCTCGGCATTGTAGCAGGGAATGATGATGCTAACGAACGGAGTCATGTGAGGGGCATGAGCTGACGCGATTATTGCTTTGGCAGGAGAACGAAGCTTTCCTCGAATTTCATCTGGGCGCGAAGATGGATCGGGGAAACCGTGCGGACGAGGCCGGGCATGGCGAAGACGTCGAAGCCGAGGTCCGCGGCCAGCGTGAGCAACGTCTCGGGTGGACAATCGTAGGCCCGGAGGTTGTCGGCGTTCCATTCGACGAGCACGAGCGGGCGGGTGGTGCGCAGGAGCCCGAGAGCACCACGGAGGGTGGCGGCTTCAGCGCCTTCGACGTCGATTTTCACGGCACACACGTCGGGGCGACCGGCGTCGCTCCAGAGTTTGTCCAAGGTGGTAAGAGGGACGGTGACCTTCGTGGTGGCGCCGGCGCGGTGGGTGTCGCGCACGCCATCGAACGCACCGAGCGCGGGGTCAGCACAAAAGAAGTCAATCTGCCCTTCGTTTTCCCCGGTGGCGACAGCGAGCGCGGTCCAGCGCTCGCGCCAAGGGCTGCCGGCGAGCGTGCGCTGCAGGCAGGCGAAGGTATGCGGCGAAGGCTCGACGGAGATGACGCGCAGGCCTGGCTCGGCGGCGAGGAGTGGAGCAGAGAGCAGGCCGATGTTCGCGCCGACGTCGAAGACAGTCGCGCCGGGACGCAGCGCCGAGAGGAGCAAACGCTGATTTGCCGCCTCATAAATGCCCTGGTCGCAGGCGAGGCGGAAGATGAGCGAGTCCTTCGGGAAATGGACCTTGGTTCCGTAGTAGGGAAACGCCCCCGCGAAGCCGGGGCAGTGTCCGTAGAGCCAGCGTTTTAGAGTGCGACGGAGGAAATGCATGGGGGAGTCAGGCGGGAGATGAAACGCGCCGCCAGTTGCGCTGGAAATACCAGCGCTTGGAATGAGCGACGTAGTGGTGCATCACCGCGAGGCAGGCGTGCGCTTCGGCGGGCTCGGGTAGAGTGACGTAGTCGGCGGCGGGGGCGATGGCGCAACGCCGCCCAGCGACGAACATGGCGATCAGCGCCTGCTCCAGATAGTAACTGGTGCGCTCGCGGGCGTGCAACGTGGCGCACCAGTATTCCAGACGCTCCCAGTCGAGTTCGCTGCTGTTGAGCCCGGTGAGGCCGACGTTGACGAGGTCAGCGACCGGTGCGCCGGCGAGTTCGTTCATCAACGGACGTGAGTAACCGTAGGAGGTTTCGCAATCCACCGCGTGCAGCGGGCGGTCCGGGGCTTCAAGCCAGTTGAGCAGGAACTCAGGTCGGTGGAAAAAGAGCAGGTCGGAGTCGAGGACGAGTTTCCAGCCGGTGCCGCCAAGGTGGGGATCAATGAGCTTGCGGATATTAGGATAATTCAACCAGCGCTCGCGGAGCGCCGGGAATTTTGCGACGGGCAGGTGTTCGTCGAGGCGCGCGATGGTTTCGGCGTGAGCAACGAAACGGGCCGCCGGGAAGAGCCGCCGGAGCGGCGCGCGGAATTCCTCCGTGAGCGTGCCGTCGTCGTAGATGAAGGGGGCGAGGGGCCGGGGGGAGTGGCGCGCGAAGGACCACAGACAGAACGCGGTTTGATACCAGAAGCGCCGGCCGGTGAGCAGGTGGAGTTCGAGTGGCTGGCCGGTCACAGCGGATGGAATTGGCAGGGTGAGCGCGGCGGTCTCCATCTCGGTGCGACCGCGCTCGGTGCGGCGCACTTCCCGCGGGCCGCCGTTGCGCAGCGAATCACGCAGATGGCTGACCGGCCGGTGCCAAAGTTGATAGAGCAGTTTGCCGGCGAGGCTCATGGGCGGGGTAGATCACCGGGGGCCGGCTGGCAGAGGAGTTCGCCAAAGTGGTTGGCGAGGACGGCGGCCGCATCGTGGCCAGGCAACGGCCCGAGCGTGTAGCCGAGGGCCTCAAGTGTGGCCCGGGCCGAGGCATGTTCCTCGGCCGAGTGGATGGCGAGGAGCACGACCGGACGCGCGGCGGCCAGGGTGCGGCGCATGCCGACAAGTGCCGGACCAGCGTGGCCCTCGACATCAATCTTGATGAAGCGCGGGGGCAGGATGCGGCCGGCCTCGACCCATTCATCTAGCGCGACCGTGGTGATTTCGCGGTAGGGGACGTGCTGGATGTTCTCGTTGTTGAAAGGCAGGTGGGAGGTGGTGTCGCCAAACCCCGCGTATTGGTAG
>JAHFTH010000286.1 GCA_023269445.1 Lacunisphaera sp.
TCACCTGAAACGGAGTGAGGACAATTTTGTCCCCGGCGGGGGCGGGCTTGTCTTCCTCCGGAGAGGTTGACTGCATGGTAGATTGCGCCGAAAGCTGCGACAACGCCACAGCGAAACCGAGGGAACGGACGAGAACACGACGAGGGGACGCCGGCCATAGATGGGATTTGGGGATCATTGGTTAGGTGTATTGGGGGTGAACAAAAACATGAAATGCGCGCTGACGGGGACCGGACGGGGTCACTGCAGCCGGTTCGCCGCAATCACTGCAGCGTACCATTCCGCACTGAGTTTCGGCGTCCGGCGCTGGGTGTTGAAATCGTTGTGCACGATGCCGAATCGCCGAAGATAGCCGTCCTGCCACTCGAAATTATCAAGGAGCGACCAGAGGAAGTAGCCCTTCACCGGCACGCCTGCATCGATAGTGTCGAGCATCTCGCGCAAATAGGTGCGCAGACAGTCGCGCCGATGGAGATCCTTGATTTCGCCGTCGACGATCACGTCATCGTCATATCCGGCGCCATGTTCGGTGATGAGGATTTCTTTCGGAGCATAGAGACCGTGAACAAATCGCGGCCCCCAGTGCAGCGCCTGCGGCACGAGCGCATGCCAGGGACTGCTGGTCCGTGGATAGCTGGCCGGGAAATCCATTCGCTCAACCGTCCCATTGCAAGAGGCACGCACGAAATAGCCCCAATATATGTTCAATCCGAGAAAATCGGTGGGCAAGCTGATCAGCGAAAAATCATCCTTCTCGCACGCTGCGCCGTTCTTTCCCGTCAACCGGCGGTAGCGCTCGGTGTAGTGGCCGTGGTGGATCGGATCCAGCACCCGGATATTATCCTCCCCAAAGGCCTCCGCCGCCGCGCTAATATCCTGTTCGCTCGTGCTCACTGGCACGGGAATGCTTGGATTATCTGTCAGGCCCACTTTCGCCGCCAATCCGCCATGTTCCCGCACAGCTCGCACGCCTTCGCCATGACACAGGAGCGCATGGTGGTACGTCTGATTCACCACCTGCTCGGGCTCACACAGCCCAGGTGCTTTCCGGCCGGTCCCATAGGCCATGCGGGTAAAGCAGCTGATCTCATTCAGCGTGATCCAGTTCTTCACTTTTCCCGCGAAGGCGCGCACCACTATGTCGGCATAACTCGCAAACGCTTTCACCACAGCGCGATTTCGCCACCCGCCTTGCTCCTCGAGGCATTGGGGCAAATCCCAATGATAGAGCGTCACCCACGGCGTGATTCCACGCGAGGCCAGCGCGTCGAATACCCGATGATAAAAAGCCAGCCCCGCCTGATTGACCCGGTGATCACCATCAGGGCAGATGCGAGGCCATGCGATCGAGAGCCGGTAGTGGCGTATGCCAAGCTTTACCAGCAGATCGAAATCCTCCTCATAACGATGGTAGTGATCGCACGCCACGTCTAGGGTGTCGCCGTTGAGCACCTTGCCCGGCACCCGGCAGAACGCATCCCACGTCGAGGCCGATTTCCCATCGAGGAACGCCGCGCCTTCAATCTGCGGCGCGGCGGTGGCTACGCCCCAAATGAAATCACGGGGAAAGCAATGCGATGAAAGCGCAGGGTAGACGCTGTGGGGTGACATGCGGCGCGAGCAAGTGCGCGATTGGAACCCGTGGCAAAAGCTTGTCAGTGCTTTCATTTGAAATATCAGTGCCACACACCCGATGATTGTCCCCGCTGTTACCCTGCACGACGTGGCGAAAGCTGCTGGCGTACACTACTCGACCGTGTCGCTGGCGTTGCGCGGCGATGTGCGCGTTGCTTCCCCGACGAGGGAGAATGTACAGCAAATCGCCGCCCGGCTGGGATATGCCACACACCCCGCGGCGCGCGCCCTGGTTGAACGCCGGCGTTCGAAAGCTGTGCGCGGCCCGGTCATTGCCTGGATCGAAAATCATCCCCTGGAAGCCGTTCAAGGCTCGATCGCCTATCGGAACTCCGTGTTGGAGGGAGGGAGGCGGCTGGCAAAAACCCTGGGCTATGAATGTCGGGCTTTCCGCATCGGAACGGGCGGCATCGCTGCCGAAGACCTCGATGCAACTCTTCGCCTGGCGGGTGCGGAGTGCGTGATCATCGGGCAGTTTATTCCAGGCCACGCGGAACTTCAGCTCGATTGGGAACGTTATTGTATCGTCCGAATCGATTCACAGTTTCTCTCCGCCTCCGTTCACTGCGTCTCATCCGACCGTATCCACAACGTTCGCCGAGCCTTCAGCGAAATGTGGTCGCTCGGTCACCGTCGGATCGGACTTTGCGCGAGTCGCATGCAGGAAGATTGCACCCGGCAACGACATGCCATGGGTTACCTGATGGAAGAGGAATCCCTCGAACCGTCTGAGCGAATCCCCCCTTTGTTTTATCCGTATGGCACCGGACACAAAGAACTAGCCGAGGAGCTGTCGCTTTGGATCGAAAGGCACAAACTCACCGCCGTGCTTCACGATTTTGATTCGCGCTGGCTTGGCCGCCCCGCCCTGCCAGATCACGCGCGCTGGATCAGTCTGTGCGAAGCACAGGTTCGTCCCGGATTTCGCGGTATCGATCCGATGGCGGCCACAATCGGAGAAAAGGCCGTGGAGACTGTAGCCATGCTGCTGCGCACAGGGGAACGTGGCCTTCCGCGGTTCGCTCATGACATTTACGTCGAAGGAAGGTGGAGTCATGGTTAAGGAAACAAAGACCCTGTTACCCGGTCCCGTGACGATGAAACAGATCGCCGCTAAGGCCGGTGTACATCAGACGACGGTTTCGCTCGCGCTCCGCGATCATCCGCGTCTCCCGATCGAGACGAGAAAAAGAATCCGGGCCCTGGCTGAACGCATGGGGTACCGCCCCGATCCGTTGCTGGGAGCGTTCAACTTTCATCGCAATGTAAACCACGCTGAAAGGGCCAGAACCGTCATTGGATTCATCCTCGACGCCCAGGCCCGGCGCTGTTTCTCGCAACAAGCAGGGCATCCCTTGGTGGTCGAGGCCGCACGACGCACCGCCAAGGAACGCGGCTACAGTCTCGAGCTTTTTCTGCTCGATCCACAGGTCACTGGTGTAAAACGACTCGCGCAAATCCTCCTGGCTCGCGGAATCGAGGCGGTCGTCATCTCCACGTTCGAATACGCGACCAAGCGCCTGGAGCTTCCTTGGGACCGTCTTTCCGCAGTGAAAATCGAGGGGCGGCACGTCTGGCCTTCCCTGCCGGTGGTAACGAACGACCAATACCAAGTCACCCGCATGGGCGTGCAGAAGTTGCATGAGCTCGGGTATCGTCGGATCGGCCTCGTCGCTGCGGCGGAAGCGGAGCGACGGCTGGGAGACGCGTTCCGCATGGGCCTGACCATCGAAGAGGCCAAAGTGGCGACGCGACATCGCGTGCCACCGCTCGTGTTGACTGACAGCAGCCGCGTCAGTGCTGCGGAGACACTATCGCGTTGGATTTGGGAGCATCGGGTGGAAGCAGTCGTCAGTAATCTCAATGAAGTGACCGACTACTTGCGCGCTGGCGGATTTTCCGTGCCTAACGATATCGCGTTTTGTTCTTTGGACCTTCCCTTGAGCAAACCCCATTGGGCCGGCGTCGTGCAAAACCACGGCCTCGTAGGTCAGCGCGCCGTGGAGCAGGTTCTCTCCCTCCTCTACACTCATCAGCGCGGCATACCCCTCGTTCCTTCCGTGACGTTTATTCCCGGCTACTGGCGCGATGGAGAAAGCGCACCTGGCCGGCGATACTGAGATCTTTGAGGAATCGAACGTCCGTGACCGACCTCAAAACCCAGCGACTACGGTTGATTTCAAATGTAAGCGCATGGTTAGGGTGGCTCGAAGCGTTTTCGAGGAAAGACTCACTCCATCGCGAGGCAGCCTGACCGTATTTCGCGAAATCCATGCCGCCCGCCCCGCCCGCACCTCTATCCCGCCTGGAAAAACTGGCCTACGGCTGCGGCGACATGGCATCGAACCTGTTCTACCAGGTTTTTAACATGTTCCTGCTTTACTACTACACGGACGTGGTGGGGCTGGCCGCGGCGTCGGTAGGCACGATGTTTTTGATCACACGCTTTGTGGATGCCTTCAAGAGCCCGCTGATGGGCCTACTCGCCGATCGCACGCAAACGCGCTGGGGAAAATTTCGCCCATACTTATTGTGGGGTGCGGTCCCGTACGGGATTGCCGGCTATCTCGTTTTTCTGAATCCCGACTTCTCGCATGACGGAAAGGTGATCTACGCCTACGCCTCGTACATTCTTGTAACCGTTGCGTATGCCGTGGTGAATGTACCATACGCGGCCCTGATGGGCGTAATGTCATCGGACTCGGCAGAGCGAACCTCGCTTTCTTCATTCCGTTTTGCGTTCGCCTTCGGCGGCGGGTTGATCGTCACGAGCAGCTTGCTGCCGCTGAAGAACCTCCTTGGACACGGCGACGATCTCGCCGGCTACCGGCTTACCATAGCCATTTTTGCCGTGCTCGCAGTCGTGCTTTTGTGGTGCACATTTCGTTTCACAAAGGAACGCGTACAGCCCTTGCCCGCCGCCAACGTGTCGATCGCCGGCGACTTCGGCATGCTGGTGAAGAGCAAACCGTGGCTGGTCCTGTTTGTCGTCGCCGTCGGCACGTTATCCATGACCGCGGTCCGAAACGCCGGCACGCTCTACTACTTCAAATACTACATGGGCGGCGAAGGTAAAGCCGGCTGGTTTTTGACCACAGGCATGCTGGGCCAGCTGATCGGGTGCCTGCTTTCCCCTCTCGTCCTTCGGTACGGAAGCAGGGAGCGCGTGCTCCGCGTGCTGCTCGCCCTCGTTGTCCCGTTGCTCGCCGTGATGTTCTGGCTACCGCCCAATGCCTTTATTGCGGCGATGGTGCTGCAATTTATCGTCTCTCTCTTGATGGGACCGAAGCCGGTCATTGTGTGGTCGATGTACGCCGACGTGGCCGACTTCGGCGAATGGAAGTTTCGAAGACGCGCCACGGGATTGATTTTCGCGGCGGCCAATTTTGCCAATGGCATCGGACTCGCCCTGGGCGGGGCGATGGGCGGCTGGATGCTGCACTATATTGGATTCGTCGCCAACCAGGTACAGACTCCCGGCGCCCTTCTGGGTATCCGTCTGATGGTCAGCGTGATTCCAGCGGCCCTTGCGGCGATGAGTTTCCTTGCCCTGTTCTGGTATCCATTGAGCGACGCCAGCGTTCGCACAATCAGCTGGGTATTGAAGCGTAGATAAAATGCCTCCTTAGGTCTTTCTTACCTACAAACTACAGAACCTGTCCCTCTATCTGGCTCTCAGGTTAGTAAGGATGTGCTTCTCAGAAAATGATTTCTCCTCGTCGTTAAACAGATGCGTGAACGCTCCGGTCACGGCACCGTTGGCAAATTTGCCGCCGCCGTGCCGCCGATGTCTGCCGCCGTGAGCAAGCATTGTCCCAAGAGCCTGGAAAATGCCCGGGATGGCAAATGCTCCCAGGGCTAACGCGACTAAAACTATCGCTGTCACCACAATCGCGATGAGCGCCGGAATCACATCCTTCCATCCAAAACACCCGCTCAGGTCCGTCGCGTTCATCGGATTGTTCGAGACGTAGGAGTAGCGATTGCACCCTTGCGCGTCGCTCGCGCCATCCACGTTAGGATCGGCGGAGAGGAACCGGCCGAGCACCGGGTCATACACCCGGCCGTTCATGTGGATGAGGCCAAAGTCCGACAGCATTTCATGGTCGGTGAAGCCGCGGGTAGTCGGGTTTAAGTTGATAGTTGAAGTTGAAGTGGTGAACGCGGTGCTCTGCTTGCCCCAGGCGTCATACGTGTAGCGCTTGAGCACGCGGCCCGCCTCGTCGCTGATCACCGTGATCGAGCCGAGACCGTCGGTGTGGAACCACCGCGTGTCGTTCGTCACGTTGCTGCGGTCGGTGAACACCGCGATCCGGCCCGTCGGCCCCATGATGTAGTGCTTGTGCTCGATCAGCCCGCCGGCCGAGGTCACCCGCTCATACAGCCCGCCGACGTAGATCGTGCGGTCGGTCACCGTCCCGCCCGTCCGCCGGATACTGGCCACCCACGCCGTCAGCGACGAGGAGGTCGCTCACCGGCTGTCCATCGACGAATCGACCGCTCACACCCACCGGAAGAGCCTGCTCAAGAAGCTGGGCCAGCATAGCACGCCAAAATTAATGCACTATGCCATCAGACACGGCTTCGGTTCACTGCCATTGCCGGCGATTTCACGTCAGGCCGGTTAGAGCAGGATCGGCTCAAGGACTCCGCTTGCCTCCGCCGGCTGGAGCGGGTCGAATGCGGCCCGGTTG
Organism: Lacunisphaera sp.; assembly: GCA_023269445.1. Taxonomy (GTDB): domain Bacteria; phylum Verrucomicrobiota; class Verrucomicrobiia; order Opitutales; family Opitutaceae; genus Lacunisphaera. The sequence continues at coordinate 6,330 of JAHFTH010000286.1, forward strand.
GCTGATCTCGCACACACCGCACCCTCCCTCCGCTGGCGCTGGCTCCTGCCGGCGGCGGCCCTCGTCTTGGCGTTTCATCTCTCAGGGGTTGGCGGAGCGCTGGACCGGGCGTTTTTCGACGCCGCCAGCCGGCATCCGTTTCGTCCGCCCCCGCTGCCAATAAACTCGGCGCTGGTGCTGGTGGATGAACAGACCATGAGCGCCATGAGTGCCCAAGGGGTGCGCTGGCCCTTCCCCCGGATTATCTTCGCCCAGCTGATCGCGGCGCTGCACCTCGCCGGGGCGGAAAAAGTCGTCGTGGATTTCACTTTCTTCGAAGAATCCGATGCCATGCAGGATCAGTTGCTGGCGGGCGTGGCTGCGGTCGCTCCCTCCGTCGTGCTCGCACGCACCGCCGAGCAATCGCCGGTGTTCTGGCCTGCTTCCTATGTGGCCGCTCATCCGCAATATTTCCGCCTGCGGCGCACGGGCCTGGTCGAGTTTCCGGCTGATGTTGACAGTGTGGCCCGCGCCTATGTCGCGCCTAGTTCGCTCGCGTTCGCGGCCCTGTCGGCTCCGGTCCCTTCTCCGGGTGGTCTACTGCGCTGGCACGGCGGGCTGTATCAGTATCCGGATTTGCTTAAGAAAAAAACCGAGAGCCGGCTCACGGCCAAGGGCGTGCCGGTGCTTTCCGCCAGCCAGTTCATTGCGGTCGGCCGGCCCATCATCGAGCGACTGACGAACGCCGCGCCAGATCTAGATGTAGATTCCTTGGCGAAAGCGCTGGCCGCTGAACCGCCACTCACGGGAGAAACGGCTGAATTGGTGCGAGGCAAGGTGGTGTTCGTCGGGGCCAGCGCCAGCGGCACCTTCGATGTGAAGCCGATGCCCGTGGGCAAAATCGAGCCGGGGGTGCTGATTCACTGGACCGCGTGGACCAACCTTGCCGCCGGGGGCTTCATCACGGCGCTGGCGTGGCCGTTTGTCTTCGGCGCCGCGCTGCTGGCCGGTGGCGTGGTTCTTTTCTCAGGACGAAACCATCTGTCGCTCGTTGCGCCGACCGCATCGGCGCTCGGAATGGCGGCGCTCCTGCTTGGCGGCTCCTACGCGGCCCTGTCTGCCGGCTGGTTTCTCGCTCCCGCCACGCCGGTGTCGGCTGTTTCGCTCGTGCTATTAGGCGTGATCGCGGAAAATTTTTGGCGCGAGCTGCGCCGCAAGCGCGAGATCCAGTCGATGTTCGGCTCCTACGTGGATCCGGGCGTGGTGGCCGAGCTCGTGCGCAACCCGGCGTCCATCCGGCTCGGTGGCGAACGCCGCGAGGCCACGGTGTTTTTCTCCGACCTTGTGGGTTTCACCGACCTCTCCGAAAAACTCCGGGACCAGCCCGAGCTGATGGTGGAGGTCGTTAATAGCTATCTGGACGAGACCAGCGAGTGCCTGCACCGGCACGGTGCCTACGTGGACAAATACATTGGTGACGCCGTGATGGCGGTGCTCGGCGCCCCGCAGCATCTGCCCAACCATGCGCTCGCGGGGTGCAGGGCCGCGCTGGAGACGCAGCTGGCCATCACCGGCATCAATACCCGCTATGCGGACAAGGTCGGGGTGCGGCTGGCGGTGCGCGTCGGGCTCAACACCGGCGAGATGATCGTCGGCAACCTCGGTTCTTCGCGCAAAAAGAATTACACCGTGATGGGTGACGCCGTGAATCTCGCCTCGCGGCTCGAAGGGGCCAACAAGGCCTTTGGCACCGGTATTCTGCTCGGCGAGGAGACCGCCCGGCGCGTGCAGGGTGAAATGGTGACGCGCCCGCTCGCCCGGCTGCGCGTGAAGGGCAAGCTGCAGGCCATCGAGGCGCACACGCTGCACGGCGCGGTGGGAACCCTGTCGGCCGGCGAAAAGGAGTTTGTCGAAGCCTACTGCGCCGGCTACGCTGCCTTGGTCGACCGGCATTTCGCCGCGGCCGCCGCCACGCTCTCCCGGGCCCTGGTGCTCCGGCCCGATGATTTGAGCACGCACCGGTGGCACACCGCCGCTGTTACTTTCACTACCGCCCCGCCTCCGCCCGACTGGGAGCCCATCGTTTCCCTCGATTCAAAATGAAAAAAACCGCCCGATCTGCGGCCTTGCTGGCCGGATTACTGTGCGCCACCGCGCTTCTCGCCTATGAAGCCGGCGGCTTGGCCTACACCAAGCGCGCTGAAACCAAGCTGCTCGCCGAGCCCAAGCCTCTCGCCGCAGTTGCCGGCAAGCTCACCTTTGGCAAAAAGGTGGAGATCGAGCAGGTGCAGGGCGCGTGGCTGCGCGTGAGCGACGGGCCGGTCGGCGGATGGATTTTCGCCGGCAACCTCACCGACACGAAGCCGGCCGAGGTCAAAGGGCTCCTTGATGGCGCGCCCGTGCTGGCCAGTCAGACCACCGCCACGGCGGCGGCACGACCCCTCGATGAAGCGGCCGCGCAATACGCCGCGAGCCAGAACCTGGCCTCGGTGCAGGAGGATCTGGAATGGTTGGTTACCACCTGCGCCGCCATCACGCCCGAAGAGGTCGACGCCTACCTGCAGGAAAATAAAAAAGGGGAATTCCAATGAAGCTCCGTTCCATCCTCACTCTCGTGGCTGTGGCACTGGCCGTCCCCGCGCTGCTCGCCATCGACTTCGGCGGCCTTACCAAGGGCCTCGACACACTCAAAAAAGGCCTCGATACCGCCAAGGACGCCTCCAAGATCGCTAAAGCCGCCGGCATCGGCCCCAAGGAGGAACGCTCGATCGGTGACAGTGTCGCGCTGGAAATCCTCTCCCGCTACGGCGGCTTGGTGCGCGACGAAGACATCATGCGTCGCGTCAATCTCGTCGGCTTGGCGATGGCTCGCTCCTCTGACCGGCCTGACTTGGAGTGGCGCTTCGGCATCCTCAATTCCGATTCCGTCAACGCGTTCTCCGCGCCCGGCGGCTACGTTTTCATCACCCGCGCCCTCTACGACTCGGCGGCCAGTGACGACGTGCTGGCCGGAATTCTCGGTCACGAAATCGCGCACATCACCCGCCGTCACGCGCTCAAAATTGTTGAGCGCAACGAAGCCACCTCGGGCGTGAAGAGCCAGCTCATCAAGCGCAGCACCCAAGCCCGCGTGGTGGATTCCCAGGTGCAGCAGGTTAATGCCGCCCTTGGCGCAGATATCAGCGGGATGTTGAAGACAATGTTCGTGAACGGCTTTGATGCGCCGACCGAATACGAGGCCGACCAGGTCGGCCGAAAGCTGGCCGTGACCAACGGCTATGCGCCCGATGGGTTGCGCACCGCCCTCCTGCAACTGCAGGCCTTGGGCGAAAACCGGAAGACCATGTTCTCCACCCACCCGCCGTTGGCGGAACGGCTCAAGCGCCTCCCCGATGAACTCGCGCCCGATGCAAAAGATAAACCTGACGGAAAAACTAAGTAAGTTCACCGCGCACTGGAGTCCGAAGCTCATCGCCGAGCTCAATGGCCAGCACGTCAAGCTGGTCAAGTTTCGCGGGGAATTCGTCTGGCACCACCACGAGCACGAGGATGAACTTTTCCACGTCGTGCGGGGTCGCTTCCGGATGGAATTCCGTGACCGGATCGTGGACTTGCGCGAGGGCGAGATGCTCGTCGTGCCGCGCGGCGTGGAACACCGGCCGGTGGCGGACGAAGAAGTGTGCGTGCTGTTGTTTGAGCCTGCCGCGACCGTAAACACTGGCAACACGGGCGGCGCACGCACGGTGGTGCAGCCGGACTGGATCTGATTTTCCCACGGAATTCACAGGTCCACTGAAACCTGCCCCGGCCTCGCCGTCGTCTCTCCCCGTATCCAACCCTCCTATTCGCTTATGAAAACCTCGTCCCGCCTCCCCGTTCTCGCTGCCTTGCTGGCGGCGTCCTTCGCTCTGCTCGCGATCCCTTCCGCCCTCGCGGCGGAAGCTAAAGCGAAAACCAAAAAACACTCCGGCACCTACTCCAACAGCAACGGCAATTCCGGCACCGTCGAAGGCACGGTTACCAAGAGCAAGGGGAAGAGAACCCGCGAGGGTTCCGCCACCAACCAGGACGGAGAGACGACCACCCGCACCTCGGAACGCACCCGGGACAAGGACACCGGGACCGGCACCTACTCGAGCACCACCACCGGCCCCGAGGGGAAAACCGCCACCGTGAACAGCACCTCGAAAAAGAATGAGGACGGCACCGTCACCACCGATGGCAGTCGCACCGGGCTCAACGGCAAGACCAGCACTTTTGAGAACACCGCCACCAAGACCGAGGATGGCCGCACTTCCACCGGCACAATCACCGGGCCAGAAGGGAAAACCGCCACGACCACCGGCTCCGTCTCGCATGAGAACGGCGTCACAACCAAAACCCAGACCGCCACCGGCCCGAACGGCAAGACGTCCGAGCGCGTCGTCTCCTCGAAGAAAAACGAGGACGGCACCTTCACCCGCACCATTCAGGTGACCAATCCCGACGGCACGACCTCAACTCGCACCGAGACCGTCAAGGCTGACGCCGCGCCCTGAGCCGGTTCGCCCCTCTTGTTTCCGCCGCCGCGCGTCCTTCCGGACCGCGGCGTTTTCTTTTCCACCGTTGCGCCTGGACGTGGCCGGCGCCACGTTCCTCGCCTCCCATGGAGCCCCCCGCCCTCAGTCCGTTGAATCCCTGGCGCTGGATTCCGACGCTGTATTTCACTCAGGGCCTGCCTAATGCCGTCGCGGCGAGCCTGTCGGTGGTGATGTTTAAGAACCTCGGTGTTTCGAACACCGAAATCGCGCTCTATACGGGCGCCCTCTACCTGCCGTGGGTCATCAAGCCTCTCTGGTCCTCCTTGGTCGAGCGAGTAGGCACCAAGCGCCATTGGGTGGTCGTCACGCAGTTCGTCCTCGCGCTCGTCCTCGCCGCTCTCGCGCTTACGATTCCGTCACCGGATTTCCTGCGCCCCACGCTCGCCCTGTTTTGGGTGATGTCCTTTTGCTCGGCTACGCACGACATCGCGGCTGACGGCTTCTACCTGCTCGCGCTGCCAGCCCATCAGCAGACGGCGTTCGTGGGCGTTCGCAGCACATTTTTCCGCGTCTCATCCATCGCCGTGAAAGGCGGCCTCGTCGGGCTCGCGGGCTGGCTGCTGGTCCGCTCAGGGAACGTCGCCCGGACCTGGAGCACCATCTTCGCGGTGTTGGCCGGTTGGTTTGTTCTGTCGGCTGCCTACCACGCCTGGGCGCTGCCCCGTCCTTCCCTCGATCGTCCCACCGTGCACGCGGCGGGCGGGCGCGGTGGCGCTTCCAGAATTTTCCTGTCGTTCCTCGCCAAGCCGGGGATCGGAGCCACGGTCGCCTTTCTGCTGCTCTACCGCCTCGCGGAGGCCTTGGCGTTGAAACTGGTCGAGCCCTTCCTGCTCGACCCGCGCGCCGCGGGCGGGCTCGGACTGACGAATGAGCAGCTGGGGTTT
>JAHFTH010000265.1 GCA_023269445.1 Lacunisphaera sp.
CCAAGGAGCCGCTCGTCCAACGCGAGTTGAAGAAGCTGGGCGTGGTGCGGTTCGACCTGGCGATGCGCACCAAGGCCGATGAGGACCCGGTGGTCGCGGCGGCTTCCATCGTGGCGCGGGCGGAGTTCGTGCGCTGCATGGTGACGTTGTCCCGGCAGTTCGGCGACAAGCTCCAGAAGGGCGCGGGCGCGCAGGCCAAGGCACAGGCGGCGCTCCTCATCCAGAAACTCGGCGCGCGGGCGCTGGGTGATTTCGCCAAGCTGCATTTCCGCACCTGCTACGAGGTGGTGTCCGAGGCCGGCAAGCTCGACGAGTTGCCGCTGCCCGTGCCGAAGGAAAAGACCGAGTGGAAGCGGTAGGGGTGGTTTCCTGCTTATCGGTTGTGGTCCGACACACCCCGGCGCTGCGCGCCACCCCTCTTCATAGAGGGGAATAAAGGCACGCAGCCGAAGTCCCCTCTATGAAGAGGGGTGCCCGACTGGGCGGGGTGTGTAGTTAGCACCGGTAGGTCGCGAAATATCCGTGAAGCCCGTCTTCACGGCGCCTTCTCTTCCTCGCTGACGAGTTCGCTGATGTAGTGCGTGAACTCCTCGTCCTCGCCCTCGAGGTGCATGGTGAGCGAGTCGCGGAAATCCGGGCGGCGCACCCACTCGCGCATGTAGTCCTCCCATGACTGCCACATGCGGCGGGTCTGCTTGTCCATCTTCGGCTCGTAGACGAGCAGGTAGGCGCGTTCGAACAGGGCGACGAGAATGCCGAAGATGGCGTGACGGCGCTCCTTTTGGTCGTCGTTGAATTCGTGGCCGGCCCCGTCGCGGCGGAGCAGGTGCAGGTCGGAGTTGTCGAGGACGAGCTTGAGGAACTCCCGGTATTCGTCGGAGAGACGCTGGTAGATTTCCTCCTCCTCGTTCTGGCGTTCCTTGCGCTGCTCCAGCACGAAGGTGAGGATCGCGAGCGGCAGGGCCACGATGGTCACGATGTAGCTGAGCATTTCTAGGAGCTCGAGGAGGGTCATGCCAACCAGTGAAGCCAGCTTTGGGCCGAAAACCAGCCTAGTTCGGGTGACGTTTGAATGACCGCGTCCCCGCTTGCCTGCCTGCCGGCGAGCCCTACAAACACCCCGTGCCCGTGAAACGCCGACAGCTCCGCGGATTCGACCTGAAGCAGATTCAGGGCGCCAGCGGCTTGATCGGGGTGGACGAGGCGGGGCGGGGTGCACTGGCCGGTCCGGTCGTCGCTGCGGCCGTGCTGGTGTCGCAGGAATTTCTGGAGGGGCGCTGGGCCGTGAGCAAATCCAGCCGCGTCAATGATTCCAAGCAACTGACCGCCGCGCAACGCTCCGAACTGTGGGCCGAGTTCGAGGAGCTCGTCGGGCAGGGGCAGATCCACGCCAACTACGGCGTCGCAACCGTGGCCGAGGTCGAGACGGTCAACATCCTGGGCGCGACCAAGCTGGCGATGCGTCGCGCACTCGGCGGGATTTATCCCCCTTCGGCGTTTGAGTTTAAGGTGGAGCCCGATCTTTTTGCCAGCGAGGCGGAGAAGGCGGCCTTCCAGCCCACGGTGTCGTGTCGGATATTGATCGATGGTCTGCCGCTGCGACATTTCCCGTATCCGCATCAAGGCGTGGTGAGCGGCGACGCCCGTTCACTGTGCATCGCGATGGCCTCGATCATCGCCAAGGTGACGCGCGACCGGCTGATGGACGAGCTGGACAAGAAGCACCCCGGCTACGGCTTCGCCCAGCACAAGGGCTACGGCACGGAGGAGCACCGCGAGGCGATCCTCAAATGCGGGCGCAGCGCCGTGCACCGCGACAGTTTTCTGCGCAAGCTCTTCGCCCAGCCGCGCGACCTCGAGGGGCAGATGACACTGTTTGGCTGAGCGCCGGTTTGCTTTGGCGCTACCTTGGGCAATATATGAGCAGACCTTTCCGGCCGGTCCGGCATACTCACAGCGCATGAAACATCTCCGCCTCTTCACCAGAATTCTGGCAGCGACTCTGCTGGTCGGCACCGTCCGGTCGGCCGACCCGAGTGTGGAGGAGCGTTTGAAAGCCCTTGAGCAGCAGGTGCAGGCCTTGGCGAAGGAAAACACCGATCTGAAAAAGGAACTGGGTTGGAAGGACAACAAGGCGCCCGTGCTCGTGCAGCCGTTGGGCAAGGAGACCAAGCTGATCGTCGGCGGCTTCGTGCAGGCGCAGGGTGAGTTCGGCCATGCGGCGGATCCGCGCTGGGCCGGCGTGAAGGACCGGTTCTATTTCCGTCGCGCGCGCATCTGCGTGCAGGGCAGTTTTGCGGAGGATTTTGATTTCAAGGCCGAGGTGGAACTGGGCGCCAATTCGCTCAGCGCGAGCACCGGTTTGTCGGCGAGGCCCAACGAGGTCTACATCTCCTGGAGAAAATTTCCCGAGGCCATCGTGCGTTTTGGCCAGATAAAGTCCGCCTTTGGCGCCGAGCAACTGGCCAGCGACACCAAGCTCCTCGCCATCGAGCGCACGCTGCCCAACGACCGGCTGACCGACGGCCGGCAACTCGGGTTTTGCCTCAACGGCGAGGTGCTGGACAAGAAAGTCGGTTACCTGGTCTCGCTGCAAAACGGCAACGGGATCAACACGAGCGCCAACGACAACAGCAAGTTCCAGAAGGCCGCCCGCGTCTATTTCACGCCGCTGGCGACCAACGACGACCGGGTGGTGTTCGGCGTCAACGGCCTGTGGACCGACGACGCCGGCGTGGCGAAGAGCGGCTTCGGGTTCACGGGGAATCTCTTCACCGGCGAGCGCTCGGCGTGGGGCGTGGACGGCCTGTGGCACCACGGCTCGCTCGATCTCAGTGCGGAGTGGCTACACAACACTTTCAAGCCCGCCGGCAGCGTGGAGTTCGAGGCCGACGGCTGGTCGGCGACGGCGGCCTATTATCTGGTGCCGGGCAAGGTGCAGGGCGTGTTGCGGCATGAAGAGTTCGATCCCAACACGGGCGTTGGCGGCAACACCATCCGTTCCTGGACCGTCGGGCTGAACTACCTGATCAAGGGCGAGGACCTGCGGCTGATGATCGACTACATTTACGGCGAGGTGCCGGGGTCCACGACGGACGGTGGCCGGTTGTTGACGCGGATGCAGGTGCTCTTCTGAGTAGGGGGCATCGTCCCCCATGGCAGGCAAGAAGCACAGTTCCCTCGACAAGGTCCTCGGCCGGCTCGACCAGCTTGACGAGGCCAACCTGCACAATCTCGTGCAGCGGCTCGTGCGCGAACGGGCGGTGCTGGAGGCGGTGTTCAACACCCTGCAGGAAGGCGTGCTCGTGATCGATGCCAGTGGCGTGATCGAATACGCCAACGAGGCGGCGGCCGGCCTGATCGGCCTCAAGGAACCGGCGGCGGGCGAGACGCTGTGGCGGTTGGTGCCGGGGCTGCGGGACTCGCTGGAGACCGGTGCCGCAGAAGCACCGGTGGTCACGCGGGAATTCGAGCTGACCTACCCGTTGCCGCGCGTGGTGCGGCTCTACATGGTGCCGTTCGGCGAGGCCGT
>JAHFTH010000092.1 GCA_023269445.1 Lacunisphaera sp.
ACGCCCGATTTAGCCGCAAACAACGGGCGGCCCGTGGTGATCCAGTGGTTGAAAATCAGGTTTAAGTCGGTGCAGTCCGCTGCCAGCACTCCATCGATCACCTCGACCCCGCCCGCCCGCAGTAGCCCGTAGCCCTTGCCCGCATGAGCCGGATTCGGATCGGTCGCACCCACGACGACCCGGCAGATCCGCGCATCCACGATGGCTTCCGTGCAAGGCGGCGTGCGCCCGTGCGTGCAGCAAGGCTCGAGTGTCACAAACATTGTCGCGCCCGGCTGCGGCTTGCGGCCGAGCGCCTTGAGCGCGTTCACCTCGGCATGCGGCCCGCCGGCCTTCGCGTGATGCCCCTCAGCGACCACCGCGCCGTCTTCCACGATCAGGGCACCCACCAGCGGATTCGGGTGCGTGTCACCCCAGCCGCGCTTCGCGACTGCGATGGCCCGGCGCATGAATGGTTCATGTTCGGTCATCATCTGTAGCGGCGGTCTATGACCGCCGAATGGATTAGAGATCCAGCCTTTCTGTCATTCTGAGCGCAGCGAAGAATCCAGCACGATAATCGCTGCGGGCAAAGGCCTGGATTCTTCACTTTGTTCAGAATGACACGCATCGGAAAGCTCATCGCACGATCGCCGCCACGTAGGGATTGGTTTCTTTCTCGGCCCCGACCGTGGTGCGCTGGCCGTGCCCGGGAAACACAATCGTGTCGTCCGGCAGGGTGTAGATTTGTTCACGGATGGCTCGCTCCAGTAACTCAAAGCTGCCGCCCGGCAAATCCCACCGGCCCACGCCGCTGTTGAAAAGCGCATCGCCCACGAAAGCCACTTTGCCCGCCGCCTGATAAAACAGCACGTTCCCCGGACAATGTCCCGGCACATGCCGCACTTCAAAATCCCGGCCCACGGCCGTGAGGCGGTCGCCCTGCTCCACCCAAGCGTCCACCTTGATTCCCACCAGACCCATGCGCTGAGCCATGAAGCCTTCCATAATTTCCGGAGTTTCGATCAGCATCTGGTCGGCCCGGTGCGCCCGCACCAGCGCCCCAGTTTCGCGCCTGACCTCCACCCCGTCCTGCATGTGATCCCAGTGCCCGTGCGTCAGCCACAATTCTGTCAGCTTACAGCCTTCCTTCGCCAGCAGAGGCTGAATCTTGGCCAGAATACCGCCCGGCGCGTCGACCAGCACCGCCGCGCCGAGCTTGGCGTCGGTCAGAAGGTAACCGATCGTCTTGATCGGGCCGGACGGCAGCACATGGATTTTCACGCCGCCTACATTCGGTCAACGGGCGGTTCGCGCGCAACGTCAAAGGCGCAGAAGTGCAGCCCACCACCCTGTTCACCACCCGTCAGAACGGTGGCCGGCTCTGGCTGCCGTCGAGTGCGGCCCGCACTGTTCGAAACAGCCGGTCGAGCTCGTAGGGCTTGGCCAGATAGTTGACCCCATCAGTCAATTTCAGCTCCTTGCCGGCCATCTCGGCGTTGTAACCGCTGGTGTAGACAACCTTCAGGGAAGGTTTTTCCTCCAGGAGCTGCCGGGCGAGTTGTTGCCCTGAGATTCCATCCGGCATGACCATATCGGTGAACAGCAGCGCAATCTCCGCCTGGTGCATCGCCCACACCTCAAGAGCAGCTGGACCATTTTCCGCCGTCAGCACGCGGTAGCCAGACCGGCTAAGGGCCAGCTTCCCCAGTTCCCGCACCGAAGACTCATCCTCGACCAACAGCACCAGTTCGCCTCTCCCTCGGTCAGGCGGGATGATCGGCTCCACTTTGCCTACGGACGGCCCCGTCGCTAGTCGCGGCAAATAGACGTGAAAAATCGTGCTTTGGCCCAATTCGCTCTCCACCTCGATCCACCCATGGTGCTGCTGCACGATGCCAAATGCCGTGGCCAGCCCGAGACCGGTGCCTTTGCCCACATCCTTGGTGGTGAAGAACGGCTCGAAAATCTTGGCTTTGATCTCCGGTGGGATGCCCGTGCCCGTGTCGCTGACCGAGAGGCGGACAAACGCCGCCGCCTCACCCGTCTCAGCTTGCCCTTCCATTACCGGAGGGACGCGGGTCTCAGCCCGAGTCACGATTCGCAGCGTGCCGCCGTTGGGCATGGCATCGCGTGCATTGACGGCCAGATTGACCAGCACCTGTTCCATCATGCCAGCATCCCCGTAGAAGGTCAGTTGCTCTGGCGCGTAATCGAGCTGCATGATCACCTCCTCGCCCAGAATCCGGCGCAACATCTTGGTGAGATGTGTCACCACTTCGTTCAGGTTCAACGCACTGGTATTCATGACCTGGCGCCGACTGAACGCCAGGAGTTGGCTCGTCAGATTCGCTGCCCGGTTGGCTGCGGCGGAGATTTCGCTCAGCGACTCGGCGATCTCGGGCGTCACCTGCGGATTCCCGTGCAACAAGCCCAGATGCCCGATGATGGCGGTGAGCATGTTATTGAAATCATGCGCCACGCCGCCAGCCAGTTGCCCAATCGCTTCCATTTTCTGCGACTGCCGAAGCTTATATTCCAGTTGCACTCTGTCGGTGATGTCGCCGACGTAGCAATGGACAGTCCGCTGATCGGTGATGGGATAGAATGACCAAGAGAGCGTGGTTCGACCATGGATTGTTTCCAACCCAAGCTGCGGCTGGCCAGTGACGAGGCACTCCGCCACAATGGACTGAGTCGTTAGCGGCAATGCCTGCTCCAAATTAGCAATCCCCATTTTCCGCAACAGTCGGATTGCCGCCGGATTGTGGTAAACGAGGCCGCCCTCGTGGCTGAACTCCAGCACCGGATTGGGATTCAATTCCGGGAAGGCCGCGAGGTGCCGCACCACCTCTTCAGAACGTTTGCGCTCGGTAATGTCCAGGTTGGCCCCGCGCGTCTTGAGTGTGCGACCCAAGTTGTCCTTTTCGATCCGAATGCGCACGTTGAAATAGCCGACCTGGCCGTCAGGGTAGAGGATACGATGATCCAGTTCCGCGTCGTAGTTCGGATTGTCCGAGCCGAGCGCCTTTTCCATTTCCAAGCGAACGAGCTCCCGGTCCTCCGCATGAACGAAACGTCTGACATACTCAGCAGCTGACATCGTGTATCCGCCTTCCCGCCCAGCGGTGGTGCGCAGTAATTCGTAAAACTGATCGTTGAAGGTGAAGAGTCCCTTGGCGGCGTCCACCTCCCAATATGCCAGCCGTGCGATATGCCGTGCGGTCAGCAGCTCATCCTGCTTCTCCAGCAGCTTCGCCTCGATCACACGATGTTCCAGACGTAAGCGTTTTTCCTCCAAGACGTGTGTGACCGCCTGGCCCAGGCGGGCCAGCCGGTCTTTCAAGAGGTAGTCCATCGCGCCCAACCGCATCGCCTCCACGGCGGTTTCCTCGCCGATCGTGCCGGACACGATGATGAAGGGAGTATTCAGCCTGCTCTGCTGCAGCAATTCCAAGGCCCGCATGCCGTTGAATTGCGGCAGATGAAAATCACTGATCACGAGATCCAGTTGGTCGTGCAGGCTGCCCACAAAATCCTGCTCGTTGTCCACGCGCTTCACTTCCAGCGCGAAGCCTGCGCGCCGCAGCTCGCGCTCAATCAACTCGGCATCGACCGGGTTGTCTTCAACCAGCAGAACGTTCAGCGGCTGCGGCATGGGTGATTCAGGTGAGCCCCTTGGCGCGGTTGGCTGAGTAACAGCCAATATTTTCCCAACTCCTGCACCGCTGCGTCAAACCGTTCGAAGTCCACCGGTTTGACAATATAGTTGTTGGCCCCCAACCGGTAGCATTCTCGTTCATCGTTCTCATCCCTCGACGAGGTGAATACTACGACGGGTATGGCCTTGGTGCGCGGGCTCTCGCGGAGCCGCTGCAACACTTCCAACCCATCGAGCTTCGGCAGATTGAGGTCGAGGAGGATCACCTTCGGGTTGCCCCCGCTCCGGTGCCCGCCGGCCCCGTCGTCGCCGAAAATGAACCGCAGCGCATCCGCCCCGTCTCGGGCCACCCGGCTGCGCGGCGTCACGCAAGCCTTCTGCAGCGCCCGCTGGATCAGCGCAAGATCATGCGGGTCGTCCTCGACCACTAATATCTCCACAATATTGGCCTCACTCATGGCCCGGCATTCCCCTGTCCGGTGAATTCAGTCTGTCTCATTCCCGCTCCGCCGGTTCGGCGTGGGGGGATGGATCTCAACCAAGAATACGTGAGTTGCCGCACAGTCTATTGCTCCAGTTTGGGCGTGTGATTGAGCAGCAGCCAGTAAAGCCCCAGTTCCTGCACCGCGCCGGCGAAGCGCTCGAAGTCCACCGGCTTCACAATGTAACTGTTCACGCCGAGGTGATAGCTAGCGACTACGTCGTTCTGCTCTTTCGACGAGGTGAGCACGACGACCGGGATCATTTTCGTGCGCGTGTCGCCCTTGATGCGCTTCAGCACTTCAAGCCCATCCACCTTCGGCAGCTTCAAATCCAATAGGATCACGTTGAGCCTGCTCGCTATACTTCGCCCCACATAAGGCCCCTCGCCGAATATTAATTCCAGCGCTTCCGCCCCGTCTCGCGCCACGTGGACATGATTCACCACTTTCGCCTTGTGCAGCGCGCGCAGCGCGAGTTCCAGATCGTTCGGATTGTCTTCGACCAACAGTATTTCCCCTTGGCTTGATTCGTTCATAGTTTGGTTTCTCCCTCGACGGTAAAATTAAATGTGGCGCCCTGATCTACCATCGCCTCCGCCCAGATCCGCCCCCCGTGTCGGTTAATGACCCGTTGCACGATCGCTAGGCCGACCCCGGTGCCTTCGTAATCCTCCATGCGATGCAGTCGCTGAAAGACGCCAAACAATTTGTCCGCATAGCGCATGTCGAAGCCGGTCCCGTTGTCTCGGACGAAGAACGTGTCCACCCCGTTCGTCGTCCTGCAGCCGATCTCGATCTCGGCCCTTTCCCGCTTGCGCGTGTATTTCAGCGCATTCGACAGCAGATTGACCCAAACCTGCTTCAACAGGATCGGGTCGCCCCGGCATACAGGCAACGGGCCAACTCGCACGTCGATGAGCCGGCCCTGCTGCAATACCGTGAGTTCCTCCAGGACAGCCCGCACCAGTTTGGTCATGTTGACCTCGTGCTTCTTGACCGGCTGGCGGCTTAAGCGGGAAAAGGTCAGCAAATCGTCAATCAGGGCCCCCATCTGCTGAGCCCCGCCACGAATCGTCCGCAGGTAACGCCGGGCCTCTTCGGGCAATTGCGGCCCGTAATCCTCAACGACTGCCTGGGAAAATCCGTCAATCGCTCGCAGGGGCGCGCGCAGGTCGTGCGACACCGAATACGAAAACGCCTCGAGTTCCCGGTTCGCCGTTTCAAGCTGAACGGTGCGCTCCGTGACCCGCTGCTCCAGATCGGTGTTGAGCTTGAGGATGGTTTCTTCGGCCGTCTTGCGTTCGGTGATGTCCGCGCGGATCGCAACGTAGTGGCGGGGTTTGCCCTGCTCGTTGAGGAAGGGCACGATGGTCGTATCCACCCAGTAGAACGTCCCGTCCTTCGCCTTGTTCTTGATTTCACCATGCCACACCCGCCCGTGCGTGATGGTCGCCCATAGTTCCCGGATAAACTCCTTCGGATGATGGTTCGAGTTGATGAGGCGGTGGTCCTGTCCGAGCAACTCGGAGCGCGCATACTTGGAAATGGCGCAGAACCTGTCGTTCACGTAAGTGATCTTCCCCTGCGGATCGGTGATCGCCACAATAGCGTGCTCGTCGAGCGCGGCCTTCAAATCACCGATTTCCTTGAGCGAGGCCTTCAATTTCCCCTCGGCTGCCTTGTGCTCGGAAATATCGGTGGAGATGCCAAACATGGCGCATACTTTGCCCGTGTTGTCGCGCAGCACGCTCTTGACCGAGATGTAGTGGTGCGGACCATCGGCCTGCGGTGCCGTCTCCTCCTCCGTGAGAGCGTGACCGGCCACGACCACACGCTGGTCCACGGCGCGGAACGCATCGGCAGCCTCTCGGGAAAAGAGATCGTGATCGGTTTTGCCCAGAATGGCGTCGCTGGGCAGTTGAAAGATCTCCTCATAGCGGCGGTTCACCATCAGGTAGCGGCCCTGCAAATCCTTCACGTAAATGACGGCGCTGGAATTATCGACGATGGCCCGCAGCAGTTGCTGGCTGTCGCGCAGCGCCGCCTCCGCCTGCCGGCGCTCGGTGATATCGATGATTGAGGCCAGCACGCACGCCCCCTCCGCCGTGTGCACGGGATTGAGGCCAATCTCAACCGGCACTTCCCCGCCATCCTTGCGGCGGCCAAACAGGTCGCGACCGGCACCCATGGCCCGCGCCTGTGGGTGTTGGAAGAATCCGCCGCGATACCCGACGTGGGCCGGGCGGTAGCGCTCCGGCACGAGCAGCTCCACCGGCTGGCCGAGCAGCTCGGCCCTAGCATAGCCGAAGAGTTTCTCGGCCTGGGCGTTGACCAAAATCATGTGTCCGTGTTCGTCCGCCACAACCATGGCGTTGGGGGCCGCTTCCACGACCAGCCGGAAACGCTCCTCGCTGACGCGCAGCGCCTCAAGGCTCCGGTCAAGCTCGGCGGTGCGTTCCTGCACCCGGGTTTCCAATTCTTCGTTAAACTCGCGCAGGCGGGCCTCGGCCAGTTTTCGCTCCACGATTTCGCCCTGCAACGCTGTGTTGACAGTGTGCAGCTGCGTCGCGCTGGGCAACGCCAGCGCCTGCGGCACCAGCTTGACGAGCAGAATGGCGGTGGGCACCGAGGCCAACGCGGTGAGAGCCTTGATCCCGCCGGATAGCCAGTAGTTCGCGTGCCAGATATTCCATATCTCCAACAGGTGGGTGGTGCCGCAAGCCATGATGAACACCGCAAAGCAGACGAACATCCAATGGAACTCGATATCCCGGCGCCGGCGCACGAAATACACCAACGTAAAGGGAATCGAGTAGTAGGCCGCGACAATCAAGGCGTCCGATATGACGTGCAGCGCGATCAGATCCTCCGACCAAAAATAGCACTGCCCGTGAGGCATGAATGGCCCGGAAGCACAAATGTCACTAAAGGTAATCATGGGCTGAGTGCTGACTGCAGGCCGATCCCACTTACCACAGTCGCGTGCTCCGCCAGGACAGCTACTTGGTCACCCTGCCTCTTGCGTGAGGCTTTCAGCTGTAGTTCGGTCCACATTGTTGCGGGTGGGGGTTGGGCCGCAGCACTGGTGCGCGGCTACAGGATTTCCGGAAAAATTCAGGAATAAGTTAAGAGCCGAGCGTGGGGGACGGCACCAAAGCCCAGTGCAGACCGAATTTCATCGCTATGCGGCTGAAGCTCTCAAAATCCACCGGCTTGATGATGTAATGTTCCGCCCCCAGCCGGCTGCATGAAAGAATATTCCGGTCGTGCCGGGAGGCGGTCAGGACCACCACTGGGATGAGGTGGGTTTGTTTGTGGGCCTTGATTGTGCGCAACACCTGCAAGCCGGATATGCCCGGCAGGTTCAAATCCAACAGCACCAGTTGCGGTGCGACGGACGGGCGCTTCGCATAGCGGCCGGTGCAGTGCAAAAATTCGATCGCCTCGGCGCCATCGCCCACGACCTTGACGGGGTTGGTGAATTGGGCGCGTTTGAATGCGCGCAGGGTCAGTTCGGCGTCGTCAGGGTTATCCTCGATCAGAAGTATTTTCCCCAACTCGCGAGCGACCCCGCTCACTGGCAGCAGCGCCTCCGATTGACCGAGGAGATTTTCCACGGAGACCTGCAATGCCCGGGCCAGGTTTTCTATACTCTTGATCGTTACATTCCGACCCCCGCGCTCGATATCGGCCAGATAGGTGCGATGCATGTGGGCCCGCCACGCCAGCTCTTCCTGCGTGACTCCCAATCGATTTCGTTGAACTCTGACGGCAGCACCCAGCCGGCCCGGCAAATCAACCGGTGTGCTTGAAGCTAACCTTTGTTCCTTCGGCGCTTTCACGGCATATAATAGCAGACCGCACAATAGACTATGAGTGACAATTGTGTGTCACCCGGCCGAAACCCACCGCTCGTTTTCACAACACACACTAACCTAGCCGGTGCCATCTTCCTGACGGCATCGGGGAGAATTCCCCTTGGCTGACGGTAGTTGTCAGACATCATGCGGGCACTTGAGAGAGGCTATCATTGCGTGGAGCCCACCACTACAAAAGTCACTTGGCCCGTAATTAATACGATGACCGCGCCGTGGTGCGCTTGGTATCCTGCGATATCGCAGTGTGCGAACAACCCATCCATTGGCAAGCGCACTTTGAGTGCGGCTCCGACCTGGCTAATTAAAGGAGCCGGCCTTCTCCATTCGTTGGGCCGGCCTCCCCGGCGACCCGACCGAGCACTGGTGCCTCGTTCGTCAGAACGGTGGCCGGCTCTGGCTGCCGTCGAGTGCGGCCCGCACCGTTCGAAATAGCCGGTCGAGCTCGTAGGGCTTGGCCAGATAGTTAACTCCGTCCTCCAATTTGAGCTCCTTGCCGGCAATCTCGGCGTTGTAACCGCTACTATAGATCACTTTCAGCGAAGGTTTTTCCTCCAGGAGCTGTCGCGCGAGTTGCTGGCCCGAGATGCCATCTGGCATGACCATATCGGTGAACAGCAGCGCAATCTCCGCCTGGTGCTTCGCCCACACTTCAAGAGCAGCTGGACCATTTTCCGCCGTCAGCACCCGGTAGCCATACCGGCGGAGGGCCAGATTGACCAGTTCCTGCACGGAGGGCTCATCCTCGACCAGCAGCACCAACTCACTCCTTCCCCGGCCCGGCAGAGCTGGCCGATCCACGGTGTGAGCCGAAGGGGTAGCCGCCAGCCTGGGTAGAAAAATATGGAACGTCGTGCCCCGACCCACTGCACTCTCCACCTCGATCCAGCCATGGTGCTGTTGCACGATGCCAAATACCGTGGCCAAGCCCAGCCCGGTGCCTTTGCCCACATCCTTGGTGGTGAAGAACGGCTCGAATATCTTGGTTTTTATCTCCGGTGGGATGCCGGTGCCCGTGTCACTCACCGAGAGCCGGACACACGCCAGCGTCTCACCAGTCGCAGTTTGCCCCTCGGCGACCGGGTGATTACGAGTCTCGCTGCGTGTGGTAATCTTGAGCGTGCCGCCACCGGGCATGGCATCACGCGCGTTGACCGCCAGATTCACCAGCACCTGCTCCATCATGCCGGCATCCCCGTGGAAGCTCAGTTGCTCGGACGCATAATCGAGCTGCATGATCACGTCCTCGCCCAGAATCCGACGCAACATCTTGGTGAGATGCGTCACCACTTCGTTGAGATCCAGCGTGCTGGCACTGATGACTTGGCGCCGACTGAACGCCAGGAGCTGACTCGTAAGATTTGCAGCCCGGTTGGCCGCCGCGGAGATTTCCCCCAGCGACTCAGCAATCTCGGGCGTCACCTGCGGATTCCCCTGCAACAAGCCCAGATGCCCGATGATAGCGGTGAGCATGTTGTTAAAATCATGCGCCACGCCGCCGGCCAGTTGCCCAACCGCCTCCATCTTCTGCGCCTGACGCAGTTGATCTTCGAGCGACTGGCGGTCCGTGATGTCGCCGACGTAGCAATGGACCACGCGCTGGCCCGCGATGGGAAAGTAGGACCAGGAGAGCGTGTGACCGCTATGCTTGGTTTCCAGCCGCAGCCGCGGCTGGCCGCTGGCCAGACATTCGACGACGATCGAGCGCGTGGCCGGCGGCAGCAGTTGCTCCAAACCGGCAAAGCCCACCCTCTGCGCCATCCCGACCGCCGCCGGGTTGTGATAGACCAGCGAGCCCTCGTCGTTGAACTCCAACACTGGGTTGGGATTCAATTCCGGGAAGGCGGCGAGATGCCGCACCTGCTCCTCGGCCCGCTTGCGTTCCGTGACGTCGAGCAGGGAATTGAGCACATAAGTCTTGTCGCCGATGTGGATCACCCGGCCGTGGTAGAGCACGACGATTTCAGCACCGTCGCTGCGCCGCATCCGCGATTCGAAGCCTTTCATGGCATCATTGGCGTGGAGCAGTTGCAGATACTGATCGCGATCCGCCAGATTGACCCAGATGCCCAGCTCCGTCGTCGTCTGCCCCCGCGCGTCCACGAGTTTGTGGCCGATCAATCGCTCGGCCGCCCCATTGGCGTCGACTATCCGGCCCTCGGGCATGGTGGTGAGCACAACGGCCAGCGGACTCTGCGCGTAGAGCGCATGAAATTTCTCTTCGCTGACTTGCAACGCTCCTTCCGCCCTCTTGCGCTCGGTGATGTCGCGGAAACTCCAGACCCGCCCCACCACTTGGGCGCCGATGAGCTGGGGGCGCGAATAGCGCTCGAATACCCGGCCATCTTTGAACTCCAGCGTGTCGGAACTCTCCTCCTGCGGATGCGCATAGAGATGCCGAACCTTAGCGATAAATTTTTCCGGCTCGCTCAGCTGATCCAGCACAACCTGCAAAGCCCTGGCATCGTCCTTGGCGGCCAGCACTTCGTCAGACAACCGCCACATGCTGGCGAAGATGCGGTTAAAAGTCTCGATTTTGCCCTCGGCATTGACGACGAGAATGCCATCGGCAGTCGACTCAAGTGTGGCGCGCGTCAGCGACAGGGATTCATCGCGTGTGGCTTCCGCCTGGCGGCGCTCCGTGATGTCCAGCATCACGCCCCGCAGCACCAGCGGTTTCCCTCCGGCCGTTTCCACGGTCACCAGATCGTGCAGCCACACGATGCGGCCGTCGCTGGCGAGCATGCGGTATTCGAAGTCGTGCGCCACCCCGCGCGCCGTGGAGTCGAGGCAATAGTTTACCGTCGACTCCCGATCTTCGGGATGGATGTGGTTGCGCCAGAAGTTCGGCTCCAGCCAGCGGCGCAACGGATAGCCGAGCAGTTTTTCCGCAAACGCACTGACGAAGGTGAACTGAAAAGTCCGCGCATCCGCCTCCCAGACGATGCCTTCGAGGTGATTGACGAGCGCGGCGTAGCGCCGCTCGCTCTCCCGCAGCGCCTCCTCCACCCGCGTGCGCTCGGCGATGTCGATCAGCACGGCGCGGCAGTCCGTGCCGTCAGGCGAAAGCGTGGCCTCGAAGAGAACTGCCAACGGCCGCCCCGCCCGTTCCAGCGTGATCTCACAACTCTGCATTTCCTTGGACGCAAAAACCCGCACAAGGAAATCACCGAGGGCCGGCCGGTTGATCTCGGCCACGAACGTCCCGAAGCGCCGGCCCAGCAGCCCGGCGCGCTCGAGGCCCAGCAGGCGGGCCCCGGTGAGGTTCACGAGCCGGATCGTGCCGTCGGCGGTGAGGTTGAGGTAGCTCACCGGGGCGAAATCAAAGTGGTCGGTGTAGCGTTCCAGCGCGGCGGCCGTTTCCGCGTGGGCCGCGCGCAGTTCCTCGTTTTGCATCTCCAATTCGATCTGGTGGACTTCCAATTCCTGCTGGAGACGCCGCAGGTCGGCCTCGCCGCGAGGCGGACTGGGTGCGGCCCGCTCTTTCACCCGGGCCTCTGCGGCGCGGCGCAAGCCGGCGGGATCGCTGGCGGGATTGGGTTTCATGGCTTGGCGAGCCGGTCGGCGCGCTCCTGCTGCGCGCGCAGCTCGGCCTCGAATTTTTTGACCACGCTCATGTCCGTAAAGGTGATCACCACGCCGTCAATCCGGTCGTCCATCGTCCGGTAGGGCATGAGGCGCATGGCAAACCAGCGCCCGTCGCGGGCTGCGATCAGTTTCTCCAC
>JAHFTH010000093.1 GCA_023269445.1 Lacunisphaera sp.
ATGGCGGGGACCCAAGCGTTCTGCTTTTCGAAATTGGCGGCCAGCCACGAGCGGAGGCCGGCCTCGTCGTGGCTGTCGAACTCCGCCGCGCAGTCGATCGTGATCGGGCCATCATCAGACCGGTCTACGCCGGCGGCGAGGACCTGGAAAGGATTGATCTCGATCAGCAGGCTGCGCCGGTTGTTGCGGTTGTTGAAGAGCACGAAGGGGGGTGGATCGAAGCGCTACTATTGAGGCTCTTAGGCCGGCGTCAAGGTGTCCGGCGGCGCCCGCCGGTCGCCACCGGAGGAGGGAGGGATGAGGCGTGAGGACAGGTGGCAGAAAGCAGAAAGCGGGAAAGGATACAGCCCGCTGCCTCACACCTCCTGAATCACGGCATGGTGGCCTGCTCGTCGATGGAGAGCTCGCGCCACTCGGTGACGGTGTAGGGCTGGTCCACGCCGCCGAAGGTCGCCTAGCGCAGCGAGGTGTCGTAGTGGAGGGTGGCGTCGTTCAATACTCTGCGATAGTCAGGCCAGGCACACGGGCGAAGTGGCGGGTGTTGCGGCTGACCAGAGGCAGGCCATAGGCCAGCGCGGTCGCGGCGATCCATACGTCATTATCGCCGATATGCAGGCCAGCGTTCTTTAACAATCGGGCGAGCCGTGATGCCTCCCAAGCCACCGCCTCGGATAGGCCGATGACAGTGAAACGGGCCGTGCCGTGGTTGGCTTCCGCCTGGCTGGTGCAGCCTTCGGCAAACTCGGCCCAGCAAACCCGGGAAGTATAAAGCGGGGTGTCGAGATGGGCGCGCAGAAAAGCTTCGGAACGGGCCCGGCGCGCCGCGCCGCGCTGGCCCGAGGCGGCAATCAGAAACTCGCTGTCGAACAGCATGACTCAGGCGGGCCGAAGGTCACGCGACCGGCGGCGGCCGGCCACCGCGCGTTTGACGGCCTTCCAGTCCACGCCGCGGCCAAACTTGCCGGACTTCATGTCGGCCAGCAGATCGCGGGCGGTGGCATGGGCGGGGGGCAGGGTGATGCGGCGGACGACAGCGGAGAAGGATTCGCCGGTGCGGCGGGTGGCCTTGAGGCGTTCGTAAGCGTCGGTCTCCAGGGAAATGGTTTTGCTCGGCATGCAGCAGGTATACACAGACGGTCTGTGTGGTCAACTCTCCGGCCGACTCCCTCTCACCCTCACTTTCCCTTTCACTCTCAACCTACGGCATGGTGGCCTGCTCGGTGCTATTGAGCTCGCGCCACTCGGTGACGGTGTAGGGCCGTTGTTTCCGCCCTGTTGAGCCGCTGCTGCGGCCCCAGGGTTTGTCCCCGCGCCGATACGCGAGGCAAAGCTGGAAACCCGGTATGCGTCCCCAACCTGCGTCAGGGCGCAGGTTGGTCCACCCCGCCGAAGGTCGCATGGCAGTCACCACACTTGACATTACTAACGCGATGCGTAACCATACGGACAATGATCAAGTCCTTCGCCGACCCGGCCGCCGAAGCGATCTTCCGCGATCAGCAGGCACCGGAACTGCCTTCCACCATCCAGCACACCGCCCGTCGGAAACTCGTCCAAATCAATCTTGCCCAAAAACTCACCGATCTGCGCATTCCGCCCGGCAATCGCCTGGAGCCGTTGAAAGGCAACCGGGCCGGCCAGCACTCCATCCGCATCAACGACCAATGGCGCATCTGCTTCCGCTGGACCGCGAGCGGGGTGGAGGAGGTCGAAATTGTGGATTACCATTGATATCTTATGAAAACCAAACTGCTGCCCTTGCTCACTCCTGGTGAAATGCTCCAGGAAGAATTCCTGACCCCGATGGGACTCTCCACCTACCGGGTGGCGAAGGATATTGGCGTCCCGCTGACCCGGCTCACCGCGATTCTGGCCGGGCAGCGGGCCGTCACCGCCGACACCGGTCTGCGGCTTGATCGTTATTTCGGGCTCTCCGAGGGTTGGTGGCTGCGGCTTGAGACCGAATGCGAGCTGCGAAAGGCGAAACGCGAAGTGGGCGCGCGCATTGCCCGTGAGGTCAAGCCCCGCGAACTCGCCACGGCTTGAGTTTCACCCCCTACGGCATGGTGGCCTGCTCGGTCTGCGGCAGCTCACGCCACTCGGTGACGGCGCCGGCTGGTCCACGCCGCCGAAGGGTTGGAGCTAAAGGACGCCTTGGGTGCGCCGCTCCAGCAAAAATTCGCCCGGGGTCGCCAGCCGCAATCCATAAACCTCCCGGCCAAGTTTCCTATGAAAGTCCGCCTCATCGAGCGTCAGCAACCATTCGGCCCTGGCGGCGAGGGCTGTGATGACGACCGGGCGATCCTTCGTCTTGGTAAAGACCAATGGCTTGTCGAGCGACACGCTGGTTCGCACCAGCCGCACACGCGGGGCGATTTCCTTGAGCCACGCGGTCGCTGCTGCCCGGCCGATCTTGGGCAGGTTGCGCCGCGTTTCCTCCGCGCAATAGTCGGAGCTGAGCAGCTGCCAGTCCTGTTTGGCCGCTTCGGTTACGAGAAAGCGCGAAGCCCCCTTGGCGGATCCTGCGGCTGCGAGGAGGACGCTGGTGTCGAGGAAGAGCCTCACCCCTTCCTTTTCGCGGCCGCTTGGAAGGTTTTCATTTCCGCTTCATCGCGGGCAATCCAGGCCCGGAGCTGGGCCTTGGGCAGGTCGCGCATGGGCAGGGCGACGGCGGGGTGCAGGAACAGACCGCCTTCGCGTTCCTCTACGAGGAGCATCGGGTTGCGCAGCTTATCGAGGCCCATCTTGCGCCGCAGGGCCGGAGGCAGGGTCAGGCTGCCGCGTTTGCTGAGAGGAAGAGTGGTAGTCATGCAGCAATGCTGCAATGCGGCATAGACGCGGCGCAAGATAAAAGTCAGTGTGGTCAACCCTCGCGTCGGCTGGCACCGCTCTCACACCGCACCTTCCCTCTCACCTTCACCCTCACTTTCCCCTCACGGCATGGTGGCCTGTTCGGTGCTATCGAGTTCGCGCCATTCGGTGACGGCGTAGGGCTGGTCCACCCCACCGAAAGTCGCATAGCGCAGCGAGGTGTCGTAGTGGAGATTGGCTTCGTTGTTGAAGTAGACGTTCTTGGCTGAAATCGCGCCATAGACGGTCATGCCGGTCAGGACCTGAAACCCAAGTGCGGAGGTGGTGTTGGGCGCGTAGTAGACCCCGTAGAAATTTCGGTTGTTGGTGCCGTTTCCGTTATCCAGATAACTAGCCGTGGAATTCGTGGTGTCGCCGATCACGATCAGTCGCTTCGGATCCAAGGTGCGATTCCAGATGCCGTCTGTGGTGGAAGAGGTGCGGAGATAGGTGCAATGAATCTCCAGTGAGCCCGAGCCCCTGATCTCAATTTTGCCGCCTGAATTGATGCGGAGAGAGCCGTTGATATAGAGAATGACCGGGCCGTTGATGTTCAGAGTGACGCAGCCACTGCCTCCGGTTCCAAGGTAGAAGCTGCCACCGCTGTAATAGTAACGAGACGGGGTGGTGGCGCCCGGGGTGCCGAGATTGAGGGTGGTGGTGGTGGCGGGAATGGATGTGCCCATGGGAAAATTCCACGAACCAAAGGCCGACGACAGGCTTGGGCTGGGCAAGGTATCGAATTGGGGAATGTGGGGGCTGCGGCTCACGCGGGTCGTGTCTACGCTGGGCGAAACCGCACTGGCGGCGCTCTTGACGGTGGCGCTGCCGCCAAATGAAGCGAGCGGAGCGTAGGGGGTGCTGGAGGCAGAGAGCGCAGCCACATAACCCTTCACATCGGTGTTGTTGCCGACTGTGAGGGAAGGACTGGCGGTTCCGCTGGCGGCGAGCACGGCGGAATAGCCGATGTTGGAGCCACCGTAGGCTTTGGTGGTATACGTGCCACCGGTGTCCATTGTGTTCACGGCCCCATCATAGCTGTCCACGGTTCCGGCGGTGCCACCCGTGACGGTGAGAGCGGTGGTGGCGGCAGCAGCGTTGGGAAACAAAGAGGCCGGGGCGATGGTGGCACGGAGCTGCGTTTTGGTGGTTGAGCCATCGGGCAAGGTGAGTGTCCCCTCGGTATAGACCACCGGAGCCCCGACGGCGGACCAGTAGGTCGTGTTGTTGGGTGACTGACCGGTATTACCGGAGAGGCACTGATACCACACCCCGCCATGGCTGCGATAGTTGCCAGTAGCATAGGTCGTGGCCGAATCCCATTGATAGGCCACCCCGGTGGCGATCGACCAATAGGTGGTATCAGTAGGATTTTGGTTACTGGTGGGGGCCAGAATGCACCGATACCAAGTGCCGCTGTAGCTCACGACCTCATTGGCGCCATAGTTCTTGGTGGAGTCCCAGACGGATAGCGATGAGGGAGCGATCACCCAATAGGAACTTGAGGCCGCCGTCGGGATTTGCGCGTAGTTACTATTTTGCAGACTGAGATACCAAGCACCGTTGTAGAGGACGGTGTCATACTGACTGTATTGACGATTGGGTTCCCACTGGTTGGAGCGCAGCGGAGTATCGGCCCAGTAGATCGTGCTGCTGGGCGTGAGTGAGCCGCTGCTGGTGTGGGCGAGAATGCAGCGATACCACTGGCTGGTGCTGCTGTAATAGACGACATCCCCCAAGTTGTATTTGATGCTGCCGTTGCTCCAGGTGTGCATGGAGCCGGTCAAGGCGAGGTCCCACCAACCCACATAGCGATACCATAGGCCGCTGCCGCCGCCGCCGTAGTAAACCAACCCATTGAAGGGAGGGGTAATGCTTCTGTATATCCAAGTAATATAGGGCAGGGCGCTGACCCATTTAGCCGAATCCCAAGTTGCGTCGGTATTGTCTGTGATGCACCGATACCACCCGCCATTGTAAACATAATCGCCCACGAAATACTTGGTTGAACTTACCCAGGTGACGCCCGGAACTGGCGCGGTGCCGGAGGAATCATTCCAGATGGGAGCCCACATCGCGGTATCCAGATTTGGGGCCGTGCTACTCGTGCCAGCACTCCAGCAGAAATACCAGATGCCGTTGAGAAAGACGATTGCGCCGCGACTGTAGACTGCGCCGCCGCCTGTCCAAGGGAGTGAGAGCGGCCTGACATTGGAGTCCCAGTTGGCGGAGTCGGTGCTGAACAAGGGGCTGCTCATATGGGTGCTGAGGCAACGATATTGGACCCCATTATAATTCACGACGTCATACTGATTATATGTAACGGAAGTGTTCCAAGGTTGAGCGGAAAGAATGGGCATCCAGTATATTGTTGGGCTGGCGGACCAAGATGATGCATCGGTAGCAAAAGCGGCAGAACTAAAGTGGTTACCGGTGCAGCGATAGAGTGTGCCGGAACTGATAACCAAGTCGCCCTTGGTATAATTGGTGCCGGTGAACCAGGTTTGCCGCAGAGCCGGAGTAGAATTGGCGGTGCCGCTGGCTACAGCCAGAATGCATCGATACCAAACACCGTTGTAGTTCACGAGATCGTAGAGTGAATAGGAAGTGTCACTGCTGTCGTTTGTGGCGGCATTGTCTTTACTCCACGTCCATGGAATCGGGTATGGAACCCAAAAAGTGAGATGAGGGGGCTGATTGGTGGAACTGCTGGTGTGGTTCTTCACGCACCTATACCAAATGCCACTATAACCCACGAGGTCGTTGATGCGGTAGGCGGTGGCAGTAACCCAGGCCGAGCCGAGCTGGGCGGCATCGTAATTATCCACACGGATTTTCACGGAGCCGGTGACGCCTTGGCCGAATTTGGTAGCGGGGAAACTGATCGCGGCAGTGGCTCGCTTGGTGGTGGTGTTGAGCGTCCAATTGGCCGAAACGCCGGAGCTGGTCCAATCAGCCAGAGCTGCGGTGGTGTCGGTGCCGCTCAGCAGGTTCTTGTTGAAGGCACGCATGGCCTCCTCGATCCCCACTTCGGAAAGTTGCCGGCTGTAGCCGGTGCGGGCGGAGCGGTTGCTGAACTTCAGGGACTGGGTGCTCAGGGCAAGGTAGCTGGCCAGCCCAATGCCCAGCACCGCCACGAAACACATGACGGCGAGGGTCAGGGAGCCACGGTGAGAGTGATGGAGTGAGCGGCTCATGGCAGCAGTTGCTTGTTGCGGATCAGCAGCCGGGGTGAGGCACTGGGATAGACCGGGGAGAGGGTGCCGTTGATCTTGCTGCCGGCCTGCGAACTGAAATTGAGCGAGAGCTGCTTGATGCCTTCGGAATAAGTTGTGACCGTGGTGTAAGGTGAAGAGCCGTTGTCGTAGGGATTGCCCGATGAATCATAATACCGGAAGTAGCAGCCATCGGCGAGGGCAGGGAGGGGATGGGTGGCCGGAGGAGCCGGACTGGCCGGAGGAGGGATATTTTCCTGGATGGTTTTCGCCGTAACCGTGGTTCCATCGTAGAGCACCCGGGTCAATGAATTGATCGGCATCGTGACGTTCGTGCCATGGATGGTGACAACCGTCGCGGTGGTGCAGGAGCTGTTGTAGTAGTAAGTAATCTCCTTGGTGCCCGTGCCGGCGGGCTGGACCAAGGTTAGGCTGGAGTTGCTCGGTGTGCCCGAGATGCCGTTGGCCAGTTGAACATCCTGGACGAAGTAGGTCAGCGTGCGCCGGCCTTGGCTCTCCAAGGGGGGCTGGGTGGAAGAAGTGATGCCGAGCGAGCGCGTGAAATTGCGGCTGAGTGTCACATAGGAGGTGAGGACTGCGGCCATGACGGCGGCACCGAGGGTCATGGCGACCATGAGTTCGACTAAGGTGAAGGCGGCCTTCTGCGGATTTCTCGCAGACGCGGGTTGACCCCGCGATTCAGCAGGACCCCATCGCGGCATAAAGCCGCTCCTCCAGTTTGGATTCATCCTCATGAGCGCTGATTCGAGAGGTTGAGGCCGTATTTGCCGTAGTAGGCCGGGGCCGTGCGGGTGTAGGTGAACGTGAGCAATGTGCCGCCGCTGTCACGCCGGCTGGTGGTCACCACCCAGGTGATCGTGAAGGTCGCCTCCCGCAGGCTGCCACTGACGATGTCGGCCGTGGTGCGGGTCAGGGTGTATGTGGCGGCGAGGGCGACTCCGCTGGTGCTCATGACACTGGCATAAGGAGGGGTGTCCAGTTTCCAATAGGCCGAGCCCACCGTCGGAGTTTGACCGGTGTTGGCGGTCGTGCAGCGATACCACGCGCCGCTGGAAGTCACGGTATCACCAACCGCGTAGGTGGTGGATGCGTTCCAAGCCGCCCCCAAGGTGGTGGACGCAGTCGGCAAAGCGGAAATAGCAGTCCAACTGTGTAGCCTCAGCGCCTCGATTTCATGATTGAGGATCTGGGCGGCGAGGGTTTGCCGACGGGCCGTGTCCATCATGCCGGAACCGATTACCGTCGCCTCGATCATGCCGACAAACACCACCACCAGAATGGTAGCGGCCATCATCACTTCGACGATGGTGAAGCCGGCGGAACGGTTGGTGGGCAGGAGAGACATGCTGGGTGGGGCCTAGGTTTAGCAACCAAGGGGAAAGTGCCAAGTGACAAGTGCCGAGTGCGACAAGGGATCAAGTGACAAGTAGCAAGTGTCAGGGGCAGAGGGGACACGGATGGATTTTCACGCGAAGCCGCCAAGGCACAAAGTCCGAGAGATTCACCCAGTTTACTTAGATACGAGACGGAGTCACGCCCCGCAGCCGGCCCAAATCCGGCCATTGCTCCAACCGACTGACAGTGGCCATGACCTCGGTGTGCCAGTGGCGGGCGGTTTCGGGGGAGGCCTTTTCCGCGAGGTAGGCAACGCCCTCCGCAAGATCCACCCAGAATTGCGGACGGAAGACGGTCTTCACGACCGACGGGACAAACCGCGCTGCAGCGCTCCGTCCCAATCGGCCGCCGAGGCGGGTCGGGCCGGGCCGCTGTTCAGGGCTTCGTCCATCCACTTTTGATGCACCCCGGAAAGCTCGATCTCCTGAAGCGCGCAAAGGCGGTCAAAAATTTCCTGCCGCTCGGCCGGGCCGAGCTTGGGCAGTTCTTCCATAATTTCAGCTTTGCTCATGGGAGGAAGCTCGGCCGGGTTTGCAAAGCGAGCAGCGTATCGACCTGCGCCTGCGTGTATTTCTTGCCGGCGGACATTTCCCGATTGATGCGGGCCAGTTGACGTTGGCGGACAGTCGAGGTTTGCCGGGTCACATAAGAGACGTATTTCCCCACAGACTGGCGCTGGCCGGGGCTCAGCTTGCTGATTCGAGTTTGCAGCTCAGTTACACTCACGTCGGCAAAGTAGACAAACCCCGGTTGAAATCAAGCCCGCGAACCGCAGGCGCGCAAAATCCGGGCCGCGCGGGCTTCATCGGCCAAAGGCGCAAAGTCGGAGGGATGCGTCTGGGTTTATTCCGGGACAAACCTGAATCACACCCCGCAGTGCCGCCGGAAGGTGCGGGCTAGGTTGCCTCCAAAACCAAATAAGCTCCGGGGCTCGCTTGAGCGACAAGCACTCGGATTCGGGCGAAGTGCTGTTCCAAAGTGGGCCGGTGGTTGGTCCACAGCTCAAGGACAGCGATACGTCGCCCGGACAGATTCTGCTGATAGCGCAGGTTTCGGTCGGCGACGATCAGCAGCTCGAACCTGGCCTGTTCGGCCAAAGCCAGCAGTTCACCATTACTGATGCCGCCCCAGCCCATCTTTTGCGTCGTGTTGACCTCATGCTCTGGCAGGGCACTCCGGATTTGCACCGGCACACATTCATCGAGCAACACCCTCATGCCGCCAATTCCTGCTCGATGCGTTGCTGACCATAACGCAAGACAGCCACCGCCAGTTCACGGGTCACCGAGGGGAATGTCTCCAGATAATAATCGAGCGAGAGGCCGTCGGCTAGATACTCGAAAAGCGTGGCCACCGGTAAACGGGTGCCACGGAACACCGGTGTGCCGCCAAGAATACCGGGATCACTGACCACCAGACCTCCGGCGGCTGCATGCGCTACGGGGGTTGCTTTCATGCCATCAGGATAGTCAGCAAATGAGCCAAGCCAAGTGTGTAGTTTCTCTTTGGTTCTAATACCCCGGAGCTTCAGCCGTCGCCGAGCCTATGGCTGACAGGTGCTCCGGCTTGGGTTAACTTGTGGGAGCGTGCTTGCACGCGACTGTCGCGACCAAGGTCGCTCCCACAAAAGCCGGACAAGTGTTGTCTTGATCAAATGCCCCGGAGCTTGCTCCGGGGATCTTTACTAACCGCTCATGGGCGCTAATCATCGCTAATGCCGGGATTGAATGAGCGGAGATAAGCGCAGATTAGCGGTTCACTGGTTTGGGGTTCTTGATCGCATCTATGCGGATCGGCCTTCGCCAGGCCTATGGACACCAAGTAACGCCGATAGAAAGCAATCGCGAGCAAGCTCGCTCCCACAAAGACGACCGGGCTGTCCCTATCCGCAGGTATCTGCGTGATTGTTCCCTCGTTACCCCAAGGGCACCCACTGCGGTCACCCCTGCTCCCGCTTACGCGGGATTCGGGGCCATGCCTCTGGGCATGACCATCTCCGCGCTATCGCGCTACGTAGCGGAAATAATCCGAGGCTTCACAATCACACCCCGCAGTGCCGCCGGATGGCGGCGACGAGCGCGGCGGGAGTCTGCCGGATGTCGAGCACGAGGGCACCAGCGGGTGGTTCGAGAATGGCGAGCTGGCTCTCGAGCATGCCGGGCTTCATGTAGTGGCCGGCGCGTGATTGCATCCGGGCGAACAGGGTCTCGCGATCACCGGTCAGGAAAACCAGCGAGACTTCAGGCGCACCTTCGAGGAGCACGCGCCGATAACTTTCTTTCAAGGCGGAGCAGGTGAACACTGCACTGCGGCCTGCGGCCCGGCATTCATCCATGGCGGCGCGGATGGCGGCGAGCCACGGGGCGCGGTCGGCATCATCGAGCGGCTGGCCGCAGCCCATCTTGGCCTTGTTGGCGGCGGAGTGAAAATCGTCGGCCTCGTGGTAAGGCCAGCCTAGCTCCGCCGCGAGCTGGCGACCGAGGGTCGTCTTGCCCGAGCCGGCGACGCCGGTAAGAAGAATGATACGGGGAGACATCGAGCCGAAGTAACAAGTAACAAGGGGCAAGTGACAAGAAAGAGACGGCGGAGATGAAGCGGGGACTGGCTCCTGATACTTGGAACTTGTTACTTAATACTTCCGGCGGCGTTCCGCCGCCGGGGCTACCGCACGACGCGTTTATAATTCTGGCCGTAGAGGACGACGTTGTCGGCATCCTTGATCGTCATCACATAGGGGTCGCTGGTGGCGAGGGCGGGCTGGCCGCCTTGCTGGGCGCCGCGGGCCGTGCGGATGACTTCCTCGGCGATCGCTTGGGCGGGACCGTATTTGGCGATGCGCAGGGTGCCGTCGTTGCCGATGATGAGGCGGCGGTCGCCCTCCGCGGTGCCGGTGTGGTATTCGCCAGCGACGCGGTTGAGAAGAGTGATGGACTCTGTCGCGGGCAGCAGGGTGAACTTGGGAGCGAGGGAGCGAGCGGGGCGGAGCAGCATCCACCCGCCACCGCCGAGACAGCCGAGGCTCACAATCAGCATCAGGGCGATTTTGGCCCAATCGGGAAAACCACCACCGGACGAGAAGCTCGTGGGACTGGCGCTTGAGGGACGTTCAAAGGCGCGGGGCGCGACAGCTTTCACCTCGGGCTCGGCCAGGCCGGTGATCGTGCCCAAGATAAAATCAACGGTGTGATCTTCGCCGCGCAGCAGAGCCTCGCGGCCGACGAAGCACAGGCGGCGGTAGCGCGTGCGGACCACATAGATCTCGCGATCGGTCTTGATGCGGATTTCGGGGGTGGAGGGCTCGTAGATCGTCAGGCGCATGGCCACCAGAGTCAGAGCATGAAGCATCTCGCCCAGTTGGGTGGCGGTGACGGCGGGCATCTGCTCGTCGGGATAGCCCAAGCCGGCGGCCGCCGCGCCGGGGGCGAGGTGGTGGAGCGTTACACTGTAGGTGGGCGCGGCCATCAGGGTTCGAGAATGTAGAGGGGGCAGTCGCCAAAGCCCTTGCGGAAGCTACCGTTTTCGAGATCGCCGTCGTCGAGAGCTTCGTCGATCTCCTGCATGAGGTCGGCATCGATAACCAGCGGAGCGTCGGTGGTGCCGGTGATGGCAACGGCGGCGAGCCACTTGCCGCCGAGTCTGGTGCCGCCGGGATGAATCTGCATGTTCTCCCAGTCGAATTTGCCGCCCATGGGCGTCATCTTGCCCCAAGTCTCGGTTTGAATATCCTGACTGGTGAAGCCGGTGGGGACGCTGCCGGTCGTGGCTTCGACGGGCCAGGCGCCCTTTTCGTGCGCGTAGGCTTGGAACGCGGTGCCGAAGACCCGGAAATCATTGGTCACGGCGGCGGCGCGAGCCTTGCGCTGGATGCGCTGATAAGCCGGCACGGCCATCGCAAACATCATGCTGATGATGAGCACTGCGATCATCAGTTCCACCAAGCTGAACGCCCGGGCATCCGGGCGCGGGAAGCGCTGGCGGCCGAGCAGGCGGCTGGGGTGGAGCAGAACTCTCATCGCCCGTCATCTTCGCCGGAGGGCGGGGCGGGAGGCAAGGGGGAATCGTCAGATGACAGAGGCAGACTGAAGGCTGTAGCGGCGGTCTATGACCGCCGTCTGAAATTTGACGACATTCGTTCGGCGGTCTATGACCGCCGCTACAGTTCCAGCCGACGCTCACTTCGATTGATAGGCGCCGGGGGTGTAGGATTCCTGCTTCGGCCAACCGA
>JAHFTH010000094.1 GCA_023269445.1 Lacunisphaera sp.
TCGCCTACGACCGCGCCGCTCCGTTCAACGTGCAGGAGACTGGCCGCGAGACGCGCGACGCCGCCCTCGTGCGCGACCTCACCTTCACGCCCGTGGACCAGCCCGTGAAGGCCTACCTCGTCACCCCGGCCGCAACTGCCACCGGTCCGCACGCGGCCATTCTCTACGTCCACTGGCTGGGCGACCCCGCCACCACCAACCGCACGCAGTTCCTCGACGAGGCCGTCGCCCTCGCCGGCCGCGGCGTGGTATCGCTGCTCGTCGAAGGTATGTGGGCCGTGCCCGATTGGTATAAGAACCGCATCCCGGAAGAGGATCACGCCCGCGCGATCCGGCAGGTGATCGAGCTGCGCCGCGCCATGGACCTGCTGCTCGCGCAGCCCGGCGTGGACCCGGCCCGCGTCGCCTTCGTCGGCCACGATTTCGGCGCGATGTATGGGATGATCGCCAGCGCGCAGGACCGCCGGGCGAAGACCTACGTGTTCATGGCGCCGACGCCGCACTTCATCGACTGGTTCCTCTTCCGCCAGCAACCGAAGGATCTCGAAGCCTACAAGGCGCAGCTCGCCCCGCTCAACCCGGTGAACTTCGTCGGCCGGCTCGCCCCGGCGCCGGTCTTCTTTCAATTCGCGAGCAAAGATTTCTACGTCACCGCGGAGGAAGCCGCCGAGTTCTACGCCGCCGCCAACCCACGCAAGCACCTAGCCACCTACGACGCCGACCACGGCCTCCACCCGCCCGCAGTCGCCGCCGACCGCGTAGCTTGGCTGGAGCGCGAGCTGGGGTTGGAGTGATATCTCACTCTAACCGCGCTTCGTTATTCAGGAATTTTTTTCCACGGATATCCGTAGGCATTGAGCGCCCGGATTATTTTGGCCCGAGCGCTTCGAGCTATTTTTGGTTTAGGAGACGCAGCTACATATTCTCCAGGCAAAATTTTGCTCATGCGGTAGTTGTAAAGCCAGCCTGCCACTGTCCGGTTAAGCACCTCAATTTCGCCATCCACTCGGCGCGAGTCGTGGTGCATGTTTGCTAGAAGGAAATTGTGCTCCGCCGGCGTAAAGCGAATGGGCACGACAGTCTTGGCAGTGGCTGTTACCGACGGAGTCTCGGCAAAAGTGCGCCACGCTTTCCATGACCCTCGGTCGAAAAGACTGAACATCCAACGCCCCTCCATCGTATTGGCACTTGTGAGCCGTCCCTTGAACCTAGACGTGGGGGCCGCAGCCCAACCGTCACCATCTTGGGGGTCCACGTTGAAAGTCAGATTCAATTCATGGATTTCACCGAATATCGTGGCGGCAATCAAATTGGGGTCCAAAGCGGAGCCACTCAGGACGCCGTTCTTCTCGGTGAACCAAATGTAGATAATTTCGGTTTCGTTTTTCTTAGGATCTTCCCATTCCACCGCCCACTCGCCTGCCAGGGTAGGCGGAGCGCCGGCTAGTGCCGGCTTTTGAGCCCAAAGCGCTGCCGCAAGTAGCACGAACGAAAGCGAGAGGGTAGATCGTCTTTTGCGCGACATACGAAGCTTGGACTATGGCGAATTTCAGGTCCGGCCCAAACCTGATCCGCCTTGGTTGCCGGCAAACGTATTTTTCCCGCCGGTCAGGGCAATCCGCAAATCGCTCCTGAATTCTGAGGCGTTTTTCCCGCGGATGACGCGGATAGTAGTGCGGTGCTTCAGCCCGCACTTCAGAGCGCTGAGCGCGGGCTGAAGCGCCGCGCTACCTCGGCCTGCATCCGCCGCGTTAAATTTTCATGGCTTCTGTCCGGGGAGGAGGCCTCCCGGAAGCATGAACCACGAAGTCACTGAGTCACAAAGAGCGATCCAAGACCCAACCCGACGGCCTTGCTTCGTGCCTTCGTGTCTTCGTGTCTCTGTGGTGAAAACCGGCCCGGGCTTGCCCGCCACAGGCCTGGTGCTGCTTCGCTTCCCAGCACTCGCAGAGCCAAGATTCCGCTTTGTTCTACTTTAGCCGGAAGGTGTCGATCACGACCCGGATGGCTGGATCGATCTTCTGATGCGTGGTCGCGCTGCACATGAACTCGAACGAGAACGCCCCGGCCAGCGAGTCCACCACCGCACGCGCGATGGCCTCCGGCGCCTGCGGGCCGGTGGCGGTCTTGGCTGCGCCCCCGCGCAAATGAACGTATCGCTCAACCACATAGCGGACTCCCTCGATCGTCACTTGAGCTCGTAAGTGGTGAAACCGGTAGCCGCCCGGCGTCTCGATCACCGAGTAGGCGACCTCGGTCGCGCCGAATTTCCTTCGGAAATAGTCCCTCCCTTCCTCGATAAACTCCTCGAGGGGCACCTTGTCCGGCGCGGGACGAATCATCAGTCCGCCGATCGATTCGTCTTCATGGTTGATCCCGACGCGATCGGCGGCGCCGTGCGGGTTGTAGGACGTCGTCAGTGACTTGGGATGACTGAAAGCCACACCAAAGTTGGCCTCGTGAAAGCGCTGCAATGAGTCCGACGGTGGTGCTTCGGCCGCGCGCACCGCGCAGACCGATCCGACCACGCACAGCACCACGAGTAGCGCCGATGACGTCCGGCGAAGCATACCATTCATGGCCGGTGCCCGGAGGTTTCGGATGAGCGCGTCCGGGCGCAGCCCCGGAGCTGTCTGGGATGATCTGGCGTTCGACGCAAAGCTCATGATCAATCGCCGTAGCCGCCGGGCGGCATCGGTGGCGGAGGTGGTGGAGCGGAACCCGGGCGCCCCTCCAGATCCGAGGGATCGGACGTAAGAAGCCACTCATGGAGGCCACCAATTTCATCGAGCGAAAGATTGCTTTCCGAGACGTCAATGAGTGTCTCGAAAATGGCACTGTAAGCCTCATTGCGGCAAAGCAGGGAAAGGTCACGGCGCGATGCTCCCAAAGCGAGGAGGCGCTTGAGGGCGGCCCCGGTGTCCGCGAATGGTCCGTTGGGATCTGCCTCGGTCTGTCTTATCTCATTCTCGATCCACTTCTCGGTCATGCATCCGTTGATGTGCCCCCACAGTTGTTTGAGCAGCTCGTTCTTCAATGCGGTCTTGTCTGGCATGGTTAAGTTGGCGAGTCAGGCGTGGCGGTTGAGCAGTTCATGGCGATGCCGGCCCATATAATCCAGTAACCGGGAAAACACACAGCCGGAGGCCGGCCAAACCGGGAGCGCCCGGTAAGCCGCCGTGAGGTCCGCGGTATCTTTGCGAACAAGGTCGAGCGTCTCCTGCGGAATCACCCCAATGCCGTCCAACCACCACTCGGACTGCACGGATGGCGGCAGAGAAATGGAGTGCCGGCGGAACACCAAGTCGGCCTCGGTGAGGATGGCGAAAACGTCATCGAGGGCCACCTCCTTGGCCGCGACGAGGGCGCGTCGAAACATGGAACGCCCGTTGCCAGCGTCGAGCAGCCCGTCGAAGCCATTGCCCATGTAGGCGCTGTGAAAATGCGCCAGGTCGCGGAAATGGATTTCCGGAGGCAGGAGCTGCGTATCCGGGCGCAATTGCTGGTCCTCGTCCGACTCCAGCATCCCCCAAAGATCATAGACGACGTCGATCGGTGGCCGCGCCTCGCTGAAGGCAATGCCCAGAAAGGCGTCGATATCATAGTTCATGATGATGATTGGTTCAGGCCGGCCGCATCAGGTCACCACGTCCACACTTCCTCAAAGCGCAGGCCTTTCAGGCCATGCTTGGTGTAGGTGGAGAGCAGATTGTCGCCTGTTTTCTGTTCGAGACAAAAAAGATCGGTCGGATTTTCGCCCGCGATCCTGAAGAGCGGATAGGAACTGTTGAGGTCGAACTCAAACCCGGTCCTCGGATGCGGGTAGATCTGCTCGGTATTCATGCCGCGGAAATGGTCGGACTCACCCGCGAACGAAAGGAGCTCCACGTAATAGGCCCAGCAATAGTAGGGCGAAGCATACACATCGTCGCCAATCATTGCCTCCGGATAGACAATAATGCCCGGGGCCAGCGCCCAAAATTGCTTGGGGTCGGCAACCGCCGCATCCTGGTGGACGCGGAAAGACTCTTTCGGAGAGAGGTGTCCCTTGGTCGGCCCGTCGAACGGGAGCAGGCCCCGGTTCTGCGGTGTGTCCACGAGCCGCAGCACCGGGCAACTTGGATCGGGGGTGACTCTGTAGATTTGCGGCATGGGTAAGGTTAAAGGTCAGACCCGAAAGGGCCCGGCAATCAGGTCCGACCCAAACCCGATCCGCCCTGGTTGCCGCCGAACGTATTTTTCCCGCCGGTCAGGGCAATCGGCAAATCACCTTTGAGGCGAGGAGACCACAGCCACCAAGTCCAAGGCAATTTTCCCGCGGATGACGCGAATAAGACGGATGGAACCATTCATTGATACGCGGAGGGCGCGAAGATCGCGGAGCAACGAATTGCACCCGACGGTTTTCTCCGCGATCTCTGTGTCCTCCGCGTTTATCAAACCATGGCTTCTGATCTCATGAATTTATTCGCGGGCATTCGCGTCATTCGCGGGCAAAAACAAGCCGGCCGGTCTGAGACCGGCCTACTTTGTCTTCGCGATCCAGGCGCGGACGTTTTCCTCAAGCAGGTTCAGCGGCAGGGCGCCGTTCTTCAGCACGAGGTCGTGGTAGGCCCGCAGGTCGAACTTCGCGCCGAGTTCGCGCTTCGCGAGCTCCCGCAGCTCGAGGATCTTCAGCATGCCGACCTTGTAGCCGCAGGCCTGGCCGGGCCACACGATGTAGCGGTTCGTCTCGGTGAAGGTGTCGCGCTCCGAGCTGGCCGTGTTGGCGTCGAAGTAGTCCACCACCTGCTGACGCGTCCAGTGCTTGGCGTGGATGCCGGTGTCGACCACGAGCCGCACGGCGCGCAGCAACTCGTCGGAGAGTCGGCCGAAGTCCTGGTAGGGATCGGAGTAGTAGCCAAACTCCTTGGGAAAATATTCCGCATAGAGCGCCCAGCCCTCGGCGTAGGCGTTGTAGCCGCCGAACATCCGGAACTTCGGCATGTGCTCCAGCTCCTGCGCGATGGCGATCTGCATGTGATGGCCGGGAATCGCCTCGTGGTGCGCCAGCGTCTCCATCTCCCAGATCGGCAGGCCGCGCATGTCGATCGTGTTGATGTAATAGCTGCCCGGCCGGCTGCCGTCGGCAGAGGGCTGCTCGTAGAAGGCGCCCGCATTCCCCTTCTCGCGGAACGGCTCGACCTTCTTCACCACCAGCGGGGACTTGGGCTGCACGCCGAAAAATTCGGGCAACCGCCCGCGCATGGCGTCGATGATCTCGTTGGCCCGCTTGATGTAGGCGGCCTTGCCGGCGTCTGTCGTCGGATAGCTGAACTGTGGATCGTCGCGCATGAATTTCAGGAAGGCCGCGAGGTCGCCCTTGAAGCCGACCTGCTCCTTGATCTTCACCATGCCCTCGTGGATGCGCGCCACCTCGCGCAGGCCCAGCGCATGGATCTCGTCGGCGGTGAGTGTCGTGGTCGTCTGGGAGTGCAACGCGTAGTTGTAGTAGTCCAGCCCCTCGGGGAGTTTCCAGACGCCGTCGTCGGCCGTGGCCACTTTCTCCTGCGCTTCAAACATCGCGATGAGCCGGCCGTAGGCGGGCTTGACCGCCTCCAGCAACGCGGTGCGGGCCTCGGCGATGAGTTGTTTCTTCGCGGCTTCCTCCACGCCCTTCAACGCCCCGACCTTGGTTTCAAAGTCCTCCAACAACGCGCTCTTCGCGCCCTTGTCGTCAAACGGCGCGCCGGTGATCACCTCGCGGCAGGACTCGATCAACAGGGGAAACACGAACTTCGGCGGCAGAATGCCGCGGGCCGCCTGATCCTCGGTGAGCGTGATCAGCTGGTCGAACAGGACCGACATGCCCCGCAACCGCGTGACGTAGGCGCGGGCGTCGGCCACATCGTCCACCGGATGATAATTCATCAGGAAGGCCGGCGCGTCGGCGTGTAGCCCGCTCATCTGCGTGAACGTGTAGCCGTGGCGCCGCCACTTCCAGCCCTCGATGGTGTGCTCGGCCTGCGCGACGAACAGTCGGTAGCTCATCTGCGTCTGCTCATCGAGCCAGTCGTAGTGGATCGTGCTTTGCAGCTCGCCGAGATGCCGGACCGCGAGGACGAAGTCCTCCAGTTGGCGCGCTTCGGAAAAATCATCCCACTTGTCGTGGTCCTTCTTCAGGCCGAGGTAACCTTGGCTGAGCGGGCTGCGGTCGATGCCCTCGTCAAAGACCTGATCGAAAAACAGATTGGCTTTGGCTGACTCGGTGGTGATGCGCTCGACCATGATCGCGTCCTTCGTGATGGCGGAAGAGGCGTGAATGTTGAGAAAAAGTCCGGCCGTCATGACGGCCCCGGCGAGCAGAGGGCGGTATTTCATTTGCGCCGAGTGTGTCGTCCGGCCCGCGCCGGGCAAGCCCGGCTTGCCAGCCATAGCCTTGGCGACGGCTGGTGCGACCAACGGCGGGTTTCCGCCGTCAAACGGTAAGAGAATGCTGGATAGGCTCTGCTGTTTGGGCTGACCATTATTTCCTCTTCCCAAGGAGAGCACGGCGGGCATTAACTCCGTTCGGCATGAAATTACCCCTATCCAAGCGCCCGATCCTCCTTGGGCTCGCCTTCGCACTGTGCATTTTTTTGGGAATCGTCTTTCTGCGAGAGACTCCTTCCGGAGCAGCACCAGGCATGTGGCGGGCAGACGGCACACCCGTTCCGTTGGACGATGGCTGGCTGGTGGCCGACGATGTCGTTGACGCGAGGCAACGGGAGGAATTGCGCAAAGTCGTCCTCGTCGCCGCCACGCCGGCGGCGAATTTTCACGGAGTGGTCGTGGAACGGCACGGCGCTCTACTAGCGGAGTTCTACTTTGCCGGACACGATCAGCCACTCGGGGCATGGTTCTCGCATGAGATTCAGTTCGGTTCTAAGAACCACCACGACCTGCGCTCAATCAGTAAAAGCGTCGTTGCTCTTGCAGTCGGCGTGGCGCACTCGGAAGGGAAGATACCCGACCTCGGTCGGTCGGCCCTGAGCTATTTTCCCGAGCTCGCCGATCTAGCCGCTTCCCAAAAGAGCGCGATCACTCTGGAGCATCTTCTCACCATGTCCGCTGGACTGCACTGGGACGAAAGCGGCTCCTACGCACGCCTGGACAACAGCGAAACGCGCATGGCATGGGCGCGGGATCCGTCCCGCTATGTCTTTAGCCGGCCGGTCGCGTCGGCCGCCGGCAGCACGTTCACCTACAGCGGAGGCAACACCCTGCTGCTCGCCGAGATCGTCGAACGCGCAACCGGCCAAGATCTCGGTGCCTATGCCGAAGCCCGCCTCTTTAAGCCGCTGGGCATTGACGCAGAATGGAAGCGTGACCGCCACGGCAAGGTGCTGGCCTACTCCGGACTCAGGATGAGTCCGCGGAGTCTGCTCAAATTCGGACGCTTGCTCCTCGACCACGGACGCTGGCGCGGCCAACAAATCGTGCCCGAAGCATGGATCGCGCAGATTTTAAATCCTCATCTGCCCACCGGTGAAGACGGCATGTTCTACAGTTACCAATGGTGGCTGGGCGAAGGGACTGCCAACGGGAAACCTTTCCGCTGGATCGGCGGCATCGGGTATGGCGGTCAACGATTGTTCATTGTGCCAGAGCTCGACCTCTCCGTCGCTATCACCGCAGGCCGCTACAACCAGCCCTGGAACGGTCGCGCGTCACACGCATTGCTCAACGAAATCGTCTCCGCCCTGAGCCTCCCGCACCCGAATCCACCACTCCGTTAGCCGACAGGCCTAGAATACGGACAGGAACGCCCTTTCAGTTTTTGTCGTTGGAGACGTGGCAATCGCGGCGCCGCCCAAAGATAACTCACCTTGTCTGTATGCCGGCTCAAACTGCGTCGTAGCGCAGACCGACGCCTTCCAGCCATTGATCGAGCATCCCGGCGATGCCGGCCGAATCCGCCCAGGGTGCCTCGGGCACTTCGCGCTCGCCCCGCGCCAAGGCTTCCGCCACCGCATCGGCCTCGTAAGCATAAAGGCCCACTCCCGGGCTCTTGAACTCGATGGTCTCTGGCGCGTCTGTTCCCCGGCGGTGCAAAATGATCCGCTCGGTTTTCCCTTCCAGTCCCGGCGTGAAGGGATTGGGCACGTCGATCCAGCCCTTCGTCCCGTGGATGGACGCGGCGTTGTCGTTCACGAAAGTGGAGCCGCAGCTCAGCTCCGCGAGGATGTCGCCGGGATACTTGGCGCAGGCCGTCGCAAAATCATCGGTCCCGGCCTGCGGATGCAGCCGGCCGGTCCCGTGAAATTCCACCGGTTCGGCGAACGCCTGGCCTGTCGCCGCTCCGGCGATGTGCCGGGCAAACGACACGGGGTAGCAGCCGAGGTCGAGAATGCTGCCACCGCCGAGCTCTTTCTTGAACATGCGGTGCTCGGGATTGAAAGCCATGAGGACATTGAATGACGCCCGGATCAGCTGCAGCTCACCGATCGCTCCGCTGCGCACGAGTTCGACCAGTTTTTTCGTCTGCGGATGCAGGCGATACATGAATGCTTCCATGAACAGCACCCGATGCTCTTTCGCGGCGGCGATGACGCGCTCGGTGTCGGCCCGCCGGAGCGTCAGGGGTTTCTCACAGAGGATGTGCTTGCCCGCTTGCGCGGCCTTGATCGCCCACTCCGCATGCCACGGGTGCGGTGTGCCGATATAAACCGCCTCCACCTCCGGGTCGGCCAGCAACGCCTCGTAGCTGCCGTGGGCCCGCGCGCCGCCAAAATCCGCCGCGAACTTCTCCGCATCGGCCAACTGGCGCGCGCCGACCGCCACGAGCCGGCCGGTCTGCGACTGGCGCAGGTCGGTGGCGAACTTCCGCGCGATCCAGCCCGTGGTGATGATGCCCCAGTTCAATTTCTTGACCATAGAGCCGCAGTGAAGCCCGGGGCCGATAATCGTCAATGCTCCCGGTTCCGCTCGACTCAAACCCCGAGGGTGCCTTTTCTCGCGGCATGTCCACGTCGACGCAAAAATCCTCCTGGCTCCGTCCCTCTCTCGACTGGCTGCTCGTGTTCGTGCCGGTCGCCTTCGCGCTGCGTTACGTGCCCGGCTGGCAGAATGGCACGGCCCTGTTCATCGTGTCCGCGCTGGCCATCATCCCGATCGCTGGCTGGATGGGCCACGCCACCGAGCAGCTCGCCCACCGCATGGGCGAGGGCATCGGCGGATTGCTCAACGCCTCGTTCGGCAACGCCGCCGAGCTCATCATCGCGTTGATGGCGCTGCGCGCCGGCCACATCGAGGTCGTGAAGGCCTCCATCACCGGCTCGATCATCGGGAACCTGCTCCTCGTGCTCGGCGTGCCGATCTTCGCCGGCGGCCTGCGGTTCAAGACCCAGCGGTTCAACAAGACAGCCGCCCGCGCCTCCTGCACCGCGCTGATTCTCGCGGCCGCCGCCCTCGTCATTCCGACGGTGTTTCACGTCGCCGCCGCGCGCACGCCGGGCGGCTGGACCCCGGAGGCCGAGCAACGCCTCTCGCTCGCCATCGCGGTCGTGCTGATCGCCACCTATGGCGCGATCCTCCTGTTCTCGCTCGTGACGCACAAGCAGCTCTTCGTGGGCGGCGAGGCCGACATCGCGGATTCACCGGGAAAAGCCGGCGACGATCACGCGGCGCCCTGGTCGGTCGGCAAGGCCGTGGCCGTGCTGCTCGGCGCGACTGTCGCCGTGGCCTGGGTCTCCGAATTTCTCGTCGGCGCGGTCGAGGCCGCGCAACACTCGCTCGGCGTGACGGAGGTGTTCGTCGGCGTGATCATCGTGTCGATTGTCGGCAACGCCGCCGAGCACTCCACCGCGATCACCATGGCGTTGAAGAATAAAATGGATCTCGCGCTCGGCATTGCCGTGGGCTCCAGCCTGCAGATCGCACTCTTCGTCGCGCCCGTGCTCGTGTTCGCCAGTTATTTTTTCCCGCACCGGCTGAACCTTGAATTCACGCTGCCGGAGGTGGCGGCGGTCGTGATCGCGGCCTTCGTCACCGATCAGATCGCCGGCGACGGCGAGTGCAACTGGCTGGAGGGCGTGCAGCTTCTCGCGCTCTACGCGATCATCGGCCTGCTGTTCTATTACCTGCCCGCCACTCACTGAGCCATTGCGCGCTCACGGCGCGAGCCCGGCGAACTGCAGCCCGAACCGGATCCAGAACGGGATCGTGAACACCGCCAGCGCCGTCGTGCCGAGGATGATCTGCACGGCCACCAGCGGCCGGCCGCCGTAGATCCTCGCCACAATCACGGAGATCACCGCCGTCGGCATCGCGGCCTGCACCACCAGCACCTGCTTCAGCCCCACCGACACAGGCGCATAACGCGCCGCCAGCAGAAAAACCCAGGGCAGCACGGCCAGCCGCAGCAGCCACGCCGTCAAAATGATCCGCGGATTCGCCAGTTGCTTGGGATCGTTCAGGTGCGGCGCGAAGGTGGAACCGGTCATCAGCAAACCAAGGGGCACGGCGCAGATCGCCAGCGCGTGAATAAACTGCCAGGTCACCGCCGGCACGTAGCCGTCCAGGCCTCTAGCCTTCACGACCAGCGCCAGCCCGAGCGCCAGCAGCGGCGCATTGAGCAGTTTGCGCCACGCCGCGCGCGGCGATTCGCCCGTCACAATCAGCACGCCCGTCGTCCAGATCGCGGCCTCCACGCCGGCGTTGTGCATGAACAGAAAGGCGCGGCTGTCCGGCCCGAAGAGCGCATCCATGAGCGGCAGCGGCAGGTAGCCGTAGTTCGTCAGGCCGACCGCGAGCGCGAAGGTGCGCAGGCCGTGCCCGATGGTGAGGCCCAGCGCCCGTGCTGCATACCATGCCGCGATCAAGGAGACCGAAGTCAGGACGAATCCCGCCAGCGGTGGCAGCAGCAAATCGCCCGCCGCGCCGGTCATCGTGCGTCCGGCCACCGACTCAAAGATGAGACAAGGCATCAGCACGCGCACGATGAGGCTGAGCAGGGTTTCCTCGCCCGCCTCCGAAATCCAGTTCACGCGGCGCAGCAACAGGCCGAGCCCGATCAGCGCCATCACCGGCGCCACCGCGAGAAACAACTGGCCGTAGGACATCATGCGGTCATGGCCAAACCGGCCAGGCGTCCCGTGGTCCACGCGGATTGGAAATTGAAACCGCCCGTGATGCCGTCGATGTCGAGAAACTCCCCGGCGAAATGCAGCCCGGGCACGAGCCGGCTTTCCATCGTCTTGAAATTCACCTCGCTCAACCGCACGCCGCCGCAGGTGACAAACTCCTCCTTGAACATGCTCTTGCCGTTCACGGCGAACTCGCCCTCGCACACCTGCGCCGCGAGCGCCCGCAGCGCCGGGTTGCCGATGCCGTTCCAGATCGCGTCGGGCGAGAGACCGGCGGCCACCACCAGTTTCTCCCACAAGCGCAGCGGCAGGCCGAGCGGACACCACGTCGTGATCTGTTTCTTCGGGTTGGCCGCGCGGGCCGCCTCGAGCGCAGCACGGGCCGTCTCCGCATTGAACGACGGCGCCCAGTTGACACGCAGCGTGAACTTGTAGTCGCAATCGTGCAGGACCCGCGCGCCCCACGCGGAAAGCTTCAGGATGGCCGGACCGCTCAAGCCCCAGTGGGTGACGAGCAGCGGCCCGCGCTCCTTGAGCGCCGTG
>JAHFTH010000095.1 GCA_023269445.1 Lacunisphaera sp.
CTTCGTTGGCCTGCCTTTCAAGAAGGTCAAAAAGATCAAGGGAAAGCGCGGCGAGCTGGAACTGATGTTCCATCCGTCCGGCCACGTGGCCGGTGCGACCGCGGTGGAAATCCACCACGGCCTGCGCAAGATCTTCCTCACGGGCGACGTGCTGTTCGACAACCTGCGCACGCTGAAGGGCGCCCATTTTCCCGTCGGGCACTTCGACACGCTGATCATCGAGACGACGCGCGGCATGACGGAGCGCGCCTACGGCAAGGAGCGCGTGCACGAAATCGCCCGGCTCATGGATTCGATCAACGACACGATTGCCAAGGGTGGCACGTTTTTGCTGCCGGTGTTTGCGCTGGGTCGTATGCAGGAGCTGCTCGCGGTGTTTCACGATGCGCGGCGTTTCGGCCGGCTGATTGACTGCCCGATCTTCGCCGGCGGTCTCGGCATCGGGTTGTCCGAGCTGTTCGACGAGGTCTCGCGCAAGACCAAGGACGTGCAGTTCGA
This sequence comes from Lacunisphaera sp., assembly GCA_023269445.1. GTDB lineage: Bacteria > Verrucomicrobiota > Verrucomicrobiia > Opitutales > Opitutaceae > Lacunisphaera. The sequence goes on from JAHFTH010000095.1 coordinate 499, forward strand.
CCGCCGCATCCTCCACGACCTGGGCCTGCGCAAGCTGCCCAAGAAGATCATCGCGGGCCAGGAGCCGCACCAGAAGGGTCTCTACATCGTCAGCTCCGGCATGCTCGTCGAGCGCACGCCCAGCTACGCTCTCGCCTCCGGCCTGCTCGGCCACGCCCGCAACACCATCGGGTTTGTTGGCTACTGCGACCCCGACACCCCCGGTGGCAAGCTGCTGGCGACGCCGCCCGGCGCGAATTTCCTCTTCGAGACCCTCGACGTGAAGGCCAAGGTCAAGGCCCGGGTCGAGCGCTTCGAGCTTAGCGGCCACGCCGAGCGCGGCGAGCTGCTGGAATTCGCCGTGCAGACGAAGGCGCGTTCCATCGTGCTCACGCACGGCGACCCCGGCGCTCGCGACTGGTTCAAGGGAGAACTTGCGCTGGCTTTGCCGAAGGCCCGGGTCATCGACCCGGTGCCGCTGCGGCTGTATGAGGTGTAAGGCAGCGCCGGGCGCTGCCAGTTGAGAGTTCAGGGTTGAGAGTCCGAAAGGCGGTTACGCATTCCGGTGCTTGTCTCTGTCTGGGAGTCTCTCAACTCTCAGCCCTCAACTCCCCACTTTCCCTGTCCCTATGGCCACGCCCGAAGCCCCCAAGATCATCTTCTCGATGCTCGGCGTCTCGAAGAAGATCGAGCGCAAGGAAATCCTCCGCGACATCTCCCTGTCGTTCTACTACGGCGCGAAGATCGGCGTGCTCGGCCTCAACGGCTCCGGCAAGTCCTCGCTCATGCGCATTCTCGCGGGCATCGACACCGAGATCGACGGCAGCGTGCATTTCGAGCCGGGTTACACTGTCGGCTTCCTGCCGCAGGAGCCGGCGCTCACCGCAGGCGCGACCGTGCGCGCCTGCGTTGAGGAGGGCGTGAAGCACCTCACCGATTTGACCGCCGCCTACGACGCGAGCTGGGATGAACTCTCCGAGGCGACAGATGACAAGGCCAAGGACGCCATCAGCGACAAACAGGCGAAACTGCAGGAAAAAATCGAGCACCTCGGCGCATGGGATGTCGCTCCGATGGTCGAGCAGGCGATGGATGCGCTGCGGTGTCCGCCTGGCGACGCCATCGTGGATAAACTTTCCGGTGGCGAACGCCGTCGCGTCGCGCTGGCCCGGCTGTTGCTGCAAAAGCCGTCCATCCTTCTCCTCGACGAGCCGACCAACCATCTCGACGCCGACTCGGTCAACTGGCTCGAACAGCATCTGTCGCGTTACGAGGGCACGGTCATCGCGGTGACGCACGACCGCTACTTCCTCGACAACGTCGCCGGCTGGATCCTCGAGCTCGACCATGGTCACGGCCTGCCGTTCAAGGGCAACTACTCGTCATGGCTGGAGCAGAAGCAGGCGATCGCCGTGGTCGCGGAGCGCACGGAGAGCAAGCGGCAGAAGGCGATGGCGCGCGAGCTCGCATGGATCCGCCAGTCCGCCAAGGCGCGGCAGTCCAAGGGCCAGGCGCGCCTCAACGCCTACGAGGCCATGCTCAAGGCCGACGTGGCCGAGCAGGAAAAACTTTTCGAGATCATCATCCCGCCCGGGCCGCGGCTGGGTGCGTTGGTGGTCGAGGCGCAGAGCGTGGCCAAGGCCTACGGCGACAACCTCCTGTTCGACAAACTCAACTTCGCCCTGCCACCCGGCGGTATCGTGGGCATCATCGGGCCGAACGGCGCGGGCAAGACCACGCTGTTCAAGCTCATCACCAATTTGGAAAAGCCCGACGCCGGCGCGTTCAAGGTCGGCGAGACGGTGAAGTCCGCCTACGTCGAGCAGTCGCGCGATTCGCTGGAGGGCAACAAGACGATCTGGGAGGTCATCAGCGACGGGCAGGAGGTGATGACGCTCGGCACTCGCTCGGTGAACAGCCGCGCCTACTGCGCGCAGTTCGGCTTCACCGGGGCGGACCAGCAGAAGAAGGTCGGCGTGCTCTCCGGCGGCGAGCGCAACCGCGTGTTGCTGGCGCGCGTGCTCAAGAGCGGGGCCAACCTGCTCCTGCTCGACGAGCCGACCAACGACCTTGACGTGAACTCGATCCGCGCGCTGGAGGAGGCGCTGGAGACCTTTGCCGGCTGCGCGGTGATCATCTCGCACGACCGGTGGTTTCTCGACCGGGTGGCGACGCACATCATGGCGTTCGAGGGTGACAGCACCGTCCACTGGTTCGCCGGCAACTACACGAGCTACCTTGAGGATTTCAAGAAGCGGAAGGGGAAGGAGGCCGACCAGCCGCACCGGATCAAGTATCGCAAGCTGACGCGGTAGACGTGCCTCGAGGGCCGCCCTCAACGGATGTCAACTAATAGTATACTTGAGCTCGTTCGTCCCGCGTGAATTTCATCAGCGGAGGGTGAGGGTTCAAGTATACTATTAGTTGACATGACAACCGGCTGCCGGACGGAGGCGGAAGGATCATTCGAAGTCGAAGAGCTGGCCCATGTCACGGCGTTCCTTCTTGGTCGGGCGGCCTGCGCCGCGCTGACGGGCGAGGAGGTGTTCGATCCCGGCCTGCTTGGCGCGTTCGTATTCCGCGGGCGGGGTGAGATCGGCCATGAATTCCGGCAACAGCTTTGCGGCGACGCGGGAGGTCGGGAGTCCGACGACCTTGAGCGTGCGGGTGAGAGCGCCAATGCGGACAGTGACGACTTCGCCGACATGGATGTCGCGGCCGGGCTTGGCCTCGAGTTCGCCGAGGAGGACCTTGCCGGCGCGGCAGGCGGCGGTGGCGAGGGGGCGCGTCTTGAACACGCGCGCACTCCAGAGCCATTTATCGAGGCGAGGATCATCCATGGAGACGAAGCATTATTCACTACAGGACCGAGGGCCAAACGAAAATTTGTCCAAGCGAGGGTCATCCATGGGAGAGTGGAATCCCGGCAAAACCAGAAGACAAGAGGCGGAGTTTCCGCGGATACAGCGGATGGGTTTTATCCGGTATTGATCCGCGTAATCCGCGGGAGAATGGCTTGATGGGTTGCGCCGGAATAAAAACGGGCTAGTCTGCTCCCACGCTCATGAAAGTGCGCATCTTGCTCTCCGTCCTCTTCCTTTCCCTTGCCATGACCCTGCCGTCCGAAGCCAAGCCTGCGTCGAAAATCGAGTTCGCCACCTTTGGCGGCGGTTGCTTTTGGTGCACCGAGGCCGTGTTCCAGCGCGTGCCCGGTGTCCTCCGCAGCGTCAGCGGCTACTCGGGCGGCAAGACGGAGAACCCCACCTACGAGGATATCTGTTCGCACGGCAGCGGCCACGCCGAGGTCATCCAGGTGGAGTTCGATCCGGTGGTGATCAGCTACGAGAAGCTGCTGGAGATATTCTTCGAGTCGCACGATCCGACGACGCTCAACCGCCAAGGTGCGGACGAGGGCGACCAGTATCGTTCGGTCATCTTTTATCACGACGAAGCGCAGCAGAAGACCGCGGCCCAGGCGAAGCTCGCGGCGCAGGCGCAATACGCCGATCCGATCGTGACGGAGATTGTGCCGTTGAAGAAATTCTGGCGCGCGGAGGATTACCACCAGGACTATTTCAACCAGCACCCGGGTCAGGGTTGCTGTGCATTCGTCATCAAACCCAAGATCAGCAAACTGCAGAATAAGGGCGTGATCGGGAAGTAGGGCCCGCTCCCACGGTTTCGCCCATAAAAAACGGCGCCCGCGGGCGCCGTTGAGATTTCAGGTGGTGGCTACTCAGGTGCCCTGCGCAGCGCGCGAGCGGCGGGCCTTGACCACACTGTCGGTCAGGCGGTCGAGCCAGCGGATGGGGGCGATGGGGTGGGGGCTGAGGAATTCTTTCTCCTCCGCCACGGTCTGTCCGTGTTTGTAGAGAACGCCGGGGATGATGCAGGTGCCGAAGACCCAGTCGGCCACGGGCATGATGAAGAAGCCGGAGATGGCCTCGTTGCAGTCGATGACGGCGTGGTGCCGCAGGTGGAAGCTGTAGACCTTGCGCCAGAAACTGCCCATCCGGGGATGGTCGATGAGCGGGCCCCATTTCTCAAAGGACCAGTGCTCGATGGCATGAAAGATCTCGTAGATCAGCAGGGAGGAGACGAGTGCGGCGTAGCCGCCCAAGAACCACGGCAGTGACGGCACCAGCCACTGGAGCAGCGCAAACATCGGGGTGAGGCAGGCGGCGAAGATAAGAAAGGTATACCAAGGGAAGAACGAAGCTTCCTTCTGTTCTTCCTTCACGATGGGGTAGAAATTCTCGACGAAGTTCACCTCCAAGCCCCCCGGGGTGCGCCGGCGCGTAATGCGGGTCAGGCTGTGGTGGTGGGTATGCTGGCGGTAGAAATAGCTGAGGAACGGCAGCACCGGCTTGTGCAACACATAGCGATGGAAGAAGAATTCCATAAAGCAGTTGAACATGGAGACTGCGAGGAAAACGCTGGGGAGCTTCCACCACGCGCCCCCGATCTGGGCGGCCCACACGGAGTGGGGGGCCAGCCACCAGACCAAGCCGAGTATGGCGGCAAAGGAGACAGCGACGACAAGGAGGAAAAGGGGGAGCGAGAACTCTTCCTCAACCTGGGGTTTGGTGGAAATGCGATCTGACATGTGGCAAGAATTTCAAAAACTTTTCCGGTATTGGCAATCGTCGAAATTAATATCTCCAGCCGGCTTTTACAGGTAGCGGTGGACACAGCGACCGCTCGACTTCCTGCGTTTCTCCATACACTGCCTGACATGGCCGAAGACGAAGCAGCGGGGCCCCATGGCCCGGTGGTGACGGTGGACTTTGTCCGCCACCGCAACGTCATGCTCGTGCAGGCTGACTTCGGGCCGCTGTTGGTGGATTACTACCTGCATCAGGCGGACCATCATTTGCGGACCAGCCCGGAGCACGACACGCTGCTCAAGCAGGCGCTGGTGGCGTTCACCCTTCACGCCGCCGCCCGCCCGCGCACCGAGCATCTCGCGTGGACCATCGGGCTGCAGGAGCCACGGTTGAACTTGTTCCTTGCGGCGGACAACGAGGACTGCCACGTCACCGGCCGGTTGTTCACGGAGAACGTGCGCGAGGCGGCCGCGAATGTTTTCTACAGCGAGGTCATGCCCGGGCGCGGCGCGGAGAAGCGGCGCAGCGTGGTGAATTTCGCCGGCGCCGACCTGTTCCGGGCGGCGGAGAGTTTCTATGCAGGCAGCGAGCAGCGGCCGGCGCGGTTTTTCGACCGGGGCGAGGAGCACTACGCCATGCTGCTCTCGCAGCCCGACTGCGACGTGGCGTGGTTGCGCCAGGTGACGCTGGCGGACGTGCAGGCGCTGCCCACGACCGAGACACTGGCCCGGATCGAACGGCGGGCCTACCGGTGGCATTGCGGGTGCGAGCAGCGGAAGATCCTGGCGGCACTGGCGCCCGCCGCCCGGGCGGACCTCGCCGACCTGTTTGGCGAGGGCGAGATCATCTACGTGCAATGCCCGCGCTGTGCCGCTTCGCACACCATCACTCGCGAGGCGATGGAGGCCTGGCTGGCTGGTCCAGCGACGACCCCATGAGTGTCGGGGAAATCATCGGCACGGTGCTGGGCGTGATCGGCGTCTGGCTGATGGTCCGGCAGAACATCTGGGGCTGGCCCGTCGGGCTCGTGCAGGTGGCCGTGTATGCGTGGGTGTTCACGGACGCGAAACTCTACTCCGATGCGATTCTCCAGGTTTTCTTCTTTATCATCCAAGCCTACGGCTGGTGGCATTGGTTGAAGAACCAGCATACAGCGGCGCACAGCGAATTGCCCGTGATGAGGCTGAGACGCGCGGAAGCCGCGAAGTGGATCATCGGGGGCGGATTGGTGACGGCTGCGTGGGGCACTTATATGCAGCGCGCCACGGACGCGGCGCTGCCTCACTGGGATGCATTCATTCTCGTTTTCAGTTTGATCGCGCAGTGGCTGCAAGCGCGCAAGAAACTGGAAAACTGGGCCGGGTGGTTGAGCGTGAACACGGTGGCGATCGGCGTCTACTGGGCCAAGGACCTGCGGCTCACGGCCGGGCTCTACGCGATTTTCTGGTTGATGGCGTTCTGGGGCTGGCGCGAGTGGCGGAAATCACTGAAGGTGGCGGCATGAGCCTGCCGCTGCGCATCGCCGTTTATGGGCCCGAGTCCACGGGCAAGACCGAGCTGGCGACGAAACTAGCCGCGCATTTCGACGCACCACTCGTCGCGGAGTATGCGCGCGAACGCTGGGACCAGCAGGGCGTGTTGACGCTGGAGGACATGCTGCCGGTCGCGCGCGAGCAATGGCGGCGCGAAGACGAGGCTTTTAATCAGGCGGACCGCCTCATCATCTGTGATACGGACGCGCTGACGACCAGGCTGTGGAGCGATCTGCTCTACGGCACCTGTCCCGATGAGCTGCGGCGCGGAGCGGAGAAGCGTTGCATGGACTACGCCCTCTACCTGCTGCTCGACATCGATGTGCCCTTCACTCCCGATCCCCAGCGGTGTTTCCCTAACCCGGCGGATCGTGAAAAGGCGATGGGCGTCTGGCGCGGGGCGCTCGAGCGGCGTGGGTTGCCGTATGTGTTGATCCATGGAGATTGGCTTCAGCGGGAGCAGCGGGCCGTGGGTGCCATCAATCGAGTGCTCGCACACTGAGGCTCGCTCACCTTTCGGAACGGTCCTCCGGCAGCTCGGGCCGGTTCCCGACCGCGAGCGGAGAACGTCGGGCGGGGAAGCTGCGGGGAGTGGCCGGTGACTGATTGCTCGCGTCCCGTCCGGTGCCCGAGGGATGGGTAATGGTGATGCGGCCGGTCGCATCGTCTTTGACGACGATCCGGCGGGGTGGAGTGGACGCGGTCGGTGGTGCAGGCGGGTGGTCTTGGGACATGGGACGGGCGAGACGGTTGAGGGTGTGCCCGAATGATAGCACGCGCGGGGGCCGTGGTGTTAATCGATAAACCTGATAGCACCTATCTATATTTCGGGGGGTGGGAAAATGGCGTTGCAGGTTGCCTGTGGAGCGGGCCTCTTCGGGTGCGATATGAACATCCATCACCTTGAGTTGTTCTACTACGTGGCAAAACACGGGGGCATTAGTGCTGCGGTGCGATACATTCCCTACGGAATTCAGCAACCGGCGGTGAGCGGTCAGATCCGGCAGCTCGAGCGAGATGTCGGGGTGAAGTTGTTTGAGCGCCAGCCCTTCCGGCTCACGGCCGAAGGAGCGCGACTCTTTTTGCACGTGCGACCGTTTTTCGAAAGTCTCAAGGGCGTGGTGACGGACATCCGCTCCGCCTCGGAACCGGAGTTGCGGTTTGGCGGAGCCGAATTGGTGTTGCGCGACCATATTTCGGTGGTGATGCGGCAGGTCAGGAAACTTTTTCCTAAGATGAGGCTGAGCCTGCATTCAGGCTTTCAGGCGCAGGTGGAGGATTGGCTGCGTGACGGTCAGATTGACCTAGCGGTCACGGCAGTGGGCCATCGGCCGCCGGCGCGGTTGCGCCAGCTGGTGATCGTGCGCATTCCGCTGGTGCTGGTGGTGCACCGGAAGTCACGCTGGAAAAGCGCCGAGGAATTGTGGGCGCAAAAGAAAATCCAGGAGCCGCTTATCGGGCAACCGGCAGTGACGAGCATCATGCAGGGGTTTCAGCGTGACCTGCGCAAACGAAAGATCCTCTGGCCGCAGACCATTGAGGTAACTTCGGTCGAGCTGATCACGCGCTATGTGGCCAACGGGGAGGGGATCGGGGTGAATCTGGGCATTCCTTCCATCAACAAGCTGAGCGACGTGCGCGTGCTGCCGCTCAAGGGTTTTGAGCCGATGAGCATGGGCGCAGTGTGGCGGGGGGAGCGGAGTGATCTCGTGCGCACGGTCATCGAGGAAGTCTGCCGTTACTCCCACAAGGCCTTTCCCGATTGGGTGGTCGCCGACAAAGTGCCGTGAAAGGCGGGCCGCGACTCTGCCTCCGACCGTCAGGATTGACGCGAGGGGCGGTTGGCGGTCATAGACCGCCGCTACAGAAATGACTTTACCGGACGACTATCTCCAACGCTTCGGCGGACTCGGCCGGCTTTACGGCACGGCCGCGCTGCCGCGGTTGCAGGCGGCACACGTGGCCGTGATTGGCGTGGGCGGCGTGGGCTCGTGGGTGGTGGAGGGGCTGGCCCGCTCGGGCATCGGGGCGATCACGCTGATCGATCTCGACGATGTGTGCGTGACCAACGTCAACCGCCAGCTGCCCGCGCTCGACGGCAATATCGGCCGGCCCAAGGTCGCGGCGCTGGCCGAGCGCGTGAAACTCATCAATCCCGCGGGGCACGTGACGACCATCGCGGAATATTTCACGGCGCAGACGGCCGAGCGGTTGCTGGCCACGCGCTATGACTGGGTCGTGGATTGCATCGACCTGATGTCCAACAAGGCACTGGTCATCGCAGAATGCACCAAACGCGGTCAGCCGGTGGTGACGGTCGGCAGCGCGGGCGGACGGCGCGATGCCACGAGGATCAAGGTGGCGGACCTCGGCGATTCGCACGGGGACGAATTGCTGCGGCAGGTGCGCAAGAAACTGCGGCGCGACTACGGCTTCGCGAAGGGCGAGGGCAACCATTATGGCATCCCATGCGTGTCCACGCAGGAGCAGCCGGTTTATCCGTGGGCCGACGGCACCTGTGCTGCCGAGCCGGAGGAGGGCTCGAATCTGCGGCTCGATTGCGCGACGGGCTTCGGCACGGCGGTGTTCATCACCGGCGCGTTCGGCTTTGCCGCCGCCGGCGAGGTCGTGCGGCGCGTGGCGCTCGGCAGCTAGATTTTTTTCGCCGCGACGGCTTCGAGCTCGGCGGCCTTGGCCAGATCGGCTTTCGCTCCAGCTTCGTCGCCGGTGCCTTTGCGCACGGTGGCCCGGTTGCGATAGGTCTCGGAATCATCCGGCTTCAGCTCAATCGCTTTGTTGTAGTCGGTCAGCGCCCCGGGGAAATCCTTCAGTTTCCGTTTCAGCATGGCCCGTTGCAAAAAGCCATGGGCGAACTTGGAGTCGGGTGTGAGCAGAGCATCCATATCTTTCAGGGCCCCGGTGAGGTCGCTCATTTTCTCAAGGACCTCGGCGCGGTCGCTTAGGGCCCAGCGCGGGTCGGATTTAAGGCTTTCGGTGTAGTCGGCCAGGGCACCGGTCAAGTCGTTATTCATGAACCGGGCTCGGCCCGCCCCATGGTGAGCCATGGCCGCGTCATAGCCGGTTTCGCCGGCCTTGAGGAAGTCCGCGATGGCGGCCGGGTATTCCTTGGTGTTGTAGAAATGCCAGCCTCGCCAGTAGTAGGCATAGCTGTAGTCAGGTTTGAGGGCGATGGCCTTGGCGAAGTCGGCCAGAGCGGCGGTGCTGTCGGATGGAAAGTCCCGCCACCGGGCGCGTTCGCAGTAGGCGGGCGCGTATTGGGGTGCTAGTTCGATGACCTTCGTGAAATCTGCCACGGCTTCGGGGAATTTTCTCAGGTCCTTGCGCGCTAGACCGCGCCGCCAGTAGCCGCCGGCTTCGGCCGGCTGCGCCTCGATATACTTGGCGAAGTCAGTCTCGGCGGCGGCGGGGTTTCCCTGGTGGGAGTAAGCCTGGCCGCGTTGGAAGTAGGCGCTGTAGGCCTTGGGTTCGATCTCCAGGCATTTTGTGAAATCCGGAATGGCCGCGTCGTAATTTTCTGCGGCGACGTAGGTCAGGCCGCGTTCCCACCAGGTGTCGCTGTCGCCGGGGGCGAGTTCGACGGCTTTGTTGGCATCGGCGAAGGCTCCGGCCAGGTCTTTGGCCTCCCGCTTGAGGGCGCCGCGCAGCAGGTAGCCGCGCACGAACTTCGGGGCGAGTTCGATGAGCTTGCCGTAGTCGGCACCGGCGCCGGGGAGATTCTTCAGCTCGGCGCGAACCAAGCCGCGGTTCAAGTAGGCGTCCGCGTCCTTGGGGCTAAGGGTCAGGAATTGGGTGTAGTCGGCCTCGGCGGCTGCGTAGTCGCCCTTGTTGTGCTTGGCCGCCCCGCGCTGAAAGTAGGCGTTCAGGGCGCCCGGCTCGAGCTCCAGACACATCGTGAAGTCAGCAATGGCCTCATCGTATTTCTCATTCTGCAGCCAGGTCCAGCCGCGGGAGAAATAGGCTTCACCGGAGTTTTTCGCTTTGCGCAGGATGATCTGGGTATAATCACCAATCGCCCCGTCGCTATCCTTCTGCTGCCGGCGAATACCGGCGCGCGCATACTGGGCTTGGTCTTTGACGTAGGCATCACCGATGTTCATGCTGGTAGAGCTGGGTTCATTTATTGCCTCGGTATAGTCGGCAAAGGCCCCGGCAAGATCCTTGGTTTGTGCGCGGGCATAGCCTCGGTGGTAATAATAGCTCGCAAGAAACATTTGCTCGGTTGGGCTGCTGCCCGCCTTGGCCTGCCCAATCATCCGGGTGTAATCGCCAATCGCGCCGGTGTAGTCGTTGACCAGCAGGCGGGCGCTGGCCAATTCATTGGCCAGATAGGACATGTCGGGGTCTAGCTGGTAGGCCTTGAGATAATCGGCCAAGGCCCGTTGGTGGTTGCCCAACCTTGTCCAGCATTTGCCGCGGTTGCGGTAGGCCGCAGCCATGGCCGGATCCAGTTCGATGGCCTTGGTGTAGTCGGCGATGGCCTTCTCGTTATCGACTCCCGCGTCGTATTTCAGGGATGGGTCGGGATTGCGCCAGCAGTAGGCTCGCCAAAAATAAGCGCTGGCTACATTCTGGCCGGCGGCGATTTCCTTGTTCAGTTGGATCATCGCTTCGGCATATTTGCTGGTCATGGCCAGATCCGCACCGCTCGTGCCTTGGGCGTGGAGCGGCGCGGCCACGAAGGCCGCGGAAAAAATAACCAACAGTGCAAGCGTGGGGCGATGCATGAAAACTCCTTAGGCGCGGAAGCTACTGGACGCCTTACGGCGAAGCAAGGCTCCGAATGCCTACAGAAACAGTCGGCGGAAATTCTGCTCTACCTGCGGGGCGAGGGTGCTCAGCGGCACGTGCCGGAGCTTCGCCAGCTGCTCGTAGGTCACGGCGAGGTTGGCGGGATTGTTGACCACGGAACCGTCGGCGGCCGGCGGCAGGGGAAAGCGGTTGAGTTCGCCCGCCGGCGGCT
>JAHFTH010000096.1 GCA_023269445.1 Lacunisphaera sp.
CGCATGGAGATTGTCGCCGGCGCCTGTCGCGTGACGCTCGACGGCCAGACCGCCGTGAAGGACTACGCCGCCGGCACGTTTTTTGACGTGGCCGGCAAGAGCGGCTTCACCATCGAGGTCCAGACCGGCCTCTGCGAATACATCTGCTCGTTCCTCTGACGTCCGCCTCACTCCTCCCCATGCGCTTCCTGAAACCAGCCGGCCTGCTCCTCGTGTTGGGGTTGACCGGGATCCTGGCGGCGCAGGACAAACTGCCGGACGGACTCTACGCGGAGTTCACCACGACGCACGGCATCTTCACCGCCGAAATCTATTACGACAAAGTCCCGCTCACGGCCACGAACTTTGTCGGCCTGGCCGAGGGGACCATCGCCGCGCGCAACGGCGCACCCTATTACACCGGCCTGAAATGGTATCGCGTCGTGCCGGGGTTTGTCATCCAGAGCGGAAATCCGAAGGCGCCCGAGGACGGCGAGCCCGGCTACAGTTTTCCCGATGAATTTGTTCCCGGCCTGCACCACGGCGAGACCGGCATCCTCTCGATGGCCAATGGCGGACCCGATACCAACAGCGCCGAATTCTTCGTCACGCTCGGTGACGACACGCGGCTGAATTACCTGCACAGCGTTTTCGGCCGGACCGTGCGTGGACTTGAAGTGCTGCCGCAGATCAAGGCGGACGATGCGTTCTCTATAAAGATTCTCCGGATCGGCGCGGCCGCCCAAGCGTTCAAGGCCGATGAAACCGCGTTCAAGGCGCTGGCGGCCAAGGCCGGGAAATACTCCGGCGCCACGGAGCCGGGCCCGACCGCGCACTTCGATGACCCGGACAAACTCATCCCCGTCGATCCGCCGCGCGCGAAGAATTTCAACTTCAAGCTCGCGAACTATGAGCGCGTCACCGGTGTGAAGATCGTCGCACGGATGTTCACGAAGTCCCCGACGGCAACGGAGGACAAGGTGCCCGGCGCCTACATGCACGCACTGGCGGAGAAACTCGGGGTCGCGCAGCGCGGCGCGCTCGTGGCCTACTTCGCCGACGAGGACGACTGGCGCGTGTGGATCGGCGACGGACTCACGACCGCTTTCCTCGGCCGGCCCGCCGCGCCCGCGGACCTCGGCGAAGGCGCGGCATTTCATGAGACCAAGGAAGCCTTCCTCACGGCCGCGCGCCAAGCCGGTGACACCACCTTCGCCGCCCAGCAAAAAGCCGCCGCCGCCGACAAACCGGTTTCGCCCGCCCAGCACCGGAAGCTCCAGACGGACGCCCTGCTCGACGCGCTGATCCTCCGTCTCGAGCCCAAGTCATGAGACGGCTTCGGACCATTGGTATCCTGCTTTTTCTTGGGACGGCAGCCCGGATTCTCGCGGCCGACTCCAAGCCGGCCTTCACCGAGTTCGATCTCGACCGATCCCGCGGCATGCTACGACTGGCGCGGGACGAGACCGTGAAATATTTCTACGATCCCGCGCTGGTCGGCTCGGAATTCTCCGCCCGCTGTGATGCGGCGGACAAAGCGCTCGGGACCGCGCGGTCGAATGGCGAGGCCTTGGTCCTCATTGCCCAGCCTTTCCTGAACATCGGTGATTCCCACACGCGGTTCCTGCCCCCGGCCCGCAAGGACCGCGTGCAGCATCACTGGAAATTCCATGCGGTGGGAGACGCGGTCTATGTCAGCGAAGTCGACCGACACAGCGACGCGGAGAAAAAGGGCCTGCGCGTAGGCGACAAGTTGCTCGCCATTGATGGCATGGCGCCCGGCCGGGCCAACCGCCATCTCCTGCAATATTTGCTCTACGGCCTGGCCCCGCGTGCCGGGATGCGCGTCATCGTCCAAGCCCCCGGGCAGGAGCCACGGCAGCTCGATCTTTTGGGCGAAGTGCGGTCAGGCACAGCGCTACGCGACCTAAGAAACAGTCGAGACCTCTATCAATTGGTGGAGGAGGACGAGAATGAGGATGCCCGCCGCAAATCCCGGCTCGTGGAGTTGCCGGGTGGAATCCTTGTATGGAAATTGCAGCTGTTCGATTTGGAGAAAATCGCCAAAGGCCTCGGCAAGGCCGCCTCGGCCAAGACCGTGATCCTCGATCTGCGCGGCAATACCGGCGGATATGTGCGGGCGGCGGAAGCGGTCCTGAATGGTTTCTTTGCCGACGACTTCGAGGCCTTCACTCTTCATGAGCGCAAAAGAAGCGAAACCACCCGCGTCAAGGGGAACGGCTTCAAAGGCCTGCTTCTGGTGTTGGTGGACGAAACGTCGGCCTCCGCTTCGGAAATTTTTGCCCGGACCGTGCAGATGCGCCAGCGGGGCATTTTGTTGGGTGACCGCACGGCCGGCGCCTTGTCCACCGCCCAAGTTTATTCCCTATCGCTGGGCACGGCGGAACGCTTTACCCATTTCGGTATGAGCATCACTTTGGCCCGCGTGGTGATGGCCGATGGCTCAATCATTGAGGGCAAGGGCGTAGGGCCGGACTACCTGATTCTGCCGACCCACGAGCAACTCTACCAAGGCCATGATCCGGTGCTGGCCAAGGCCCTTACCATCGCCGGGCACAAAACGACACCGGAAGATGCTGGCAAAATCTTCCCGCCGCTTAATTGATTTTACCCCCACCCATGAACTTCCGCGCCTACGGCATCCTCGTCATCCTTGGTTTCGTCCTCGCCTTCATCGCGTGGCAGGCCCGCACCGGGATTTTCCGCCGCCACAGTGCGAGCGACCAGCCCGCCAACAAATACATGCGCCAGATGATGGAGAATCCCCAGCTCAGCGAGGCTGATGCGGCCATCATGCGCGAGCAATACGGCACGGCCCGCCTCAATCCCTCCGGCCTGCGCTACCTCGTGCGCTCCCTCGGCGAGGGCCCGACGCCGGCCTTGGGGGCCACGGTCGTGGTCCACTACGACGGATTTCTACTCGACGGCACCAAGTTCGACAGCTCGCGCGACCGCGGCGAGCCCTACCGCTTCCGCATCGGCACCGGCGCGGTCATCAAGGGCTGGGATGAAGCGATCATCGGCATGAAAAAAGGCGAGAAACGCACGTTGATTGTCCCGTGGTGGCTCGCCTACGGCGAGAAGGGTCGCGGACCGATCCCGCCGCGCGGCACGCTGCGCTTCGAGGTGGAGTTGATCGATATCCAGTAGGGTCCGGCTACAATCCGAGCAGGCTCCCGCTGCGTTTCAGCCAGCGCTCGGCGTCGCGCCACGCGGGACAGACCTGTTCGACCTTCGCCCAGAAACGATCCGAGTGGTTCATTTCCCAGAGATGCACGAGTTCGTGATAAATGATGTAGTCGCGCACCGCCTCCGGGGCCTGCACCAGCCGCCAGTTGAGCGAGATGGTGCCGCCAGCGGAACAGGAGCCCCAGCGCGAACGCTGGTTGCGCACGGTGACATGTTTCACGTCCGCGCCGGTTTCCGCCGCCAGCTCCCAAGTGCGGGCGGGCAGCTCGATCTTGGCGCGGCGGGTGAATTGCTTTTCCAATGCAGTCCGCAAGTCGCCCGCCAAAGCGGTGACGCGAAACACATCCGCCGCGAGGCAGACCGTCGGCTTGTCCCCGCCAGCCTCGCGGATTTCGGTCAGCTCGCCACGCCAGAGCACGGTGGTGCCGACGGCCCAGGTCTCAGCTGTTTTGGGCCGGCGCGCGTGCCGCGCCCGCGCCCGATTGAGCCAATCCTGATGCTGCTGCACAAAGGCCCGGGCCTCCGGCTCGTTGCCCCGCACGGGAATCGTGGCGACCGCCACGCCATCCTTGCGCAGGCTCAGGCGGTAGCTGCGTGCCCGGGCGCTTCGCACAAAGACAAGGCCGGGGTCGACCGCGATGCCCATCGATGAATTTTCCCGGATTGTCGGACTCACTGGCCGACGTAGTTAACCGGCCTCCCGACCCGAATCCAGCGCGAATCATGCCGGCGGCACGTTCCTCCACCCGTTTACGTGTTCAAGGAAATCTTCCGTGAAATTAAAAAGGATGTCCGAAAAACGGGAACGCTCTCGGCCCTTTATGTCCCATGTCTGGCCTCACCCTTTCTCAAAATTGTTTTAGCTCAGAAGGCTTGCGGCGACGCAATCGACCCTTCTAGTCTCACTGCCGATTACCCAGATGCCCCGTTTCTCCCCACATGGTTTGTTCAGCCGCCGGATGCGGGCATTCACCTTGGTGGAGATCATGGTGGTGGTCGTGATCATCGGCTTGTTGGCGGCCGCCGGCATTCCCTCCTACCGGCGCATCACCATGCGATCCAAGGTCACCACCATCGCGAATGACCTGAAGCAGTTCTCCACCGTGATTCAGGCCTATACCCTGCAAAATGGCCACTGGCCCGCCGATGGGACCCCGCAAATCGTGCCCACTGAAATGGCCGGTTCCATGCCGGGCAACTTTGAACTCACGTCGCCCTTCGGCGGAGTCTACAAATGGAATTACGATGTGTCAGCCGACGGCGTCACCGCCAAGGCCGCGCTGATTGTGCAGACCGCCCCGGGCAATCCCATCAGCGATGATGAAGAACTGCTGACCATGCTGGACAAGCAGATGGACGACGGCGACCTCACCACCGGACTCATCCAGACGGGTTCCACCAATTCGCTCGTGTATATCATCGAGAAATGAGCGTCACCTATCGCATCACCCTGGTTTACCTCGCCCCCGATGCCTCGGCGGTGGCCCCGGCGTCGGAACGCCTGGAGCACGGCAGTCATCCCCTCGATGAAATCATCCGGCTTTCCGGCAAGCTACTGAAGGTTGATACTTCGGTGAGCCCGAAGACCGAGCCCGGTATCATTGTGCATCGCAGCGACCGGAGTTACCGCATCGCCGCCTATCAAGGCCGCATCCGCGTCCACAAGAGTGTGTCACTGTTCGACGATTACTGGGTGGTCGAAACCCCGGCTGGCATTGCCGAGCTCCCCCCCTTCCAGAGCAGCGCTTCCGCCGCCGCATCCAAGCCTCCGATCCGCAGCGCTCGCGGCACCGCCAAGGACTCCAGCCCCCTCCGCTCCATCGCGGAAGTCATCGGCCTCTTTGCCGTCGCGGTGGTGCTCGTGGCGGTCGGCCTGCGCTTCGGCCTGCCGCAAAAGCGGCTTAGTGACGTGCCGGACGACGTGACCATCGTCACCTCCAGCGAGGAACGCGCCACCGTCTTTGCCTCCGTGGCCGGCAGCTATTCTACCGGCAAGACCGCCGGCAACAGCCTTGTGGTCATCCAGTCCGACGGCCGTGTCAGCCTCGGGGCCATCGGCAAGGACGGTAAGCCCACCGCCCCTCGTATCGAAGAGCAGGCCCGGGCCGGCCGCCGCGGCAATATCGCGTGCGTCATCACCTCCTTTGGCATCATCGCCGGCATCGCTCCGCCGGACACCGTCAACGTCGGCCGCTTCCAATATAAGAAAGCCCCGGTCGCGGCGCAGTAAGCGCCGGCCGGATCAGAGCGTTTCCAACCGCCAGTCGATCGGTTGGTTTTTCTCCAGCAGCAGCCACGCAAAACCCGACCGGCTGCCTTGTCTCGGCCGGCTGATACAGCCGGGGTTCAACCAGCGCACGCCCCGCTCGTCCGTCTCGTCACGCGGCACATGCGTATGGCCGTGCAACACAAACTCGGCCCCGGCTGGAGCCCGGGCCGGCGGGATGTGCGTCAGGAAGAATTTCCGCCCGGCTCGTTCCAACCACCGCTCCTCCGGCCAAAGGCTGTGACACTCGTTGTTGCCCAGCACGACATGCAGCGGTTTGCCCAGCCGATCGAGTTCCGCCAGCGTGTGCGGTTCGCACACATCGCCCAAGTGCCAGATCTCGTCCGCCCCCGCGAGACGCGCCGGCAGGCCCGGTGGCATCCAATCATGCGTGTCGGAAATGACGGCGATGCGGATCACTTGACCACCGGGGCCGCAGCCAGCGGCACATAGGCTTCCTCGCGCAGGTCGGCCCGACGCCGACCAGCAAGCAATTGCCACCACACCCGCGCATTGGCCGCGACCACGGTCAGCACGAGGACGAGAAAGGCCCCGGTCACCGCTGCGTCGATGCGGTTATTAAGAATCTGCGCCGACCAAACCGCCACCTCGGCGGCCGGGCCTCCGGCCGCAACCTTCGCCTCCAGCCCGCGGGCGATGGCGAGGAATCCCACCGGGGCCGGGCTGAAGATCTTCATCCAGCCTGCCGTCATCGTCACGCTCATCAGCCACGCCAGCGGCGCGAGCGTAACCCACACGTAGCGCACGCGGCCCATCTTGATGAGCACCGTCGTGCCGAGCGCGAGCGCGATGACCGCCAGCAGCTGGTTGGCCACGCCGAAAATCGGCCAGAGCGAGTTGATGCCGCCCAAAGGATCGATCACGCCCTGATAAAGAAACCAGCCCCACGCCCCGACGAAAAGCAGCGTCGCGAGCGCGTTGCCCGCGACGGACCGCGTGTCGCCCAGCGGCGGCACAAACATCCCCAGCAGATCCTGCACGAGAAAGCGCCCCACCCGCGTGCCGGCGTCGAGGGTTGTCAGGATGAACAGTGCCTCGAACATGATCGCGAAGTGATACCACAGGGCCAGCGCGCCCTTGCTGCCCAGCACGCCCGCAAACATCTGCGCCATGCCGACGGCGAAGGTCGGCGCCCCGCCCGTGCGGCCCACCATGGTCTTCTCGCCGACGCTGGCGGCGAGGTCGGCCATCTGCGCCGGCGTCACCGCAAAGCCCAGCGCGCTGACCTTGGCCGTCACCGCGGCCACGTCGCCCTTCATGTTGATGGCAAAATACTCGCCCGGCTCCATCGAGCAGGCGGCGATGAGCGCCATCAGCCCCACCACCATCTCTGTCACCATGGCGCCGTAGCCCACCATGCGGATGTGGCTCTCGCGCGTCAGCAGCTTCGGCGTCGTGCCCGAGGCGATCAGCGAGTGAAAGCCCGACACAGCCGCACACGCGATGGTGATGAAAACAAAGGGAAACCACGGCCCGGCCACGACCGGGCCATTGCCGTCGATGAATTTCGTCAGCCCGGGCATCTTGAGCATCGGAGCCAGCACGATGATCGCCACGCCCATCGCCGCCACCGTGCCGATCTTCATGAACGTGCTCAGGTAGTCGCGCGGAGCCAGCAACAGCCACATCGGCAGGATCGAGGCCACGATGCCGTAACCCATGATCCACCACGCCAGCGTCGTGCCGCGCAAAGTCAGCCAGCTTTCCAGCCGCGTGCCCGGAATGAACTGCCCGCCCCACACGGCCACCAGCAGCGCCGCTACGCCGAACACGCTCACCCACACCAACCACCGCCCGCTGTGGCCCCGGTAGCGCATCGCGCAGCCCATCGCGACCGCGATCGGCATCGTCGCCGCGATGGTGAACAGGCCCCACGGACTCTCCGCCAGCGCGTTGACCACCACCAGCCCGAGCACCGCCAGCAAAATGACCATGATCGCGATGATGCTAACCATCGCCACGAGGCCGGCGAACGGCCCCACCTCATCGCGCACCATCCCGCCGAGCGACTTGCCGCCCCGGCGCACCGAGCAGAACAAAATCACGCAGTCATGGACCGCCCCGCCCAGCGTCGCGCCCACCAGCATCCACAGCATCCCGGGCAAAAAACCAAACTGCGCCGCCAGCACCGGGCCGACCAGCGGACCCGGACCCGCGATCGCCGCGAAATGATGGCCGAAGACGATCCACTTGTTCGTCTGCACAAAATCCTTCCCGTCCTCTTTCACCACCGACGGCGGCGCACGTAGCTCGTCGAGCGTCAGCACCTTGGCCATCAGCCACGCGGAGTGGAACCGATACGAGACGGCGAACACACAGACCGCCGCGACCACGATCCAGAGCGCGCTCACCGGCTCGCCGCGCGACCAAGCCAGCACTCCGATGGCCCCGACCCCGAGCGCGACGACCAGAGTCCAGGTAACAACGCGAAGCCAGGAGGGGAATTTCATGGGGCAGGAAAGCTCTAGAGTCGGGGACCGCTGCCTCCAAGAGAGAAATCCGGCCAGTTCGCGGCTAACTCTTATCAAAAACGCCCGTGCGGCACTTCATAATCTACGCACAGCAGTATCCAACCTCCGATGAAGAAAAGAGGCCATCGTGAGCAAGTCGAGTGCGTCTTGTTCATTCATCGACCAAGAGATTTTCGGGGCATGCGCGGTCGGATTACGAAAGGTGCCAAAAAGACCGGTAAGTAGATTTCCGAGACCCTTGTGCTCGCTGCGCTCCGAATCGTTGCGCAGGGTATTGAACGCCAGCAAAGGCGCGGAGCCATCTTTGGGCAGACCACAAGCGGGCTGCACGAGATCGGCACCATCGCCGATCAAACCGCTCTTCTCGCGGAGTTTGTCCGCTACGCTCTTGGTGGCTTCGAGCACCGCGTGAAAATAGTTTTCTTGCAGGAGTTCCTCCCGGCAGAACCGCAAGACATCCTGATGCACTCCACGCCGCTCTAATTCATCACGCAGTCGGTTGGCACGCTGCCGAGCCTCGCCGACCGTTTGCGCGTTTGATACCGCCGCAAATTTCCCCTCCGAGGTTAGTTGCCAACCGCGAAAGGCCAAGAGGCGGTTTACTTGCTCGCACAGCCCATCAAAGTCTTTGGGCCGCTCAACGAATCGACGGGGCTGCAATGCTGTTTGGATAAATTTCATCACATAGTTGCCTGTCCCGGTCGCGTTTTGTCGGACGGCCAGCGTGTTGAAGATCCGTTGCCATTTCGGAGGACCTGTGAGGTCCGCTGGTTCTTCCAATCCTGCATCCCGAAAAAGTGAAGGCAGCTCAGCGTGCGTAGCCGCGTCAGTTATGGCCTTTGCCATAGACCGGAGCTCGTCTTCTGAAAACACCGGAAACTTTGGCTTGGTGGTCGTAACTCCCTGCGGACAGGGTCAGCAATTCCGGGCCACGCCACCGATACACATCCCTTCACGGCTTCTTCTCGGGACGGGCTTCCTCGACAGCCTGCACGACTTGGTCGAGTTTCAGTCCATCGAGCCACGTATGCCGTTCCTGCGTATAGTCGCCCTTGCCCGATTCGAACTGTTGAAGGAATCGCGCGGTGTCCACCGGGCCAAGCTCCCGCAACAGAGCCTGTAGCCCCCGAGTGCGGATTTGCTCCTGAACGGCATGTTCCATTGGTTTCAACTTAGCACCTCATCTAGCCACGGCAAGGGATTGTTCACCCGGATCCGGGCCAGACCAGTGCGGCGGATAACACGCAATATCTGGTCATCGGTTGTCAAAAACACATCGACTCCTGCCCCTTCGGCACAGGCCAGATGCAAGGCATCAATCGGCTTGAGTCCCTGCCCGATCCATTCTTGTGCCCGTGCCTTCGCAGCTTGATCCACCGGAAGCTTGATCGCAGCCAAATCAGCTAAGGCACGCACGCGCTGTCTGCGTTCCAAATCGACCATCCGACCGGCCTCGAAATCTACCATCTCTCCGCCAACCAGCTCCCATATTCCTCCCTCAATGCGTCGCAGTATCGTCAATATCGCTTCGGCTTCCAATCGCACTCGCTCCTGTCTCAGGTCATCGAACGGCCGGTTCAGACAACAGACATCGAGATAAATTCGCACAACCAGCATTCAAACCTGAATGACCGACAAGGCGAGCCTGCGGTGACTGGATTTATCTCACCACCGCCGCCCCGTCGGCGCTTTGCAGGTGGATAAGGTCGGGCCGGGGCGCGGCCTGGGCGGCGATCGCCTCGGCCTCGGCCATGGAAAAATCCTCGCGCGTCAACGCCATGACCGCGCCGCCGAAGCCGCCGCCAGTCAGGCGCGCGCCATAGACCGCCGGGTGTTTTTCCAGCAGGTCCACCAGCCGGTCGAGCGCCGGCGTGCTGTTCTCAAACAGGTGCTGCGAGCTGCGGTGCGAGGCCGTGAGCAACCGGCCGACGGCCGGCAGATTCCCGCGCTGCAAGGCCGCCACCGTGTCGCCCACCCGCGCGTGCTCCTCGATGACATGCTTCGCGCGCCGGGCGAGCTCCGGGGTCAGCTTCGGCTCCAGCGGCCGGAACTGCGCCGGGGTCAGGTCGGCCAGCCGCGCGACGCCCAGCGTTTGGGCGGCTTCCAGGCATTCCCGATGACGCGTGGCGTAGAGCCCGTCGATCAGCGCGTGCTTTTCGCGGGTATTGAAAATCCACAGGTGGGTCCCGGCCGGCAACGGCACCCGCGAAAAATATGGGCCGCGGCAATCAATGTGGACGAGTTGTCCGGCGCGGCCGAAGGCGCTCGTGCCCTGGTCGAGGATGCCGCAGGGCACGCCGACATAGTTGTTCTCCGCGTGGCGGCCCAGCGCAGCCAGTTGCTCCGGGGCGATGGGCTCGCTCCCCGCCAGCTCCAGCAGGGCCAGCGCGGTCGCGAGCTCGAGGGCCGCACTGCTGCTGAGGCCGGCGCCGGCCGGCAGATCGGAGGTGATAAACAGGTCGAAGCCCGCCGGCTGGGGCAGCTTGAAATCGCCGAGACTCCGCCAGACCCCGAGCGGATAGTTGGCCCAGGATTCCGCTCCGGTCAGGCGCGCGGCTGGCACAGCGGGCAGGTCGAGCGGTTTCGCCCCACCGTGACTTTGCAGACGGAAACGCCCGGCGGCATTCGGCGCCGCGGCCACCCAGACATAGCGGTCGATCGCCGCGCCAAGCACGGCCCCGCCGTTGTAGTCGGTGTGGTTGCCGATGAATTCAATCCGGCCCGGTGCACGGGCAATGACCGTCGGCGCGCGGCCAAAGGTCTGCTGAAATTGCTCCTGAAGGCTTAGCATGGCTGCCGTTGGCGGTCCTAACCGTTGAAAATTGGAACCACCCTGTTGGGTGGTGAAAGAGGTGGGCACTACTACAGGAGGCGGAGTTTGGGCAGGTCAAGTGCGCTTAATCGGCCAGTCCTGCCCCGACCCCATTTTTCCCATGGCTCTGCTTCATTTTCAGCGTCCATGCGGAAGCCCCGCCGGGAGATGGGGAGAAAGCGTAGGTTGGTCGGAGCTTATTTGGCACCGAAGCGGTAGACGGTCTCGGACACGTAGGTCTGGCCGGGCCGGAGGATGATCGACGGGAAGCCGGGCTGGTTCGGTGAGTCGGGGTAGTGCTGGGTCTCCAGGCAGAATCCACCGCGGAACGGGTAGGCGTGGCCGCGCTTGCCGACGTTGGTGCCGTCCAGGAAATTGCCGCAGTAAAATTGGAGCCCAGGTTCCTTGGTCCAAACCTCCAGCGTGCGGCCGCTGACCGGTTCGGAGACCGTGGCGACGAGTTCCAGCGCGGCGGAGGTGCGATCGAGCACCCAGTTGTGGTCGTAGCCGCCGCCGAACTTGATCTGCTCATCCGCGGCGTTCACGCGCTCGCCGATGGTGTGCGGGCTCGTGAAGTCGAACGGCGTGCCTTTGACCGGGGCGATGGCGCCGGTCGGAATCAAGCCGGCGTTCACCGGGGTCAGGCGGGACGCCTTCAGCATGAGGACGTGGCCGAGGATGTCGCCCGAGCCCTCGCCCCGGAGGTTGAAGTAGGAGTGCTGCGTCAGGTTGACCG
>JAHFTH010000266.1 GCA_023269445.1 Lacunisphaera sp.
AGATCATCCGCGTGATTTTCCAGAACGTGGAATTCCTCGGCGGCGCGCTCGGCCTCAACGGCATCCCGGCCTACACCTCCATCTTCTGGGTGCTCGCGTTCGTCGCCCTCAGCGTCTTCACCGTCACCTGTCTGGTCAACTCGACCTACGGCCGCGGCTTCCTTGCCACCAAGGACGATGAGGTCGCCTCCGAGGCCGTCGGCCTCAACACCACGCGCTACAAGATCGTCGCGTTTGTCATCGGCGCTTTCTTCGCCGGCGCGGCTGGCGGGCTCTACGGTCACTTCAAGATGACCATCACGCCCACCGGTTACGACTTCACCAAGAGCATCGAGATCGTCGTCATGGTCATCCTCGGCGGCATGGGCAACACCCTCGGCGTCATCCTCGCGGCCATCTTGCTCACGCTGCTGCCCGAGGTGCTGCGCCCGATCGCGGAATACCGGATGATCATCTACTCCTTGCTCCTGATCGTGCTGATGATTTTGCGGCCGCAAGGGTTGTTCAACTTCAAGTTCGGCAAGGCGAAATCCTGATGGCCGAGGCACCACAGTCCAATCAGGCCACAAACCCGCCGCTCCTACGTCTCGACCGGGTTTCGATCAAGTTTGGCGGGCTCACCGCCGTCAACGCGGTCGACTTCACCGTCGGCGAGGGTGAGCTCTGCGGGATCATCGGTCCCAACGGCGCGGGCAAGACCACCGTCTTCAATCTCATCACCGGCGTCTATCAGCCCACGGCGGGCAACGTGACCTTCGCCGGCCGCCCGCTGGCCGGGCTCCGCGTCAACGAGATCGTCGAGCGCGGCATCGCCCGCACCTTCCAGAACATCCGCCTCTTCGGCTCGCTCTCGGTCTTCGACAACGTCCGCGTCGCCTGTAATCTCCACCGCGAGACCGCCGCCGTCCATTCGCTCATCCGCCTTAGCGCCTTTCGCGCAGACGAGGCCGCCATCACGAAGCGCGCCGAGGAGCTGCTCGACATCTTCAACCTCCGCCGCTTTCGCGACGCCGAGGCCAAGAGCCTCCCCTACGGCGAGCAACGCCGCCTCGAGATTGTCCGCTGCCTCGCGACCAAGCCGAAGCTCCTCCTCCTCGACGAGCCCGCCGCCGGCATGAATCCGACTGAAAAGATCGAGCTCATCCGCCTCATCCAGCAGGTCCAAAAGCAGTTCAATCTCTCCGTCCTGCTCGTCGAGCACTCGATGAAGGTCGTCATGGGCGTCTGCTCGCGCATCGCCGTGCTGGATTACGGCGTGAAGATTGCCGAGGGCTCGCCGGCTGTCATCCAGTCCGATCCGAAGGTCATCGAGGCCTACCTCGGCGAGGACCATCAAAAATCCCTCTCCCATCATTAAGCAGCGATAAGCTTTAAGCTCTAAGTTGTAAGCTTCATGCCTTCCGTCCCTCCCGCCTCCCGCCTCCCGCCTCTCGCCTCCGCGATGCTTAGCATCGCGAACCTCGAGGTCTGCTACGGTGCCATCACCGCGCTGCGCGATGTGTCGTTCACCATCGAGGCCGGGCGGATCGTCACGCTCATCGGCGCCAACGGCGCGGGCAAGACCACCACGCTGCGCACCATCTCGGGCCTGCTGCGCGCCAAGCGCGGCAGCATCACCTTCAAGGGCGAGGACCTCACCAAGCTCCCGCCGCACCAGATCGTCGCCCGCGGCCTGTGCCACGTGCCCGAGGGTCGCATGGTCTTCTCCAACCTCACGGTGGACGAGAACCTCGCGATGGGCGCCTACCTGCGGCACGACAAGGTGAAGATCGCCGAGACGCGCGAGTATGTCTTCAGCGTTTTCCCACGCCTGAAGGAGCGGCTCACCCAGGCCGCCGGCACGCTCTCCGGCGGCGAGCAGCAGATGCTGGCCATCGGCCGCGCCCTCATGGGCGAGCCCAAGCTGCTCATGCTCGACGAGCCCTCGCTCGGCATCGCCCCCAAGCTCATCAGCACCATCTTTGAGAAGATTGTGGAGATTAACCAAAGCCACGGCATCACCATTCTCCTCGTCGAGCAGAACGCCAACCTCGCCCTGGAAATCTCACACGATGCCTACGTGCTCGAGACCGGCGGCGTCGTGATGCAGGGGCCGTCGGCCGAACTCCGCACGAATCCCGAGCTCAAGGCCGCCTACCTCGGGGGTTGAGAGACTTGAGGTGGGCGTCGGTTTCCATACCGACGCCTGCTTGTCGCCGATATGGAAATCGGCGACCACCATGGGTAAAATTGAGACTGTGACCCCGCCCCCGGGCTTGCGAAAACCCCCTGCCACCCTATGTTCCCGTCATGAACCCGCGTTTCCTGCTCCCCCTCGCCTTGGTGCTGGTCGTCAACGCCGCCGCCGTGGTGATTGACGTGAATCTGCCCTACAAGGACCTCCGCTTGAAGGACGGCACCGTCATGACGGAAGTGGCCATCAAGAGCTTCAACAGCACCGCCGAGACCGCCCTTTTGCTCGTCAACAAGGAGTTGATCAGCGTGCAGGCCTCCCTGCTGCCGGCGGAAGTCAACGCCCGGCTGAAAACCCTGGTGCCGAGCCTGTCCACCGAAGAGCAGGCCGCCGCGAAGGCGCGCGAGGCCGAGAAATACGAAAAGGCCATCAAGCGCGCCGAGCGCCGGCAACAGGAAGCCGAGGAAGAGGCCCGGGCCGCGCGTGCCGCCAACCGGAACCTCAACGTGAAGCAGGCCGAGACCGCCGCGACCAAAACCGACCACGTGCTCGAGCAGGTGGCCAAGGCCGCCGCCGCCCAGGCGCAGATTTATTTCAAATACCAGGACGATCCCTTCTCCAACATCGGCGCGGTCATCGGCTCCGATCTCCAGCTGGATGATCCGGTGCCCGTGCCCGGCTGGGCCGGACGCTACCGGGTGGAGGGCACCGCCTACCGCCAATACATCAACAACCAGGCGAGCGGCTTCGGCCGTGGCGCCAAGGAGTTCGAGATCCTGATCCAGACGGCGGAAGGCAAGCGGCCCGAGATTGTCGACATCCGGGTGAAATAAGCTGTCACCCCGACTTCAGCACAAGACTTGGTATTGATTAGGGTGTCGCGCCGCCGGGTGCCGGATTGGGAATGGGCGCTGGGACAGCCACCTCTTTGCCAAATTTCTTGAGGTGCGCTTCCCATTCTCCAAGACCCGTCTGCAACTCAGCTATTTGGGCATCGCTCAAGAGGGTAGGTTTCGTGGCGGCACCATCGTTTTTCATTAGCCCGATTTGAAGCGGACCGTTAACACCTCCCGGATTTAGGTCGATCACGTGTTGAAGCGCCAATGCCACATAAAGTTTTCCTTGTTCAACGCTGGGCGGTCCAGAGGCAAAATAGTGTTTCCGCAGGAAGGCCATAAACGGGTCAGTGATTCTCTGGCCCGATCCCATCGTGCAAAATGGGGTCTCCGCCCCGAGAAATTCGGGCTGAAAGTTCTTGGTGTCTAATTCGAGGAGATGGAC
>JAHFTH010000097.1 GCA_023269445.1 Lacunisphaera sp.
CGACGAACTGTTGGGCGCGGGCCGTGATGGCGGCCCAGTCGCCGGACTTCAAAGCGGCGGGCGCGACGAGCGAGGAGCCGGCGGCCGTGGCGAAGGCGCCGGCCTTGAGAAAATCGCCGACGGTCTCGGGCGTGACGCCGCCAGTGGGGAGAAATTCCATTTTGGGAAACGGCGCCTTGAGCGACTTGATGTAGGCGGGGCCGAAGAATTCGGCGGGGAAAATCTTGATGACGTCGGCCCCGGCGTCCCACGCGGTGCAGGCCTCGGTGGGCGTCAACGCGCCGGAGAGGACGGGCACGCCGGCAGCGTTGCAGGCCTTGATAACCTCGGGCCGCACGGCGGGCGTGACGATAAACTTCGCCCCGGCGGCGATGCCGGCACGTGCAGTGTCGGCGTCGAGGACGGTGCCGAGGCCGAGGAGAACATCGGGCAGTTCCTTGGCGACCTTAGCGCACAGCTCAAGGGCTCCGGGTGTGGTCATCGTGAGCTCGATCGCGCCGAGGCCGCCGGCCAAGAGGGCGCGGGCACAGCCGAGCAGGTTGTCGGCGTTGTCGGCGCGGATGAGGGCAATGACTTTCTGGGCCTTGAGGCGGGCAAGAATGTCGGATTTGTTCATGGGCTGGGGAGAAGCTGTAACCGGGAAGGGTGCCGGGGAGTGACGCCACAAGAGCTGGAGCATCGGACCGACCGGAGCGAGCAAGCAGCTATCGACAGAGGATATTCTCCTTGCGGCAAGCTCAGAATAATTCAGGGATGAACTATCAGTTAACTAATGAACTCAGGGTTGCGCCGGATTTTTCCCCGCCTGAGCCCCCGACCATGATATTTGAGCATTTTGCCCTCAACGTGCCCGACACCCGGGCTGCAGCCGAGTGGTATGTCGAGCATCTCGGCCTGACGATCAGGCGGGCACGTCCCGATGCTCCCTACACCCACTTCCTCGGCGACAGCACCGGGAGGGTTTTCCTGGAAATCTACACCAACCCGACCGATCCCATCCCGGAGTATCCGACCCAACACCAGTTGCGGGTGCACTTTGCCTTTGCGGTGGCGGATGCGAAGGTCGAGCGGACCCGGCTGCAACAGGCGGGGGCCACCCTGATCGTGGAGGAACCGCTGCCCGACGGCACCTTGCTGATCATGCTGCGCGATCCGTGGGGCGTGCCGGTGCAACTTTGTCAGCGCGCCCAGCCGTTTTGATCCGGGTCGGTCAGCGGGCCTGATAACCCATGAGGCGGGAAAGCCGAGCGGCTGATTCCATCACGATCGCGCCCAACTCGGGGATGCGCTCGCGGGTGAACCGGACGGTGGCGGCGGTGATGCCGATGGCTGCAACTGCGATGCCATCGGAGGAATAGATAGGGGCGGCGAGGCAGCGCACGCCGAGATTGAATTCCTCGTCGTCCAGACTGTAACCGCGCTTGCGGGTGATCGCGGCTTCCTTGCGGACCTCTCCCAAAGTGTCCTGGGTGTGGGCGGTGCGTTTGGTGAGGCGGCCCTTGCCGAATAATTCTTCCAACCGGTGTTGATGCAGAAAGGCAATGAAGGTCTTCCCAGTGGAGGAGCAGTGCAGCTCCGCGAGCGTGCCGGGCCGCGAGGCCGCCCGGAGGGGGTGGGGGCTGTCCTGCACCGCGACGATCAGAGCGCGGTCATCGCACGGCAGGGCCAGATGGGAGGTCTCGTCGGTGCGGTTGGTGAGTTCTTGCAGCACGGGTAGCGCGGCGGTGCGGATCTCGGTCCCGGCCAAGGAGGCGTTGCCCAGATGGATCAACACGGGGCCGAGCTCGAAGCGGCCTTCCATTTTGCGCACATAGCCCTCGAGCTGCAAAGTGGCCATGATGCGCAACGTGGTCGTCACCGGGATCTTCAGATTGCGGGCAATTTCGGCGGCCTTTAATCCATCCGCATGCAGGGCCAGCAGTTTCATGATCCAGCAGGCGTTCCGCAGATTGGGAATGACGTAGCGTTCCAGGGAATTGCTGTCGTCGGCAGGGGAGGTCGGACGGTGGATCATGGTGGGGCGGGACCGCTCAAGTAAAACGGAGGGCGGGTGAATTTTTTAGTTGCGCAGAGAACCTGAGAGTTCAAATATGAATAGCAAGTTCATTAGTGAAATTCACCACCCCGACCGTCCGGTGAACTTCGCCTTCCCCTAACACCCAACCCCAAGTCTACCTATGGCAGCTACCCTGACCCTGTGGCGGCGCCTTGTGCGCGTATCACCATCCATGTCCTCCCTCATTACCCATTCCGATATTCACCCCACCCACCCCATGCAAAACCACAAGCACACCGGCTTGGTCCGCCCTATTGGATCAGGCATCATTCAGCGGCTGATTTTGGCCACCCTCATCATCGGTCTCTCCCTGCCGGCGGCGCTCTTCGCCCAGACCGGCACCGGTTCGATCGAAGGCCGCGTCTTGAACGTCGGTAACAGTCGCTACCTCAACAATGCCCGCGTTTCCATCGAGGGCACCAACCACGAAACCTTCACCGATGAATTCGGCGCGTATCACTTCGACAATGTGCCCGCCGGCGAAGTCAAAGTGAAGACCAGCTACACGGGCTTGGACACGGAGATCGCGACGGTGACGGTTGTGGCCGGTCAGACGCTGGCCCACAACTTCGACCTTACCAGCAAAGACCGCTACGGTGAGGAAAAGGCCCTGGTGCTCGACACTTTCGTGGTGGCGAGCCAGCGCGAGTATGAAGGCGATTCTCTTTCGACCAATGAACAACGCTACTCCGGCAACTTGAAGGTCGTCGTGTCCAATGATTCCTTTGGCAGTGTCAACGAAGGTAACCCGGGCGAATTCTTGAAATACCTACCCGGCATCACGGTTGACTATGTCGCCGCCGACGTCCGCACGGTTTCGGTCCGCGGTTTCGCCTCTCAGTTCACCAACGTCTATTGGGATGGCATCCGCATGACCAGTTCGGCCTCTGGCTCGTCGAACCGCATCTTCGAGTTTGAGCAGGTGTCGATCAACAACACCTCACGCACCGAAGTCACCAAGGTCCCGACGCCCGATATGCCTTCCGACTCGCTGGGTGGCACCATCAACTTCGTCTCCAAGAACGCGTTTGAGCGCAAGGGGGCCCAACTCAATTATCGTTTCTACATGAACGCCAACACCGAGGATCTGGACGTCAGCAAGACTCCGGGCCCCGGCGGCAACCCTACCTGGAAAATCCTGCCTAACTTCGACTTCGACTACACCCTGCCGTTGAGCGACACGTTTGGCTTGGTTATCACCGGTTTGTCCTCGAACCAGTTCGTGGAACAGCATCGCTGGCAGACGACTTGGAATTTCGCCCAGGCGGGTGCGACACCGACCAGCCCGTATATGCAGAACTTGCAGCTCCAGGATGGCCCGAAGACGACTAATCGTGCCTCGATCGGCGTGAAGGCTGACTGGAAGTTCACCCCGACGCAGGTAATCTCATTTGGTATCCAGAACAACTACTACAAGTCGTTCTTCGGTAATCGTAATCTTACCTTCGACATGGGCACAAGTGCTACCGCCAGCACCGCTGGTGGCAGTTCGCTGCAATTCGGACCTGATTTTGTGACCAGTGCTGCGGGCCGCGGTTCAGTGACCCAAGGCAGCTCCTTCCGTGACAAGCTGGGCAATACTTTTGCCACCAAACTCAACTACACTTATAACAGCGGCGACTGGACGGCCACTGCCGCTGCTGGCTATGCCAAATCCCGCACGTGGTATCGCGCCATCAGCCGTGGCCAGTTCTCCAATGTCGGCACCACACTGCAAGGTGTCAGCACGATCAGCGCCTGGGGCACCACGAATACGGACAAGACCATCTGGGTCGCCCGTGACGTCGCCGGCAACATCATCGACCCCTACAATCTGGGGAATTACCGGGTGGTTGGCACCATTCGTGATGACCCAATCGACGGTGTGGCCGAAGTGAAGGAAGTTAAGGGTGACGTGGAGCGTCAGTTCAATCTGAGCGTCCCGGTTAGCGTGAAGGTGGGTTTTGATATCCGTGAGGAATCACGCGACAATCGTCGTCTCACCAACGACTATACCCACCTCGGACCCGACGGTTTGGCCAACACGGCGGACGAGAACGCCAGACTCTATCTGGACACTTCCTATTTCGGGATAGACCCGTATTGGAACTCCACGCCGATCCAATGGATCAGTCCTTATCTGTTGGGAGCTGAATTCGCCGCTCATCCGGAATACTACCGTCTTGGCACGGGCACCAGCCAGACTGGTGTGCAAGCCAAAGCGGCCGAGATCGCCAATTCCGAGCGTATTGTTGAGCGCGTGTCTGCCGGGTTCATCCAACTCGATGGTCGTTTTCTCAACAATAAACTGCGGGTCATCACCGGCGTGCGCTACGAAAAGACCAACGACAAGGGCGACGGCCAGCTGTCGAACCCCGATGCTATCTGGCAGCGCAATTCCGATGGCACCTATGTGGACGGTAGTAGCACCACCGCTGGAATCCAGCGGGTTCGCCGCACGGATGCCGGCACGGCTGGTTCGTTGCAAGAATTGGCACTCACCAATATCGAGCGGGGCTATCATGCCAATCGCACCTACGACAGCTACAACCCCAGCGCGCACCTGACCTACAATATCACGGACCAATTTCTCGTCCGGTTTGCCTATGCCAAGACCTTTGGTCGCCCGGATTACGCGAACATCATTCCGGCAACCACCATCAATGAGGATGACAACGACCCGATCAATACCCCGGGTTCGATCACGATTCGCAATACGGCCCTCCGGCCTTGGACCGCCAACAACTGGGACCTGTCCGCCGAGTATTACTTCAAGAAAGGCGGCCTCGTGTCAGGCGGCGTCTTCATCAAAGACCTCTCTGACTTCTGGACCGCCAAGACAGGAGCGCTCGACGCAGCCTTGGCCAGTGAACTCGGCCTCGACAGCCGTTTTGTCGGCTGGGCGGTTTCGACCACGGTCAACGGCGGTGACGCCAAGATCGAGGGCGCTGAGATCAACCTCGTTCGCCCGCTGACCTTCCTGCCGGGCTGGGGCAAGCATTTCACAATCAAGGCCAATGCCACAAAACTGCGCCTGAGCGGTAGTAATTCACCGGACTTCCGGGGCTTCATTGAAGAGACGGGTAACTTCAACGTCAGCTACAACAAGCAGCCCTATTCGGTGAATGTTACCTTCAACTATCGGGGCCGGCAGAAGAACAGTCCGCAGACCGGCGGCCAATACGGTGCCACGAACGGTTTCTATGAATACTACCAGCCGCGCACCTTTGTGGATGTGAGCGGCGAGTATAAGATCTCGAAGAAAATCGCGCTTTTCGCCGGCGTGCGCAACTTGTTCAACAAGCAGCAGGTGCTGCAACGCTACAACGATACCTCACCGCAATACTCCTACGACTATCGCAAGGAGGAGTTCGGCATCGCCTGCAGCGTCGGCATCAAGGGCACGTTCTAATCGACCGACTCATCCCTCGAATCACTCGCTGCCCGGGAAGTCCAATCCCGGGCAGTTTTCTCTCTCGAACACCCGCTGGCGGGCCTGAAGTCCGCCGCCTCTCGTCGTCATGCAATACCGCACTCCGTCCGCTTCCCAACTCGTGGGCACCTACACCACCGAACAGCTCCGCGAGGAGTTTCTGGCCGGCGGCCTGTTCAAGCCCGGGGAGGCGAACTTCCGCTGGTGGGAAACCGACCGGACGATTTTTGGCGGTATCATCCCACTGGCCGCGCCGCTCTCCTTGCCGAATCGGCCCGAGCTGCGCTCCGCGTTCTTTCTGGAACGTCGCGAAGCCGGAGCCATCAACCTCGGCGGCCCGGGCTTTGCCCGGGTGGATGGCGTGGAGTTTGCCCTCGAATCGTTGGACACGCTTTATCTCGGTCGCGGCACCAAGGAAGTGAGCTTCGGCTCACGTGATGCCGCCCAGCCCGCCCGGATCTGGTTCCTCAGCTATCCGGCCCACATGACCTATCCGGTCCGGCACATTCCGTTCCAGTCGCTCAAGGGGGATCGCCTCGGCACGCGCGAGAACGCGAACGAACGCACACTCTACAAGGTCATTTATCCCGACGCTTTTCCGACCTGCCAGATTGTGATGGGCTTCACCCGGATGGAGTCTGGCAGCGTGTGGAACACCATGCCGCCGCACACGCATCTGCGCCGTTCCGAGGTGTATCTGTATTACAACCTGCCCGAGAATCACGCCGTGTTTCATTTCATGGGACCGCCACAATCCACCCGGCACATCGTGGCCCACAACCTTGAGGCGGTGCTTTCCCCGCCTTGGTCCGTGCACTCCGGCGTGGGGACCGCTGCCTACAGTTTCGTCTGGTGCATGGGCGGCGAGAACCAGCAGTTCGCCGACATGGATGCCGTTCCGATCGCCCAGATTAAGTAATCGCCATGGCCACCGTGCTCAACAGTTTCCGCCTGGATGGGAAAGTGGCCCTGGTCACCGGTGCCTCCCGCGGTCTTGGCGCGGGCATGGCCGAGGCGCTCGCGCAGGCCGGCGCCGATGTCATCCTCGTCGCGCGCGGCGACCTGAGCGCGACGAGCAAGTTGATCGAGGCTGCCGGCCGCAAAGCCTATGCTTTTCAAGCCGATCAGGCCAGCCGGCCGGCGATGGACAAACTCGCCGCCGCTCTTGGTAAGGAACTTCCGGTGCCCGACATCCTCGTAAACAACGGCGGCACCATCCGCCGTGGAGCCTTCGCCGATTTTCTCCAAGCTGATTGGGACGAGGTCATGGAAGTGAATCTGAATTCCATCTTCCGTCTCAGTCAGGCGGTCGTCCGCCTGTGGCTCGCCCAAAAACGCCGCGGCAAGATCGTCCACATCGCCTCGATGATGTCGTTCCAAGGCGGTGTTCGCATCGGTTCGTATCCGGCGGCCAAGAGCGGCCTCGCCGGTCTCACCCGCATGATGGCCAACGAGCTCGCGTCGTCGGGCATCAACGTCAACGCCATCGCCCCCGGCTACATGGCGACCGACAACACGGCCGCACTGCAGGCCGATCCCGAACGCAACACTGCGATCCTCGCGCGCATTCCCGCCGCGCAATGGGGCCAGCCTTCCGATCTGGCCGGTGCGGTTGTCTATCTCTCCTCGCCCGCTGCCGATTACGTTCACGGACATATCCTGGCGGTGGACGGGGGCTGGCTCGGTCGCTGATTTGATTCTACCCTTTATGAAAACGCGCAACTGTCTCGCCGTGTTGCTGTCGTTGCTCGCCGTCATCGCGCACGGCGGGGAGCGGCTCGTCCTCACGGTTACTCACGACCTCGCCATCGCCCGTCCGTCCGAGACAATCACCGTGCCGTGGGCTGAAGTCGCCCAGGCCTTGCCCGGCGCGCTCCTGCAGAAACTCGCAGTGAAGGACAGCTCGGGCACCAGCCTCGCCTATCAGGTCACCAATGTTGCGCCGCAGGCCAAGGATCCGGAAGGGAAGGGCATCGCCTACGGCGAACTGATCTTCCAGCACGACTTTGCCGCCGGCGAAAAATCCGCGACCTTCACCGTCGAGCGGAGCGAGACCGTCGCGCCCGTCTTCCCGACCAAGGCCTTCGCCCGCTCCGTGCCGGAGCGCCTCGATGATTTCGCCTGGGAAAACGACAAGATCGCCCACCGCACCTACGGCCCGGCGCTCGCGGCCCCGGTCACGCCCGGCACCAGCAAGGAGGTGCTCGTCACCAGCGGCCTCGATGTCTGGTGCAAGCGCGTCGGCTACCCGATCGTCGATCGCTGGTATAACAAGGGCCACGATCATTACCACAAGGACGAGGGCGAGGGGATGGACATGTATCAGGTCGGCCCGTCGCGCGGTTGCGGCGGCACCGGCGTCTGGGACGGCAAGACGCTGCACGTCGGCCGCAATTATCAATCTTGGAAAATTCTCGCCAACGGTCCCATCCGTTCCGTGTTCGAACTCACCTACGACACCTGGATGGCGAATGGCACCATCGTCTCCGAGGTGAAACGCTTCACCGTGGATGCCGGTCACAACCTCGACCAGATCGAGAGCACGTTCACCGTCGCGGTCGGACCCAAGGAAATCGTCGTCGCCATCGGCCTCAACAAGACCCCGGCCGACAAAGGCCAGGAAGCCCAGATTGCGTTTACGCCGAATCAGGCCGACGGCTCCGCTACTCAGTGGGTCGTGCAGAAGACCAATGGCAGGCTCGGCACCGCCGTCATCGTGCCGGCGGGCTTCCAAGGATTTGCGGAGGATGACCGCAACCAGCTCCTGCTGGCCAAGGCGGTCTCCGGCCAGCCCCTGCGTTATTTTGCCGGTGCCGGCTGGTCGAAGGCCGGGGAATTCACCACGCAGGAATCCTGGAATGCCTACGTCGCCGCGTGCACGGCCCGCGCCCGTGCCCCGGTTGTCGTGACGGTTTCCCACCAGCCCTGATGAGAAAATTCGCTTTCGTTGGCCTGGCCTCACTCTTGTTCACCACAGTCGGCTGGGGCAGTGAGCCCAAGCGTGCTGACGTGCTGGCGGTCATGGAGCGGGTCGCCGACTGGCAGATGGCCTATCCAGCTTCTTGGAAAGCCGATGAGTGGCACAACGGCGCCCTCTATACCGGCGTCATGGCGCTCGCGGGGATTTCCGCCAGCCCGCGGTATCACGATGCGATGCTGGCCGTGGGCGAGCAGCAGCACTGGCAGCTCGGTCCGCGCCCCTACCACGCGGATGACCACTGTATCGGGCAGATGTATGCCGAACTCTTTTTCAAACACGGCGACGCAAAGATGATCACACCGCTGCGCGAGCGCTTCGACTACATCCTCGCGCACCCCAAGGACCATAACCTGAGCTTCGACGAAAAAAAGAACCCCGACCGTCTCGACCGGTGGTCCTGGTGCGATTCCCTTTTCATGTCGCCCCCGGTCTGGATTCGTTTGTGGCAAGCCACCGGTGACCGGCGCTACCTCGACTTCGCCGTCGAGCAATGGTGGGTCACCTCGGATTTTCTCTACGATCAAGAGGAGCATCTCTATTTCCGCGACAGCACGATCTTTGAGCGACGCGAGAAAAATGGCCGGAAGATTTTCTGGAGCCGCGGCAATGGCTGGGTGCTGGGCGGCCTCGTGCGGATGCTCCAATTGATCCCAGCCGACCATCCTGCTCGCCCGCGCTTCGAGCAACAGTTTCGCGAGATGGCGGCCAGTGTGCTCGCCTGCCAGCAACCCGACGGCCTCTGGCGCGCGAGCCTGCTCGATCCCGCCAGCTACCCGATGCAGGAGACCAGCGGCTCGGGCTTCTACTGCTATGCGCTGACGTGGGGCGTCAATGCCGGTTTGCTCTCCCGCGAGATCTACGCTCCCGCCGTGCTCAAGACTTGGTCGGCACTCACCGGTTTTGTCCAACCCGACGGCAAACTCACGCACGTTCAGCCGGTCGGGTTCACGCCCGTGACCTTTGACGAAAACCACACGGAACCCTACGGCGTCGGCGCCTTCCTGCTCGCCGGCAGCGAAATCTATCACCTTTCCCTCTGATGAAACCAACCCTCCTCCTCCCTTTCGCTCTGCTGGCCGCGTCTGCTTTCGCGGCGGCCGAGCCGGTCAAGTTCGACGGTGCCACGCCCCTCGAGTGGTCGCGCCGACTGGCGGATTCCGAGATGAAACGTCTCGGCACGTCGTTCGAAGCCGGCGGCTCCAACCCGCGCGCCCGTTGGGATTATTCGCCCGGTGTCCTGGCGCTCGGACTGGTGCGCCTCGGTGAAGCGACCGGTAATGATGCTTACATCCAATTCGGCACGCGGGCCGTCGCCTCCCATGTTAATGCGGACGGCACCATCAAGGGCTACAAGGCCGAGGACTATAACATCGACAACATCCCGCCGGGCAAAGTGCTCCTCGCCGCCCTCGCGCGCGGGGAGAAGAACGAGGCCTACACCAAAGCGGCGCAGATTCTCCGCCAGCAGATGGCCACGCACCCGCGCACCAGTGAGGGCGGATTCTGGCATAAGAAACGTTACCCGCACCAGATGTGGCTCGACGGCCTCTACATGGCCTCGCCCTTCCTCGCGCAATACGGCGGCCTGTTCAAGGAACCCGCGCTCTTCGAGGACGTGGCCAAGCAAATTATCCTCATGGACCGCCACAGCTATGATGCGGCCACCGGACTTTTCTGGCACGCCTGGGACGAGTCCCACTCGCAGAGCTGGGCCGACCCCAAGACCGGCTTCTCTCCCAACTTTTGGAGCCGCGCCATCGGCTGGTATGGCATGGCCATCGTTGACACGCTGGATTACTTACCGGTCAACCAGCCCGAGATCGACGAGATCGTGAACATTCTCAAGCGCCTCGCCGACGGCGCCGTGAAGTGGCAGGACCCTCAGACCGGCGTGTGGTGGCAACTCCCCAGCCTCGGCGGACAGGAGGGCAACTATCTCGAGGGATCCGGTTCCGCTATGTTCGTCTACACCCTCGCGAAGGGCGTGAACAAGGGCTACCTGCCGCGCGAAAAATACCTGCCCGCCATCCTGAAAGGTTACGCCGGGCTCATCCACACCCTCATCAAGACTGACGCCACCGGCGCCGTGCGTCTCACGCAAATCTGCCAGGGCGCCGGCCTGGGCTACATGATGGCCGACGGCAAGACGCCGCGCGACGGCTCCTTCAAGTATTACATCAGCGAACCCATCGTGGACAACGACCCCAAGGGCACCGGCCCGTTCATCCTGGCCGGCCTCGAGGTGCAGAAGCTGCTCGCCGGCACCGGGCGTGAGATTCCGCTGCGCGTCACCGGTTGGGACGCGTTGCCCGCGTTGCTCGCGCGCATCAAGGCCCCGGTTTTCCCGGACCGCGATTTCCCCATCACCAACTACGGCGCGAAGGCCGGCACCGATGCCTCCGCGGCCCTCGCCGCCGCGATCGAGGCCTGCACGCAGGCCGGCGGCGGCCGCGTCGTCGTCCCGGTGGGTGATTGGCTCACCGGTGCGATTCGCCTCCGCAGCAACGTCAACCTCCACGTCAGCACCGGAGCGACGCTGCGGTGGATTTTCGACCCCGCGAAGTATCCCGTCGTCTTCACCCGCTGGGAGGGCGTGGAGTGCATGAATTATTCTTCTTTCATCTACGCGTTCGAGCAGGAGAACATCGCTATCACCGGCGGGGGCACGCTCGACGGCGGCGCCGACTGGGACACGTGGTGGAGCTGGAACAAGAAGCGCCGGGACAAGGTCTCGCCGGAGGAACTCGCAACGCGGGATCCCCGGTCGTTCACCGAGTCCGACGAGCCGCGGCAGAAGACCGCGCGCGACCGCCTGATCGGACTGGGGGAGAAGAACGTGCCGGTCGCCGAGCGCATTTTCGGCGAGGGCAGCTTCTTGCGTCCGAACTTCATCCAACCCTACCGTTGCAAAAACATTCTTATCGAGGGCGTGACCATTGTCCGTTCTCCGATGTGGGAGCTGCACCCGGTGCTGTCGTCGAACATCACCGTCCGCGGCGTGAAAATCCACAGCCACGGCCCGAACAACGACGGCTTCGAC
>JAHFTH010000098.1 GCA_023269445.1 Lacunisphaera sp.
GCCGCAACGCGGACAGAAGGGAACGGTGCTGTCGTTTTACCCGGTGGACGAGGAGGGCAAGACCCGCCGCACCGAGTGGCTTGAGTGCAATGGCATCCGCCTGCGCGAGGACCCCGGGGTGCCCACGACGGCGTGGTTCGACCACCCACCCACAGCCACGACGATGGTGGACCCGGTTTACCCGCGAAACCTGTTGCAAGCGGGAACCTGCGGCGCCGCCCGGGTGGACTTCAGCGTCAACCTCGAGGGACGCGTGGTCAACGTGAGCGTGGCCGAGGCCACGGCACCCGAGTTCGGGGAGGCCTTGGCGGCCGCGATTGTCGCCTGGCAGTTTGAGCCCCTGCAGCGCAACAACCAGCCCGCCGGGCCGGATTTCAGCATCACCTGGCGGTTCAAGGAACTGGCTGCCGACAGTGTCGAGCACCGGCTCCTCGAAAATCTTGGCACGGAGCGCGAAGCGGTGGGCGCGCGGCAGCTCGACCGGCCGCTTTTCGCCTTGTTCACGCATTTGCCGACCTATCCCGCAGCGAAGTCCGATGCGAAGGAGGCGGGCGAAGCCCAGATTGAAATTGTCATCGATCGCGAAGGTCGGGTGCGTCTGCCGCACATTCGCAGTGCCAGCCAGCCCGAGTTTGGCTGGGCCGCCGCCACGGCCGTGAGCCAGTGGTTGTTCGAAACCCCCCTCAAGGACGGCCAGCCGGTGGATGTGAAGGTTGTGATCCCGGTGCAATTCAAGCTGCCGGAGCCCGCGCCCTGAGCGGCGCCGGGGGTCGCTCTGGTCTGTGCCGGCCCCGCCTCAATAACGCAGCCCGAGCTTCTTGTAGACGAAGTGCAGCAGCCAGGCCGGGCCGATGAGCAGAAACACGACGTCGTGCAGGAACGACGGCTTCTTGCCCTCGATTTTATGGCCGATGAATTGTCCGATCCATGCGAGCACGAAAAGGATCAGGCTGCTTTTCCACACCGCGAACGGGCACGCGGCGGCATGCCACTCGATCAGCCCGTAGCATCCGCCAATAAACACGAACAGGCCCACCGCCAGCGGCACAGACAGCCGGAGGTAGAACAGCAGCACCGCCAGCGCGACCGGCTGGGTCCAGTTGAACCACGGGGCCGATGCGGCCAGCAACGCCGGCACGGGGATGGACCAGATCAGGCCGAGCACGCAGCAAAAGATGGTCGGCACGCAGATCCAATGGATCAGCTCATTGGTGTCGTCTTGGTGGGAGTCGCCATACTCGGCGAACCATTGGTCGGCGGTCTTACGGGGCGCGGTCATTGGGGTGGGGTGGCAC
The DNA here is from genome assembly GCA_023269445.1 of Lacunisphaera sp. Lineage (GTDB taxonomy): Bacteria > Verrucomicrobiota > Verrucomicrobiia > Opitutales > Opitutaceae > Lacunisphaera. The sequence continues at coordinate 1,296 of JAHFTH010000098.1, forward strand.
CAAAATGAGCATTTGCGGTCTGTTAGGCCAGTCCGCATTAATCTTCTTATGAAAAGTCTTCGTATTCTTGCCGCCCTTGTCCTTTTGCCCCTCGCGCTGTCCGCCTCCGACCGCACCCTAAAGGTCGATCCGGCCCGCTCCTATGTAGATGTGGATGTGGAGGCCACCATCGGTTCCTTCACCGCACACCTCGATGCCTACGCGCTTCGCACCACCGTGGACGACAAGAGCCGGATCAAGACCGCCGCCCTGACCTTTAATTTCTCCGACCTGAAAACCGGCAAGCCCGACCGTGACAAAGCGATGCTGGAGTGGCTGGGCGGCAATGAGCCGTCGGGCAAATTCGAGCTCGGCATCCTTGCCGTCACTCCATCCGGGCAGGGCCAAGTCACGGGCAACCTCACGTTTCACGGCACCACGGCCCTCGCGGAATTTCCCATCAACATCAGCAAGATCGGCGACTCCTATGTGATCACCGGCGAGGCCACCATCGACACCCGCAACTGGAAACTGAAGATCATCAAGAAGGCGTTTGTCTTCAAAGTGGATCCGATGGTGAAGATCCGCTTCAAATTCACCGGCGAGCCGGTCGACCTCCCGGCGGCAAAATAGCCGGCGGCCCCGTCCTCACTTTTTCGGCGCGTGGCGCTTTTCGAGGACGGCAATGGCGGCGGCGAGCGAGAGCTTCTTGGCGCGGAGGAGAACGATGAGGTGGTAGAGCAGGTCAGCGGCTTCGCCGGCGAATTCCTTGGAATCTTTTTTCATCGCCGCGAGCGCGGTCTCGACGCCCTCTTCGCCGACCTTCTGGGCCACGCGGGCAACGCCTTCCTGCACGAGGCGGACGGTGTAGCTGGATTTGTCGCCGCTCTTAATGCGGTCGGCCACGACCTGATCGAGTTGGGCAAGGAAACCGATGCCGGTCGCGCCGCTCTGACCGAAGCAGCTCACGGTGCCGCGGTGGCAGGTCGGGCCGGCGGCGTTGGCCTGGATCAGCAGCGTGTCGTTGTCGCAATCTACCTCGAGGTTGACGAGTTTCAGGAAATTGCCTGACGACTCGCCCTTGGTCCACAGGCGCTGCTTCGAGCGGCTGAAGAATGTGACCTTCTTGCTGCTGAGGGTCTTCTTCAGCGCGGCGGCGTTCATGTAGCCGAGCATGAGCACCTGCTGGGTGCGGGCGTCCTGCACGATGGCGGGCACGAGGCCGTCAATTTTCTTCCAGTTGATTTTCGGGAGTTTCATGAGGAAAGAAGTTTAACCACAGATGGACACAGATTCACACAGATGAAAACACACAGAACGAGCGACTGGTGGGGGTGAATTTATCTGTGACCATCTGTGTTAATCTGTGGTTCAAGTTCAGGGACGCACGATTACGCCTTCGGTGGCGAGATACTGTTTCAGTTTCGGAATGGGAATGGCGCCGCTGTGGAACACGGAGGCGGCCAGCGCGGCGTCGACGCCGGCGTCGCGGAACACATCGCGGAAGTGCTCCGGCGCGCCTGCACCGCCCGAGGCGACCAGCGGGATCGTGAGCACGGCGCGCACGAGCTTGAGCTGCGCGAGGTCGTAGCCCTTGCGCTCGCCGTCCTGATTCATGCAATTAAGGACCACCTCGCCGGCGCCGAGCTTCTGGGCTTCGCGGGCCCAGTCCACCGTCCGCCAGCGCGTGCCGCGGGTCTTGGTCGGGTCGCCGGTGAATTGCTTGACGAAGTAGTCGCCGTTCTCGGCGCGGCTGTCGATGCCGACGACCACGCATTGCGAGCCGAACTCAGCGGCGAGCTCGCCGAGCAGCGCGGGATTTTCAATGGCCGGGGAGTTGAGCGAGACCTTGTCCGCGCCGCTGTGCAGCAGCTTGCGGGCGTCGTCGAGCGAGCGGATGCCGCCGGCGACACAGAAGGGAATGTCGATGACCTTGGCGACCCGCGTCACCCATTCGGTGGACACGGTGCGGCCGTCGCTGCTCGCGGTAATATCATAGAACACGATCTCGTCAGCGCCTTCGTCGCGGTAACGCTGGGCGAGCTCGATGATGTCACCCATATCCACGTGGTTGCGGAACTGGACGCCCTTGACCACACGGCCGTCGCGCACATCGAGGCAGGGGATGAGGCGGCGCGCTAGCATGCGAGGGCCTCCTGCAGCGTGAACTTTTTCTCGTAGAGCGCGCGGCCGACGATGGCTCCGGCGGAACCGGTGGTCTTGAGCATGCGCAGGTCGTCGAGCGACGAGACACCGCCCGAGGCCTGGATCTGGAGGGAGGGAAACTTCTTCACCAGCTGCGCGTAGAGCGCGGAGTTAGGTCCGGTCAGCTTGCCATCGCGGCTGATGTCGGTGCAGAGGATATGCTTGAGGCCCACGGCGAGGTAGCCCGTGAGGAAATCATCGAGCGCGACGCCGGTCGTCTCCTGCCAGCCGGCAGCGGCGATGCGCGGGATGCCGGTGGTGTCGAGACGCACATCAGGCGACAAAATAATTTTATCGGGGCCGAAGGACATGAGCCAGCTGAGCACGAGGTCCGGTTGACGCACGGCGAGGCTGCCGATGATCACCCGCTGCACGCCGGCGGCGAGCAAGGCGGCGACTTGCGACTCGTCGCGGATGCCGCCGCCGGTCTGGACACGCAGACCGCTATCGCGGGCGAGTTTTTCCACGAGCGCGGTCTGGCGCTTCGCCGGATCCCTGGCGCCGTCGAGGTCGACGACATGCAGCCAGGTCGCGCCGGCAGCCTTGAAGCCTTGGGCGACCGTGAGGGGATCGTCGCCGTAGGATTTCTCCTGGTCGAACTTGCCCTCGGTCAGGCGCACGACGCGGCCGCCGCGCAGGTCGATGGCGGGATAAATGATCATGCGGGCATCTCCAGAAAATTTTTCAGCAGCTGCGCCCCGGCCGCGCCGGAGCGCTCGGGGTGGAATTGCACGCCCGAGAAGTTGCCGCGCTGCACGACGGCGGCGAAGGCCGTGCCGTGCTCGCAGCTGGCGAGGGTGAACTCATTTACCGGGCCGGCGAAACTGTGGACGAAATAAAAGCGCGTGGCCGCGTCGAAGCCGCGCAGCAGGGGTGAGGGCCTCTTGAGGTCGAGCGTGTTCCAGCCCATGTGCGGCACGGTGATGCCGGGCGACTGAGGCAGCAACGCGACGCGGCCGGGCACAAGGCCCAGCGAGGCGATCTCACCCTCAGCCGACGAATCGAACAGCAATTGCATGCCGAGGCAGATGCCGAGCACGGGTTGTTTCAGACCGCGCACGCAATCCACGAGACCCTTGGCTTGCAGGCGCTTCATGCCTTCCGGGGCCGAGCCGACGCCCGGCAGAATGACGCGCGCCGCCGCCCGGATGACCGCGAGGTCAGCCGTGAGCTCGCTCTGCACGCCGAGGCGTTCGAGCGCGAAGCGCACCGAGGCGATGTTGGCTCCGCCACTGTCGACAATCGCCAGCATCAGAGGACGCCCTTCGTGCTGGGGATGTCGCTCCCGGCGCCCCGCGCGACGGCGGGCCGCAGGGCGCGGCCGAAGCCCTTGAACAAGGCCTCGATCATGTGATGGGTGTTGTCGCCCTTCACCGACATGTGGAGGGTCGCGCCCAGCGTGGTGCCGAGCGACTGGAAGAAGTGGGGCACAAGCTCGCTCGGCAACTCGCCGACGTTTTCGCGCGGGAACTTGCCCTCGAAGACGAAGAACGGCCGGCCGCTCAGGTCGAGGGCGACTTGGGCGAGCGATTCATCCATGGGCATGGTGGCGCCGTAGCGGCCGATGCCGCGCTTGTCGCCGAGCGCCTGCTTCAGGGCCTGGCCGAGTGCGAGGCCGACGTCCTCGACGGTGTGGTGCTCATCAATGTGCAGATCGCCGGTGCAGTCGATGACGAGGCTGATGCCGGCGTTGCGCGCGATCTGGTCGAGCATGTGGTCGAAGAAGCCGAGCCCGGTGGCGAACTTCGCCGGCGCGGACGCGTCCAAGTCCACGGCCACGGAAATTTTCGTTTCCTTGGTCTGACGGGCGATGGTGGCGCGGCGCGGGGCCTCGGCGATCTGACGGGCGATTTCTGTCCAGCCGAGCGTCTTCGGGTTGTAGCGCAGGCCTTGCGCGCCAATTGCGGCAGCCAGCTGGAGGTCGGTCTCGCGATCGCCGATGACGTAGGAATTCTCCCGCGACCACGAAGTGTCCTTCAAATAATCGAGCAGCAGGCCAACCTTGGGCTTGCGGCAGTCGCAGCGGTCAGCGGCGGTGTGCGGGCAAACGCGCACGGCCTCGAAGGCAATGCCTTGGGACTTGAGGATGTCGACCAGCAGGTTCTGCAGCGGGCGGAATTCCTCCTCGCGGAAGCTCGGCGTGCCGAGGCCGTCCTGATTGGTGACCATCACGAAGGTGTAGCCGGCGTCGCGCAGACGGCGCAGGGCGGGCACGACCTCGGGCTCGAGCACGAACTTGTCGAGGCGGTCGATTTGAAAATCGGCGGGCTCGGTGATGAGCGTGCCGTCGCGGTCGAGGAACAGAATTTTTTTAGACACGGGACAAGACCTCCAGGGTTGAATTGTTTTCCTCGGCGGTGCCGACGGTGAGACGAATGGTGTTGGGGACGTCCTTGCTGCGGTCGCGCCAGATAATGCCAGCGGCGCGGCCGGCGGCCATGACGCGGGCGGAGTCGGCGACCTCGATCAGAAGGTAGTTCGCGTCGCTCTGCCAGACGAGCTTCACGACGGGCAGCTTGGAGAGCGCGGCGGCGAGGCGCGTGCGCTCGGCGACAATCGTGGCAACGGATTCGCGGGCTGCGGCGAGGCCGGCCGGCGTGAGCGCAGCGAGCGCCGCCTGCAACACCGGAGCCGGCACCGGGTAGGGCGCGATGACTTTCTGCAGCACGGCGATGACCGCCGGGTCGGCGATGGTCGTGCCGACGCGGGCTCCGGCGAGACCGAAGGCCTTGGAGAGCGTGCGCAGCACGATGAGATTGGGGTTCGCGGCGATCTCCGCGGCCAGACTGGGCACGCCGGAGAAATCCACGTAGGCCTCGTCCACCGCGACGACCGCCTTGCCGGCAAGCGAGCGCACGATCCGGAGCACGGCGGCCCGGTCCAGCAGGTTGCCCGTGGGATTGTTGGGTGAGCAGAGGAATACGATCTTCACGTCCGGCGTCACGGCCTTGAGCACCGCGTCGGCCTCGAGGGCAAAGTTCGTATTACGAACAAGGGGGACGGAAACGACGCGGGCGTTCTGGATGCAAGCGGCAACGATATACATGCCGTAGGTGGGCGGCGTGATGAGAATGGCGTCCTGACCCGCGCGGCAAAAGGTGCGGAGGAGAAGGTCGATGCCTTCGTCCGAACCGCGCGTCACCAACGCCTGGGCAGGCGCGATGCCATAGAGCGCGGCGAGCGTCGCGATGAGGTCTGCGGGTTGCGGCTCCGGGTAGCGGTTGAGATTCAGCCGGCCCTCCTTCGCCAAGGCTATGGAGGGCAAAGCCGCCGCTGGCGTCTTTGGATTCTCATTGGCATCGAGCCACACGCGGCCGCCCTTCGACTCCTTGCGGGCGGAGCTGTAGGGGGCGAGCGCGAGGATCTCAGGCCGGACGAGAGCGAGAACTTGTTCGATGGGAGTCATCGGGAAAGTTTGTCCAGCCGCACGCGCACGGCGCGCTGGTGGGCGGTGAGGTTCTCGGCCAACGCGAGTCGTTCGACCACGGGGCCGAGTTTTTTCAAGCCGCGCGCACTGGCGGTCTGCACGGTCATCGTGCGCAGAAAATCGGTGAGGCCCAGGCCGGAGCAGGCGCGCGCCCAGCCGTAGGTCGGCAGGACGTGGTTGGTGCCGCTGGCGTAGTCGCCGAGCGACTCGGGCGTCCACGCCCCGAGGAAAACCGAACCGGAGGTCGTGATCTTCGGCAGCAACGCGCGCGGGTCGGCGACTTGCAGGATGAGGTGCTCGGGCGCGTAGCGGTTGGCGATCTCGACCGCTTCGGCGGGCGAACCAGCGAGAATGACGCGGCTGTTGGCCAGCGCGCGCGCGGCGATGGCACCGCGCGGCAAAAGCGCGAGTTGTTTGGCGATTTCGGTTTGAACGCGGGCGGCGAACTTCGCGGAGAAAGCGACGAGCACCACTTGCGAGTCCGGGCCGTGTTCGGCCTGCGAGAGAAGGTCGGCGGCAACGAAAGTCGGGTTGGCCGAGTTGTCGGCGATGACCATCACTTCCGACGGACCGGCGGGGAGGTCGATGGCGGCGGCATCGCGGGAAACCTGGAGCTTGGCCTCGGTGACGAAGGAATTGCCCGGGCCGAAGAGCTTGTCGCACTTCGGCACGCTCTTGGTGCCGTAGGCCATCGCGGCGATTGCCTGGGCGCCGCCGAGCTTGAACACCTCGGTGATGCCGCAGAGTTGCGCGGCGTAGAGAATCCACGGGCTGACGCGTCCGTCGCGTCCCGGCGGGGTGCAGAGCACGCGCACCGGATTGCCCGCGATCTGCGACGGCACGCCGAGCATCAGGGCGGTGGAGAACAGCGGCGCGCTGCCGCCAGGCACGTAGAGGCCGACGCGGTCGATCGGGCGGGAAACTTTCTCGCAGACGACGCCGGGTGTCGTCTCGACGCGGAGCGGCGCCGGACGCTGGGCGAGATGAAACTTCCGCAGGTTGCGGTAGGCGGTGCGCAGCGCGGCTTTGTCGGCGGGCTTGAGCTCCTTGGCCGCGGCGGCGAGCTCAGCGGCACTCACGCGCAGCGAGGCGAGTTTCACGCCGTCGAATTTCGTGGTGATGCGGCGCAGCGCCTGATCGCCCCCGCGCCGGACGAGCGCGAGAATCCCCGCCACGACGAGGGCCGTGCGTTTCTGCGCCTTTTGCGCCGGGCGTTGGAGCGCGGCGCTTCCTCCTTCGCCAAGCCTACGGAGGACAAGTCGGGCGGGAATCGGTGTTGGTAGGGCGTTTTTCACGTTGGCAAGGGAGGCGGGGTTCGGAGACCCCGCCCTACAAGATTAGAGCATCATTTTCTCGATCGGGAGGACGAGGATGCTACTCGCGCCGGCCTTCTTGAGCGTCTCCATGGTTTCCCAGAAGACGGCTTCCTGGCAGACGGCGTGCAGGGCGACCTTGGTGTCGTCGCCGGCGAGCGGGAGGACGGTGGGGTTCTCCGAGCCGGGCAGGAGTTTCTTGATCTCCGCCAGCCCGGACTTGGGCGCGTGGAGCATGATGTATTTGGCCTCGGCGGCCAGCTGCACGCCGTCGATGCGGCGGAGCATGATCTCGAGGGCGTGGGCTTTCTCGGGCGTGAGCTTATAATCGCCGCGGATGAGCGCGGCCTTGCTCTTGAAGATCGTTTCGACGGCGCGGAGGCGGTTCGCCTCGAGGGTTGAGCCGGTGGCGACGAGGTCGCAGATGGCCTCGGCGAGGCCGAGGCGCGGGGCGACTTCGACCGAACCGCTGAGGGTGACGATCTCGGCCTTGATTTTCTTCTCCGCGAAGAACCGCGCTGTGAGGCGGGGGTAGGTCGTGGCGATGCGCAGGCCGGCGAGGTCGGCGGGGCCGGAGTAGGCCCGTTCCTCGGGCACGGCGATGGCGAGGCGGCAGCCGCCGAAATCGAGCACGCGGTCCGTCGAGTAGGCGTGACCGGAGCCGGCGTTGCGGCGCTCGAGGGCGGATTCTTCCAGGACGTTCTGACCGACGATGCCGAGGTCACACACCCCGTCCATGACGAGCTGCGGGATGTCGTCGTCGCGGACGAAAAGGATATCGACCGGGAAATTCTCGGAGTGGAGGAGGAGCTTTTCCTTGGGGGCCTTGACCTTGATGCCGCAGCGGTTGAGCAGGTCGAGGGAGTCCGTGGAGAGACGGCCGCTCTTCTGGATGGCGAGGCGGAGGCGGTCTTGAGGGAGATTGGCGGGAGGCATGATGGGAATGGATGATAGGAAAGGGCGGGTGGCGGGATGCCAAGAGCAGGGCGACCTTATGCCGGGAAAATAAAAACCCCGGCGGGACATGCCAGCCGGGGTTTGGAAAATCGAATCATCACCCAGGGACGGCACATCCAGGCCATCCCTGCGAGGGAAGGCTAGGCTTCGGGGTGATGATGATGGTTAAGGATCATGGGTAGATCGAGGCGGTGAAGAAGGCGGAGAGGGCGGGCCGGGGCAAGTATTTTCTGCATTCCGGTTGCGACCGACCCGGGACGGGCCAGCGTAACCAAGTCTGCCCCAACCACCCCGCCCCATCCGCCGTTGAAAGACCCACGCGACCGAGAGCAAGAATTGCGGGAGGAATTTGATCCCACGGAACGCAGCTTGGTGGCGGCGACCGTGACGATTGCGGCGACCTACATCTATTTCCTGATCTTCGCGCAGTTCGGATTTTTGAAAGCGCTGGCGGGGCTGGGGCCGGAAAACGCCCTGCTGCGTCCGCTGATGGCGGTCATGGGAGCGGCGGGCATCGCTGGCAGCGTCGGGATGGCCCGATGGTTCAACGAAACGCGTTGTCGCGGCCAGATGATGGTGGGGTTTGGGATCGCGGGAGCAGCAGCGGGGCTTACGTGGCTGGCGCGGAGTCCGGCGCTCTTTTTTGTCTGCGCCGCCCTGACCGGTGCGGGCACCGGGATGGTGACGGTCGGGCTAGCGGGCATGCTTCGCCGGGAAGTCGGTGGTGGCCGGCTGGGCCGGTGCATCGGGGTCGGCACCGGCGCGGCCTATGCCTTCTGCAACGTGCCGGCGATTTTCGAGAGTGGCGCGTCCGCCCAGGCCCTGCTCGGAATTGCGGCGGCCTGCACCGGGCTGATCGCCGTGCAGTTGTTTGAACAGCGCGGGCCGCGGCAAATAGCGGGCGGATACGACTACAGCCTACCGGGCATAGGCTTGTGGACCGGAATCTTTCTGGTGCTGGTGGGGCTCGATTCAGCGGCGTTCACTATCATCCAGCATAATCCTGAACTGAAGCTGGTGACGTGGACCGGCGGCGCGCAATTGTTGGTCAATGCCGGGGTGCATCTCGCGGCCGGGATTTTAGCGGGACAGATTCTCGATCGCCGGCGGATGGCGGGGGTGGTGGGGGTGGCGGCCGCCATGTTGATCGCCGCATGTATTTTGTTGGGATTGGATAGGTCTGCCCTTGTGCCCGGTCTCTACGCGGCAGGTGTGTCGGTTTATTCCGCCGCACTGGTGTATTATCCGGCGCGCGCCGGTCGCCCGGGGCTGGCCGCACGGGTTTATATTGTGGCCGGCTGGATCGGCTCGGCCTTGGGCATCAGTCTCGCACAAGACCTCAGCCGGGTGCCGGGCTGGCTCATCGGCCCTGGCGGCGGATTACTCGCCACGTTGTTTCTCATCCGGTGGCGTGGCCGTCGGGCGAGTGCCGCGCAATAGTGGGGAGAAAAAATTCGGTTCACCCGGCTTGCCTGTGCGGGAGGAAAGGAGTTTCACTGCTGACCTTGGGCGGTAGTCCGCCACCGAACCCCTCTTGCCCTTGAACACCACCGCTGGAATATTTCCCAAACTGCTGGCGCGCCGGCACGGCGGCCTCGTGCTGTTTTTCGCCATTTTCCTGGCGGTCTCGTTTCTCACGCGCGTGGCCCTGTTGATCAAAGCCGCTCACGACGTGACTTGGACGCTGAGTCTCGTCGCCGCCTTCGGCTGGGGCATGCTCTACGACTTGGGCGCGGCGGCCTTCGCCTCTCTGCCGTTGATTGTGTTGCTGACACTGCTGCCCGCGAAATTCTTCACCAGGCGCTGGGCGCGGGGGCTGACGCACGGGGCGGGCTTCCTTATTTTATTTCTCCTGATTTTCGGCGGAGTGTCCGAGTGGACTTTCTGGGACGAGTTTGGCGTGAGGTTCAATTTCATCGCGGTGGACTACCTCGTCTACACGACGGAGGTCGTCGGCAACATCCGCGAGTCCTACAACCTGCCTGCCATAATTTCCGGCGTGGCGGCGGCCGCCGCCCTCGGGCTCTGGCTCACGGCGCGCACCGGTTGGCCGGTGCGGTGGCTCGGCGCGGAGCATGAGACCGCGAAGCCGCGTTATGCGGCCGGCGCGGGCTGGCTGGCGGGAGCCATCGTGTTTGGCGCCGTGCTGTCGACCGACTGGCTGCCGAATTTCAAAAACAATTTCAACCGCGAGCTCGGCAAGAACGGCCTCTGGTCGCTGTTTTCCGCGTTCTGGCACAACGAGCTCGAATACGACAAATTCTACACGACTTTGCCGGGCGACGGAGCTTTCCGCACG
>JAHFTH010000267.1 GCA_023269445.1 Lacunisphaera sp.
CCGAGCTCGACCTCAAAATCTGGCGGGGATTCATCCAGCGGAATTTGATCCTCCCCGGCGGGCCATGGGAGCTGGGCGGAAAACTGACCGGGGTCGCCGAGGGTCACGTGACGGCCAAGCGCTTTGCCGCCACGGCGCGCGTCAGCCTGCGCGACGGACGGATGCGGGCCGCCACGCAGGACATCGCGGCCGAGGGCGCCGAGGCCGAGGTCGAGTTCTCGGACCTGTGGAAATTCCGCACCAAGTCCGGCGTGCTGCGCGTGAAGGAGCTGCGCGTGGGCCGGCTGCCGCTGCAGGATGTGACGGCAGACTTCGGCCTGTGGGGCGACCAGACGCTCACGGTCAACGGGGCGAACTTTACCGCGCTCGGCGGCCGGGCGGAAGTGGCGCCCTTTAAATATTTCATGAGTCAACGGGAGGTCGCGACCACGTTGCAAGTGGACGGCCTGGAGTTGGCCAGACTCCTCGAGCTGACAAACGGAGTGAGCGCGCGCGTTTCCGGCCGGGTGGGCGGCTCCTTACCCTTGAGGATACAGGATACGGGGGTGCGGCTCGATCCCGGCTACCTCGCTCTGCAACCCGGGGCGGCGGAGCTGGAGTGTAACGCCACCGGGCTGCTGCGCTCGGGTGCGGCCCTGCCGGCCGGCAGTCTGGCCGTGCTCAAGACGATCGGGACCAAGCCGGTGCAGCTGCGGCTCGGCGAACTCCGGCTCGATATCCGCCCGCCCGGTCTGCCATTGGGGACGTCGGCGCGGCTGCACGTGGCGGGCGAGACGGACGACGGCGCGGTGACGTTCGACTTCAACGTCAACGGCGCGGTCGAGAAGTATCTCCGGGTGCTGCCGTAGGCTTGGCTACAGGCCCGGTTGCATGGTGCTCTTCGGGCGGATCTCCTTCCGGGGCATCGGCCCGCCGCCTTCGGTCTTGGGCCCTTTGCGGGCCTTGAAACCCTCAATGGCTGCGTCGTCCACGTCGAACACCATGGCCAGCTTGGTCAGCACGGGCACCGCCGTGCCTTGGATCATGGCCGGAGTGTAGCGCCATTTGACCACGGCCATGGCGGCGGCGAGGGCGAACAGGCGGTCGGTCTGCTGATAGCAGTAGAGGCATTTGATGGCTCCGTCCGCGCCGATGAACACGAGAAAATCCGCCTTGATGGCATCCTTGGTCACATGGTGGCCCGGCGGATAGGTCGTCGGGATGGAAGACTGCAGCTTCGGCGGGGTGGCGCCCTCCGGCAGGACAAAAATCTGCGTGCCCACATCCAGTCGCGCCTCGGTAATGGCCTTGGTCACGTCGGCCAAGGTGGCGGCGGGCTTTGCCTTGGTCTTGTCCGTCTCGGCCACGGTCGCCACCAGAGTTTTCGGGCCCAGCATTTTTTTCAGGTAACTGGCGTCGAAGATGACATCTTCCAAGGTCAGTTTATCTGGTTTCGCTTTCTCGGCGGCCGGGGAGAGAACGGTCAGGGCGGCGGCGATCACATACGCCAGGGGTGAGCGGGCGGCTTTCATACCGCCAAGTGCAGAGCGAACTACGCCAAGGGGCAACCTTGGAAATCGGTGGCGTGGAGAGCGGGCATAAAAAAGCTTGGCCGGAAAATCCCAGCCAAGCCGGTGGAGCGGTCCGGCCGATCAGAGTTTGAAGGGAACCTTGACCTCGAGCGGGGCGAAACCGGCGGCGGAGACAAGCACCCGGTCGTCTCCGGAGAGGTTCGGGATGGTCCAGCTTTGGCCGGCCTCAAGGGTGTGCTCGGGGAGCACGCGGGCCTTGTCGGCGGAGTGGTTCACGACGCTCAGGAGGACTTTGCCGCTGAGCTTCAGGGTGTCCTTCGAATCATTTTTCAGGTGCAGCACAAAGGGGGTGCCCTCGGTGCTGGCGACTTTCTCGAAGGTGGGGGTCAGGGTCAGGGCCTTGTCGGCGGCCTGCAAGGCGGGAGCGGACACGAGCGCGAGGGCGAAGGTGCAGGCGACGGCGAGCAGCGCGGAGCGACGGGAATTTGAATTGGTCATGATGGGAGGGGAGTTGGGTTTTATGAGCCTGCTCCTTAATGACCGATGGCCTGCCACCTGACAAGCCCGGTCGCTGCGCGGATTTTGCGCAGGAGAGCGCAGTGGCTTGCAGCCGGCTATTTGGCGCTGGTCACCAGCCCGAGGGAGCGAAGCTGGGCCTCGAGGGTCGCGGTCGAGCTCCAAGGCAGGATCGGCGAATTGCGGCGTTCGTCCGGCGGATTCTGCTCCAGGCGATCCGACCAGCCGCCGCACCCGGTGAGCGGCAGCAGCGGCCGGTGGTGCAACCAGGCGAGGCAGACCTCGGAGATCGTCCCGGCCCGCCCGCCGATCACGAGGCAGGCGTCGCCCGCCAGGGCCATGAGCAGATTCCGGGCATCGCCCATTCCGCAGGGGATGAGCACGGTGCACGGCCAGTCCTTCAGGCCGATGTCGGCGGAGGGGACGATGCTGACCACGACGCCCCCGGCGGCGAGCGCACGCTCGGCAGCGACGCGCGTGGCGGGGCTGCCGCAACCGCTGACCAGCGTCAGGCCCAGACGGGCAATCAATTCACCCGCGGCACCGGCCAGTTCATAGGCGGGCGACCCCGGCTCGGCGCTGCCCAGCACACAGATTTGCCGCGGTCGGGGGGTGGGGGCGGGAGTATTCATGACTGGCAGCAAAAATCAGGATGCATTTCCTGCCAAACGTAATCCGGACACCGGCGGGCAATCTGGGAAATCGGCGGCGGAGAGACGGGGTCCGCGCGGTTGGATGGTGAAGGCCGGGCTCGCGGTTGTTTACACGACCGACGGCTTCGTCTCGGCCCTCTCGCGAAGCCGCAGTGAGTCAAAATATACGAGAGCTAAGAGAAGACTGATCAAAAGCGCTTCCCATCCTTCATATCTCCGCCCGTGGACCCATCGATCACGGAAGAATTTCAAGCGCGCATACAAGGGGCTCATCGGTTGCGTCATTCCATCGGCCATTGGGCGTCGAAGCTCTGCATCGATATCAGAAAACGTGATTTGTAGTTTTGGATCCAGTGACAGGTGCATGAGTTGAAGTTTGTGGGACAGGTCAACGATCTGCTCGCCTTTATGGTAGGCTCTTAGTTTGACGCTCCCGTCAGGATGCCAAGTGCCAATGCGATCAGATAAAGGAGCGTCAGCGAATAACTTTCCGTCCTCGCTCCAACGCTTGGAAATCAGGCGGGCGATTTCTTCCAACGTTGGGAATGCAACGAGTGCGGCCAAGCTTGGGAAGTGCCTGTTGTGGCTGTTCGTTCCTGGGAGATCAGGATTAATAAGACTGGCGAGCAACAGTTCGTTAATAATTTTCCACCTCTCAATAGTGTCTAAGTCGAACACTGGCAGGTCTGGTCTAATCACTGAGTTGATCGCATTGAGGTAATCAATGTGCGATTGAAACACATTGATGGAGTAGCC
>JAHFTH010000268.1 GCA_023269445.1 Lacunisphaera sp.
GTCTGGAAGAGCGCGTGCGCGAGCTTGGTCCAGGCATCGAGCGGGCCGCCGTGTTCGATGTTGGAGCCGACGGGGCGTGGGTCAGCACCGAGCTTGCCCGCGAGCGCGGCGCGCTGGGCCTGACGTTGCTCGCGCTGACGCTCGCGGGCGTTTTTCATCGCGGGCGGTTCAGGCGGTGGCTCGAGGCCGGCACCGGTGGGATTGGCGCGGACGTAGCCGACGCCGAGCTCGATCTCGCGATCAGTGGGCGGACGCTGGAAGATGGCGAGGTAGAGCGACGCGACACGTTCCTCGTCGCGGGCGAAAGCGGTGAAGCTGGGCCGGTGCGTGAGCTTGCGCGCGGTCTCGACCACGAGCGGGCTGTTCATGAGGAACAGGGCCTGTTGCGGCACGGTGGTGTCGTAGCGTTTACCGGTGGGCGTGTCGGGATTGGGGAAATCGAATTGCGTGAGCAGCTCGGGCGGATTGCGGCGGTCGATCAGGAAGTAAAGCGCGCGGCGTTTGCCGAAGCCGTCGCTGACAGGCGTGACGGACTTGCCGCCGACGGTGCGGTCGAGTGTGCCGGAGATGGCGAGGAGCGAGTCGTAGATTTCTTCGAAGTCGAAACGACGCAGCCCGTAGTGCCAGAGCAATTTGTTTTCCGGGTCGGCGGCGGCTCCGGCAGGGTTGGCCTGGCTGCTCTGCTGGTAAGTGCTGCTGAGGAGAATGGTGCGGTGCAGTTTTTTCAGCGACCAGCCGTCGGCGACGAATTGGGTGGCGAGCCAGTCGAGTAGTTCGGGATGCGTGGGCGTGCCGCCCATGTTGCCGAGATTGTCGGGCGTGCCGACGAAGCCCGTGCCAAAATGCTGCTGCCAGAGCCGGTTCACGAGGACGCGCGCGGTCATCGGGTTTTTCGGATCGGCGATGGCTTGGGCCAGTTCGAGGCGGCCGCTGCCCTTGGTCCACACGGCGCGCTTCTTGGGATCGGGGGAGAGAATTTCCAGAAAGCGACGCGGGACAACGGGGCCCTCGTTCTCCACTTCGCCGCGGAGGAGGACGGGATAATCCTTGGGGTCGGAGATATCGGTGAGGGCGTGGGCCCGGGCGGGGGCGCCGGGGTCGTTCATCTCGAGGTTGCCGATCTCGCGCTGGAGGAGGGCCTCGGCGCGGACGAGTTCGCGACGCTTGTCGGCATCGCGCGTGCGGGAGCGGCGGAATTCCTGGAATTGTTTCTGCAGGTCGGCGGCCTTGACCTGGAGCTCTTTGGCCTTGGCCATGTATCCATCTAGTGCGGGGGTCTTGGGGATCTTGGTTTGCAGGGTGGGCGCCTGCATGACGGAGCGTGGCTCGGCGGTGTTGGCGAAAACGCCGTAGAGCGAGTAGTAGTCCTTGGTCGGAATGGGATCGAACTTGTGGTCGTGGCAGCGGGCGCAGGAAACGGTGAGGCCGAGGAAGGCCTTCGTCGTGACGTCGATGCGATCATCGATGATGTCGTTGCGGCGGCCGTCGTGCTGGTTGCCGAGGGTGAGAAAGCCGAGGGCGGCCAGGATGTGCTGGTCGATGGGCGGTTCCTTTTTCGCGGCCTTGGCTTTCGCGACCACGTCGTTGACGAGACGGTCGGCAGCGAGTTGCTCGGTGATGAAGAGATTGAAGGGTTTGTCGGTGTTGAAGGCCTCGATGAGATAGTCGCGGTAAGTCCACGCGTGGGGGAAGCGCGGGTCGTCACGCTTGGGGGCGTCGCCCTTGGTGTCGGAGTAACGGGCGACATCCATCCAGGCGCGGGCCGAGCGTTCGCCGTAAGCCGGCGAAGCGAGGAGGCGGTCCACAACCTTGGCGAACGCGTCGGGTGCATCGTCGGCGAGGAAGCGCTGGATCTCGGGCTCGGTGGGCGGGAGGCCGGTGAGGTCGAAGGTGACGCGGCGGATGAGCGTGCGCTTGTCGGCGAGCGGGCTGGGCACAAGGTCGGTGGTCTCAAGGCGGGCGAGGATGAAATTATCGACGGGCGACTGGACCCACGCGGTGTTCTTCACCGCGGGCACGGCGGATTTCTGCACGGGCTGGAAGGCCCAGTGGCTTTTGCCGACGCCGCCGTAGGAGCTGCCGCCGGCGAGGGCGAGTGGCACGCGCGGATCAGGTGCGCCGCGGCGCACCCACTCGGTGAAGTCGGCGATCTGCTGCTCCGTTAATTTTCCGCCATGCTCCTCCGGCGGCATCCGCAGGTCGGCGTCGGTGTAACGGAGAGCCTGAATGAGGACGCTGTCGTCGGGCTTGCCGGGCACGATGATGGGGCCGGAGCTGCCGCCATGGAGCACGGCGTCGCGCGAATCGAGCATGAGCCCGCCCTTGATCTTGTCGGCCGTGTGGCTGTGGCACTTGTAGCACTGCTCGGTGAGAACGGGACGGATTTTCGTCTCGAAGAATTGTTGGTCCGCCGCCGAGAGCGCGGGCTCAGCCGCGTGCGCGACGAGTATGCCGACTAGGAAAAAGCCACCCGAACCTGTCATTCTGAGCGCAGCGAAGAATCCAGATGGAGGGTGGACGCCCTCGTCTGCCATGTCTCGCGGGGTGTGGGCACCCCGCCCACAAAGACTGGAACCTTCGCTGCGCTCAGGATGACGCTTTTCGTGGGACATGACTATGCGAGAATCGGTTTCACCACGTTGCCAGCGATGTCGGTGAGGCGGAAATCGCGGCCATTGAAACGGTAGGTGAGCTTGGTGTGGTCGAAGCCGAGGCAGTGCAGGATCGTGGCGTGCAGGTCGTGCACGTGGACCTTGTCCTTCACGGCGGCGGCGCCGAATTCATCGGTCGCACCGTGGACGAGGCCGCCCTTCACGCCGCCGCCGGCCATCACCACGGAGAAAGCCTTGGCGTTGTGATCGCGACCGGGATTGTCGCCACCGTTGCGGTCCTTGGTGGGCTTGCGGCCGAATTCGCCGCCCCAGACGACGAGCGTGGAGTCGAGCAGGCCGCGCTGCTTGAGGTCGGTCATGAGGGCCGCGAGCGGCTGGTCGATCTCGCCGGCTTTCTCGGTGATGCGGTCCTCAAGATCTTGATGGTGATCCCAGCCGTCGTGCCAAGCTTGGACGAAGCGGACGCCGCGCTCGACGAGGCGGCGGGCGATGAGGAGCTGCTTGCCCTGCGGGGTGTTGCCGTAGGCGGCGCGGACCTCGGCGGATTCCTTGTTGATGTCGAAGACGTCGGTGGCCTCGGCCTGCATGCGGAACGCGATCTCGGCGGTCTCGAGGCGCGACTCGAGCGCGGCGTCGCGCTGGAGATTCTGGGCGTGGAGCTCGTTCAGCTGGTGGACGAAGTCGAGCTGGCGCCGCTGCTCGGTCTTCGAGACGTAGCTGTTGCGGATGTTCTGGATCATCTGCTGCACGTTCTGCGCCGTGGTGTTGACGCT